>DATBFY010000468.1:0-13433 GCA_036558265.1 Tepidisphaeraceae bacterium | reverse complement strand
ACGTCCCCCAGCGCCTGCTTGACCCATGCCGCGTCGTTGGGCTCACACAGTGCCGTGTGACCGGCGACGGTCACCTTCTCGTAGCCGGGCGGCATGACCAGTTCTCTGCGCGCGGGCGGTTCGGTCGCCGCCGGCTTCTGACCGGAAGCAGCCGCGGGGGCGGCCGCGGGACCGGGCGCGGCGGTCACGTACACCGCGGTAAACGTCCCACCCAACACCAGAATTCCAAGCCCGGCGCGAATCGATCGTCGCATCTGTAGTTCCCTCAGCAGTGGGGTCGGTTAAACCCCGTCTGGCGCATCGATTTATAACATCGACTGCCACACATTTGCCCCATCCGCCCCAAAAGGCAAACTGATTTCCCGCGACGATGTGAGCCGCCGCACAACCATCGGAACCCGGGCGCGCGTCAGATTTATCGGACCGCCGAGCGTCTTCCCCTGCACGGCTGAACCTGGCTCACGACCGGCCGTGCTTTTCGTGGGTTGACGCGATAAAGGTTGTCGATAGCGTAACGGCTTCGACTGCGAAGATTGAACGTGTCCACCACCCCTTCCGCGCCGCCAACGTCGTCCCCCAATCTGAAGCGCCCTCCGGCTCCCGAAAAAGAGCAAGCGGAGGGCGAACGTCCACCTGCGCGCCACAATGGCGAGGCAGTCCCCGTCGTCGAGAAGACCACCTTTCAGCTACTCGTCTGGATGTTTTCATTCCTGCGACCGGTACGCGGGATGGCCGCGGTCGCCTGCGCGGTTCTGATCCTGTTCATCGGGATCGACATCCTGACGACCCGGCAGATGGGGCAGGCGGTCAATCAGATCAAGCTGATTCACTTCAAGACGGCGGCGAACCTGGGATTCTGGCGGTGGATTTCCGGGGCGGATCCGAACGCAGGGGCGCTGCGGCGGGTCGTTCTGGGGCTCTCCGGATTGGTGCTGATTAACGCAGTGCTCCGTTATTTCCGGGAGACCGCCAACACGCGCCTCAGCATGACGATGGTCTACTACATCCGCGAGGCGGTCTACGACAAGATCCAGCGGGTCGGTTTCGCGTTCCACGACCGCGTCTCGACCGGGCAACTGATCAACCGCGCCCTGACCGACCTTCAGAACGTCCGGGCGTTCATTCAGACTGCACTGCTGGTGACGCTGGAGATCGCCCTGATCACGGGCGGGTACATCATCCTGATCTTCACGCTCAACCCCTGGCTGGCGCTGGTGGCCGCGATGCCCCTCCCGATCTGGACGTGGTACATCTTACGCTTCGGCAAAAAAGTTCAGCCGGCGAGCAAGGCGGTCATGGAGGCCGAGGACCGCAACGTCTCGATCCTGACCGAGAACATCGCCGGAGTGCACGTCGTCAAGGCCTTCGCCAAGCAGCGACAGGAGGTCGAGAAGTACTACACCGCGTGCGACACGTACTTCGAGAAGGTCCGCTCTAGAATCCGCCTCTACGCCAACTTCACGCCCGTCATTCGCTCGATCGCGACGGTGTCGCACCTGTCGCTTTACCTGCTGGCGGGGATCTTCATCATCACGGGGTATTCGCTGCTGGGGCGGACGATGGAGGTGGGCGACTTCCTGGTGCTGGGCACGGCGATGGGAGCGATCCTCCAGCGGTTGCAGCAGGTGGCGGTGATCAGCGAGCAGTACCAGAACGCGGTCGTGTCGTCGAAGCGACTCTACGAGGTGCTGGCGGCCTCGGCGAGCGTGCCGGTGAAGGACGGCGCCACTCCCCTGCCGCCGGGCACGGGGACCGTGCGATTCGAGGGCGTGACCTTCGGCTACGACGTGGCCAAGCCCGTGCTGGAGGAGATCACCTTCGCCGTGCCGGGCGGGAAGGTGGTGGCGATCGTCGGACCGACGGGGGCGGGGAAGACGACGCTGGTCAGCCTCATCGCGCGGTTCTACGACCCGCAGCGCGGGCGAATCCTGATCGACGGCGTGGACATCCGCGACCTCTCGCTCGACACGCTTCGGCAGCAGGTGGCATTCGTATTCCAGGAGACGCACCTGTTCTCCGACAGCGTGGAAGCCAACGTCGCCTACGGCAAGCCGCACGTGAAGGGCGGCGCGGTCGAGGCGGCGGCGAGACTGGCGCAGGCGCACGAGTTCGTCGAAGCCCTGCCCAACGGTTACGAGACGGTGCTGGCCGAGCGCGGGGCGAGCCTGTCGGGCGGGCAGAAGCAGCGCCTGGCGATCGCGCGGGCGATCCTGTCGGACCCGCGCATCCTCGTGCTCGACGACGCGACGGCGGCGATCGACCCCGAGACCGAGGAGCTGATCCGCCGCGGCATGCGGCACATCCTCCGCGACCGCACCACGTTCCTGATCGCCCATCGGATCAGCAGCGTGAAGACGGCGGACGTGGTGGTCGTGCTGGAAGACGGCCGGGTGACGCAGATGGGCACTCATGAGGAGCTGATGCGCGAGGATGGCCACTATCGCGAGATCGCGGCGGCGCAGTTGCAGGGCTACGACGGCGAGGTCGAGGAAAGCCCGTCGCACATCAAGCGCATGCGCGACGAGCGGCACGTGGCCGGCGCCGCGGTGGCGACGCACGAAGGCCCGGGAGAGGTTTAGGAAGTGGCATGGGCGGCTCGCCCATGATCGCGGTATCACGGGCGAGCCGCCCGTGCCACGTTGAGGCAAGCATGGCACGCATCTGGCCATTTCGGATTCGGCAAGAAGCACCCAAGTCGGTCGCGGCGCGCGAAGTTCAGGTTGAAGACGACGAGCAGCGCTACAAGCCGATCGAGTGGCCCTTGGTCAAGCGGGTACTTAAAAACCTGCTGCCCTACAAGGGCCTGTACGGCCTGGGGGCGGCGCTGGGGATGCTCATGCTCCTCCTCGACATGCAGTCGCCAAGGTTCATGCAGCAGGTGATCGATCACGTGAGCGCGTTCGCGGGGGGGAAGCTGCCCGGAATGTCGCCGCGGCAGGCGTGCTGGCGGGTGGTATCGATCGTGCTCATCTGGGCGGGTGTGGCGGCGGTGGCGCGGGTCCTGGAGCGCTACGTCATCCTGATCATGACCTACGCGGGCGAAAAGGTGCAGTTCTCGCTCCGCAGGCGCTTGTTCGAGCACCTCCAGCGCCTTTCGATGAGCTACTACGACAAGACCAAGCTCGGTCGGATCATCAGCCGCTGCACCAGCGACATCGCCGCCCTGCGCGAGGTCAACGTCTGGGGCATCTGGCAGGTGGTCGCCAACCTCCTGATGATGCTCTTCGCCGCCGCGATGCTGGTCTGGACCGACTGGCGACTCTTCCTGGCGGTCGCATGGCTCGGGCCCGTGCTCTACCTGTCTCACCACATCTACCGCAAGAAGTCCACCTTCATGTTCCAGGTGGCGCGCGAGGGGTACACGAGGGTTTCGACCAACCTCGCCGAGAACATCACCGGCATGCGCGTCGTCGTCGCCTTCAACCGCCAGACACCCAACCTCTCGCGCTTCAACGCGCTCCAGGTCACCAACACCGAGAACAACATGAACACGGCCCGGATCACGGGCCTCTACCAGCCGACGCTGGAGCTGATCCGGTTCCTCGGACGGGTGATCATCATCGTCTACGGCGCCTACCTGCTGGTGCGCGGCGAGATCGGCGCCAGCGAAGCCGTCGGCATCGGCTCGGTCGTGGCGGCGTACCTGTACTGGGACTGGTTCATGAACCCGATCATCAACTTCGGGAATTTTTCGACCCAGTTGATGATGGCGATGGCGGGCGCCGAGCGCGTCTTCGCCCTGTTGGACATGCCGCCCGAGGTGCAGGACGAGCCCAGCGCCACCCCCCTGCCGCGGATCGCCGGGCACGTCCGTTTCGAGCACGTGACGTTCGGGTACAACCCGGAGCGACCCGTGCTCCACGACATCGACTTCCAGGCGGCGCCGGGGCAGATGGTCGCGCTGGTGGGGGCGACGGGGAGCGGCAAGTCGTCGATCATCTCGCTGATCGCGCGGTTCTATCAACCGCAAGCCGGGCGGATCCTGGTGGACGATCACGACATCCGTTTCGTCCAGGGCGAGACCCTCAACCGCCAGACCGGCCTGGTGCTGCAGGTGAACTATCTCTTCTCCGGGACGGTGATGGAGAACATCCGTTACGGGCGGCTGGGCGCCGGCGACGAGGACGTGATCGCGGCGGCGCGGGCGATCGGCTCATACGACGCGATCATGAGCCTTCAGGACGGTTTTGCGACCGAGGTGGGCGAGCGCGGCGCGAGCATGTCGCTGGGGCAGCGGCAACTGATCTGCTTCACCCGCGCATTCCTGGCCGACCCGCGGATCTTCATGCTCGACGAGGCGACCAGCGCCGTGGACACCGGGACGGAGATGCTGATCCAACGGTCGCTTGAGAAACTGCTGGAGGGGCGGACGACCTTCATCGTCGCCCACCGCCTCTCGACCATCCTCCGGGCGGACATGATCCTGGTGATCGACCAGGGCCGGATCGTCGAACGGGGGACGCACGGCGAGTTGGTCGACGCCGGGGGGAAGTACGCCCACCTCTACGAGCAGTTCGTCAGCCACACCTAGGCTAAGGGATCGCGACGGGGCGGCGTTCTCCTCACCAGGACAATCGAGATTATCGGAACCCACGCCGCGTGCCCTAACCCCAGTATGACGTTCTGCCGATGCGCAGAAGGAGACCCGTCCGCGCTGGAGTACTTCAGTTTTGAGCACGCATGCGACATTCCTGTCTCGTGCCCGACGGGGGGTGGCCGTGCTCTATATCGTTGTGGCAATGGTCGCGATGTTCGCGCTGGCTTCGCTGGGCGTGGACTACGCGCGGGTTCAACTGGTGAAGACGGAATTGCGCCGGATGCTGGACGCTGCCGCCCGCGCCGCGGCGCCGGATACGGCCGATGATCTGAATCGGATCCGATTCGACGCGGGGTCCATCGCCCGGGCGAACAGCGTGGACGGTCAACCCTTCGACCCGCGCCGCCCCGGGACCACGCTGACGAGCACGGCGATCGACTGGGGAGGCACGGGGACCATCAACGCCGTTCAGGTGGACGCCAGTTACGACGTTCCGTTGATGTTCGCGCGGGTGCTGGGCGTGACCTCGACGACGGTTCACGCGTCGGCGGTGGCCAAATACGTCCCACCGCAACCCCCATACGGCATCGTCGGCCTGGACTCGATCGACATGCAGGGCAGCGCGGACGTGGACAGCTACAAGTCGTCAGGCGGGCCCTACAGCGCGGCGACGCGCGGCTCGAACGCGACCCTGGCGACCAACGGCAGCGTCACCGTGAGCGGCAGCGGCAACATCCGCGGCAGCCTGGTCTACGGCACCAGTTACACGCACGGCGGAAGCAACGGCGTCGTCCCGCCCGGGACCGCCTCGAAGATCTCGACGCCGCTCTCCTATCCACCGCCGGCGTTGCCGGGGTCGTACGTGTCGAAGGGGGACTACGACGACGGCGGCAAGGGCACGCTGACGCTCGGATCGGGCACGTACCGGTTTAACAGCGTGACGATAGGGGGAAATCTGATCATTGCCGGCCCGGTGACGCTGTACGTGGACGGGAGCTTTAACCTCAGCGGGGACGTGACCGTCGCCGGTAACCTCGCGGCGAACCTGCGCATCATCGCCCTCACTTCGGCGGCGGTGAACATCGGCCGTAATTCCAGCGTCTACGCCGATCTCTATGCCCCCGCAAGCTCGGTCAGCGTCGGGGGCACCGGCGACTTCTACGGCCGGATCATCGCGCGGACGATCTCCCTTTCGGGCAACGGGGCCATCCACCAGGACGAATCGCTCGGCGGCAACGCCTCCCCCGGCTCGGTCGCCACCGTGAAATGACCGGCCGAGGCCCGCTTTCGCGGTCGGGATCGTTCGCCCCGTCCCGCCCGGTCATCTCCGCCCGGCAAGGGTCCTTCTTGAGGCAGGATTGCTCACGCACGGGGTGTTCGTTGCGGATTCTGCACACTGCGTAATCCGGCCGATGTGCACCGCCGTCGCGCCGCCCTTGATCCAAGCGATCGCCGTCGGCGACGCACCGGCGAACGCCGGCTTCGGGAGAATCATCCGGCGCGTCCAAATGTTCGCCGAACCCGTTCCGCAAAGCCTGCAACTCGTCCAACTCGCACGCTGGGATTCGATTCGACTTGTTGTTCTTGCGGCCCCGCCGACCTTTTCACCTCCCGACGGGCGGGGGTGGCCCGGCTGCGGGAACCCCGGACGGTGTAGGCACCGCGACAGCGGTGGAACCGGTCCCCTCGCTGTCCAACCGTCCGAACGGCCCTCGTAAAAGCCGCCTCCACTGCGAGCATGCCATGAACGACGTTCGCCATGGCGCCCTCGTGACCCACGGCGTTGGAGCATTTTGCCAGACCAGGCACACGATGAATCAACCCCCTCTCCCGGCAAAATGCGCAAACGCCGCCCGTGCCAGGAGCGTCAGCACATCCACCCAAATCCGCTCGAGCGCCTTCTGCGTACCCAGAGGCGACCGCAATCCTTCTCGGCTCAACACCTCGTCCTCCCCGGCTCCCGGTCTGCTGCCTCTTCGGTGCCGTGGCGTTCTGCCGCAATCCATGGTCATCCCCGCCCAGCAATCCGAACCGATTTAGGGTTGAAAACGGCGCGGGTGCCGGATGAAATAGGGACACGCGCGCGGCCATGCGGCCGTCAAGGCGGCGGTGGACCAAACGGGGGCTGCGGAAGTTACCCATGTCCTTCAAAGTCCGATGCCAGCAGTGCGGGAAGGTGTCGCAGTTCTCCGCGAGCGACGCGGGCCTGACCGCGCTGTGCGTCGCGTGCGGCACGCGGTTCACCATCCCCGCGCAACCGGACGAGCCGGCGCCGCAGGACTCGCTGCAGGACGTCGCCGCCCTGCTGCCCGGCGAAACGTCGGATGACGCCACGGTGGCTGCCGCGGCGGCGCTGTCGGCGGCCCTGGGACATAGCGCGGTGCCCGTGCGATTCCCGGGCGACGACTCCGCCGCGGGTCAAACCGGCGGGGGCGAGAGCGCCGCGGGCCCGCGCGCAACAGGTGGCGATGCGCCCAGGGCATCAATGCCGGCAAAGGCTTCGGCGGCGGCGATCACGCCTCCACCGATCGCGCTCCGCCAGCCGGCCACCCCCGCGCCGCCGCGCGGAGGTTTCAGCTTCGCGCTGCTCTACACGTTGCTGGGCAGCCTGCTGACGTCGGCGGTCATCCTGGCGGTCATCCTGGTCGGGCGCGCTAAGCCCACCTGGGACGACCAGCACCGCGCCCCGATCCGCGATCTGAAGGCCAAGGCCGAGGCGTACACCGTCGATCAGCGCTTTCGCGAGGCGTACGACACCTATCGCAAGATCGATCAGATGGTGGCCGGGCACGAGATCGTCGATGCGCAGCTCAGGTCGGATGTAGAGCAGGCCCGGGCACAGCGTGACGAGTTGTTCAAGACGCTGTTCGGCCAGATGAAGCAACAATATTCGACGGTGACGCTGCCCCAGGAAACGCATCCACCCGTGCCGAAGCCCGCGACGACACACGCCACCGAAAACGGGGCGGGCATCCCCGCCGCCTCACAGGCTTGGGCCGCGGCGCCGGACTGGCCCGAGTACCATCCCAGACGGTTGACGACCCAGTTGGCGATCCGACACGCGAGCACCGCCCCGACGCGACCGTCGCCCACGACGACATCCGCGAAAGCGTCCGCTGCGGCATCCACCGTTCACCCGATGGCTCCTGCCAGTAAGCCGGTCACGCAGCCGACGGTGGCTGCCGCGGTCGATCATCGCCCGGGCGTGGATCCCAAGCTCCCGCCGGTCGTGCGCCCGCCGATCACCGTTCAACCCGGGCGGCAAGGCGCCGTCGCGGCGTCCGGCCTGACCGACGAGGCGATCGGGCGGGCGATCCAGGGCGGCGCCAACTTTCTGATCGGGCGGTTCGTCAACGGCAGGCTGCACGGCGGGACGGAGCGGCGCGACGCCTATTATACGGGCCTGGACGCCCTGTGCGTTTACGCGTTGTTGCAGAGCGCCTACGCGATCAAGGACGACCGCCTCAACCTCAAGGGCCCGTTCGTCCGCGACATGGTGGAGAAGATGAAGGCGATGCCCGCGGACTTGGGGCCGGTCACCTACGCCCGGGCGATCCGCGCGACCGCGCTCGCGCTGCTCGCCCGGCCGGAGGACAAGCCGGCGATCTCCGCCGACCTGGCGTACCTGCTGTCGTCGCACGTCGGGGGCGCTTACACCTACTCGAAAAACGGGGGACGCGCGGTCTTCTCGGGCGGCGGTTGGGACAATTCCAACAGCCAGTACGGCCTCCTGGGCGTGTGGTCGGCGGCGGAGATCGGGGCGGAGGTGAACACCAGCTACTGGCAGGCCGTCGAGAACCACTGGACGCGCTGCCAGAACGCCAACGGAACCTGGGATTACGCCGGTTTCGGCCGCAACGGCGACGGACGGATCTCGATGACCGTCGCCGGCATCGCGTCGCTGTTCGTGACCCACGATTACCTCGACGCCCCGAAGATCGGCTCGCAGGTCGGGCGCGAACCGTTCTCCAAGGCATTGCAGCGCGGCCTGGACTACCTGGAGTTCAACGACAACTCGGTCAACCTCTCCGGCGGGTACACGCTCTACGGCCTGGAGCGGGTGGGGCTGGCGTCGGGGTTCAAGTTCTTCGGCGAGCACGACTGGTATCGCGAGCTGGCGGCGGCGGTGATCAACGCCCAGGAGGGGGATGGCTCGTGGGGGACCGAGATCGAGACGGCCTACCACCTGCTCTTTTTGGCGCGCGGGCGGCACCCGATCCTGATGAACAAGCTGCGCTTCGACGGGCACTGGGCCAACCGCCCGCGCGACGTCGCCAACCTGGCGCGCTTCGGCTCGCGCGAGATGGAGCGACCGCTCAACTGGCAGGTCGTCCCCCTTTCCCGCGACTGGACCGACTGGGCGGATTCGCCGATCCTCTACCTCGCCAGCCACAAGCGGGAACAGTTCACGCCCGACGAGATCGAGAAGATCCGCAATTACGTGCTCGCCGGCGGCATGCTCTTCACGCAGGCGGACGGCGGCGAGGCGCAGGCCAACGAGTGGCTCGAGGAGCTGGCGAGAAAACTCTTCCCCGACTACGAGATGAAGGACCTGCCCGACGATCACGAGATCTACTCGGTGCTGTACAAGCCAAGCCCGCGGCCACGCCTTCGGGCGGTGAGCAACGGGGCCCGCATCCTGATGCTCCACTCGCCCACCGACATCACGCAGTACTGGCAGATGCGGCAGGACAAGAGCCGGCGCAGCCTCTTCGAACTGGGGATGAACATCTTCCTGTACGCCGCAGGCAAGGGCGACCTGCGCAACCGCCTGGCGTCCACGTACGTGCCGCCGCAGGGCCCGGCGACGGGCGGGAGCATCGGCGTGGTTCGCCTGAAGTACCCGGGCAACTGGGATCCCGAGCCGCTGGCGTGGGGGCGGTTCGCCCGCGTTTTCCAGCGAGATACCGACGTGGCGCTGAGCGTGGTCGCGACCGACATCGAGAACCTCAACCCCAACCTGGGCGGGTTCGCGCATTGGACGGGGACGGGCGCGTACACGCCGACCGCCGCGCAGATCGCGGCGATCCGCAAGTTCGTCCAGGCGGGGGGCGTGCTGATGGTCGAGCCGTGCGGGGGCAACGGCGACTTTTACGAATCCGCCCGCCTCGCGCTCGCCAAGGCGTTCCCGGAAGTGCAGCCGCAACTGCTGCCCAGGACGCACCCGATCCTGGCCGCGAGCGGTCCGGGGATGGACGACCTGGCCACGCCGCAGGTGCGGGCGTACGTGAAGACCCGGGGTTACGGCACGGGGGGGCGTCTCGACGCGATCACCTTCGGGCGGGGGAAGGTCATCCTCAACCCGCTGGACCTGACCACGGGGCTGCTGGGGTGCAACAACTGGGGCGTGCTGGGCTTTGAGCCGGCGTATGCCCAGTCGCTGATGAAAAACCTGCTGATCTGGTCGGCGACGGGGATGAAGGAGCAATGACGATCGCGTAATCTCTTGAGGCATGGACATCCAGCTCCGCCCGTTTCGACCGTCCGACACTGACGTGGTCGCCAGCATCGTCTTTGAGGCCTTCGGGTCGATCGCGAAGAAGCACAACTTTCCGCCGGATTTCCCCGTGCCCGAGGCGGCGCAGGGACTCGCCAAGGCGTTCATGACCCACGCGAAATGGTGGGGCGTGGTCGCCGAGGCGGACGGCAGGGTCGTGGGCTCGAACTTCCTCGACCAGCGGGACCCGATCGCCACCGTGGGGCCGCTGACGGTGGATCCGAACTTTCACGGCAAGGGCGTGGGAAGGCGGTTGATGGAGGCGGTGATCGCGCGGGCGGCGGAAACCGGCGCGCCGGGGACGCGGCTGGTGCAGGATGCGTTCAATACGACGTCGCTCTCGCTTTACGCGTCGCTGGGGTTCGAGCTGAAGGAGCCGCTGGCGCTGATGACCGGGAAGCTGCGTGCGCCGTCGCCGGGGACGGTTCGGTCGATGACGGCGGCGGATGTGCCGGCGTGCGTGGACCTCTGCCGGCGGGTCCACGGGTTTGAGCGCGGCGGCGAGCTGGCGGATTCGGTGAACATGTTCCGGCCGCTTCTCCTGGAGCGGGAGGGGCGGGTGGTGGCGTACGCGTCGGCGCCGACGTTCTGGTTCATCAACCATGGCGTGGCGGAGACGGATCGGGACATGCAGGAGCTTCTGGCGGGAGCCAGCGCCCTGACGAGCGAGCCGCTGGCGCTGCTGGTGCCGATCCGGCGCGCCACGTTCTTTAAGTGGTGCCTTGCACAGGGGTTGCGGGTCGTCAAGCCGATGGGGCTGATGGCCATGGGCACCTATCACGACCCGCGGGGGGCGTTCTACCCCTCCGTGCAGTGTTGACCATCATGGGTGCTTGAAGCGGTAGACGTGGGCGTCGAAGGGGGCGAACCAGTCGCTGAATTGGCCGTTTTGGGCTTCGACGGTGCGGGGGGATTCGAAGAGAACGTCGGCATTTGTCGCCCAGTCGGGCAGGCCGGTGAATTTGGCCTGGCCGGTGGGGCCTTCACGCTTGGTGGCGATGAGGAAGAGGTCGTTGCCGGCTTCGCGGGCGACCCATTCGACGCCGGGGGTGGGACACTGGATCGGGAGTTTGGAATCGGGGACCACGAGCGCGGGATAGAGCGGGGATTTCGTGCCGATCTCCTCGATGACGGGGCGGAGGACGCGACGCCAGTGGGTCCAGTTCCAGCCGAGCCTGGCGTCTTGCGGGCTGAGGGATTTGGGGAGCTGGCCGCCGAAGTAGAGGAGGCCGCGGGCGCCGGTGGCGATGGCCTGGTAGGTCATGTAGCGGGTTTCGGGGAAGGTGGGGAAGCGCAGGGTCTTGCCGGGCTTGACGGTGCCGGAGAAGGCGATCTGGAGGACCATCCAGACGGGTTTCCTTCCGCCGCCGCCGACTTCCACCATCCTCTTGGTGAAGTCGCCGACCATGGAGATGTTCTTATTGGGCTCGGCGGAGTGGGTGCCGGGGGGGTAGCTGATCGGGTAGACATCCGCGCCGGTGATGTCGTAAGTCGCGTCGTAGGCGCGCATGGAATCGACCGTGCCGCGGGGGGCCTGGATGATCAGGACGGGGTGGCGGCCGTCGAGCTGGTGGATGAGGTCGTAGGCGCGCTGGAGGGGTTCGACGGGCTGGTGGCCCCAGTCGGGCTCGTCGGCGCCCTTCCAGGCGCCCAGGCCGGGGTGGTCCTTGAGCTTTGCGAGCAGGTCGCGGAGACGGGCCTCGCGCTGGGCGTTGCCGGGCGGGAGGGTTGCGAGCTCGCGGAGGTAGGGGAGGCAGTACATGCCGTTGCGGGCGGCGGCGTCGAGGTACTGGACCTCCCGCGCGATCGTCTGCTCGTCCCAGGGGGCGCCCATCGGGCCGGTGCGGAGGAAGGTGGCGCCGGCGTCGGCGAGCTCGGCGATGGCATCCTTGCCATCGGGCGTTTTGCCGTCCGGCGGCGGGGGCATGGTGAAGCCGATGGGGAAGACCGGCCGGCCGTTGACGAGCAGGGCGCCGTGGGGGGCGAGGGTGACGGTGGCCGGCTCGGCCAGGGCGAGGGGGGCGAGCAGGGCGAGGACGAGCAGGAGGAGGAGGCGGGGCATTGGCGAATTGTACTGGGTTGAAGGTTCGGTGGGTTCGTTTGGAAATCTGTCGCGGTTGGGGGAGGGGGGGGAGGGAGAAGGCAAAGGGCAAAAGGCAAAAGGCAAAAGGGATTCCGCTCGCTGAAGCGAGCCCTACGTGCTGCGCGCGTCCTCCACCTATGGGGCGGGGTTGCGCGGCGGTGACGCGCCGAGCGCCATCAGGCTTGCGGGAGGCGGGGATTTGCTGGGGTTTTGGGGTGAAGATTGTTTGATTTTTCCGGGGGAGGGGGTGGCGCTGGGCGCGTCACGGGCGCGCATCAAAATTGCGGGTTGTTGGCGCGCTCTCCCCTCGTCGGGGCGAAGGCGAAAAAAGACTGGCAAGCGCGGGGCGCCTGCCAGTCTACCCTCACTCAATGTTGTGGGCCGCCGCCATCGCCGCCGCGGAGGGCCGGGGCGGGGCGGCGCGGGCCTAGTCGGAGACGGGGACGTTGTAGACGGTGGGGGTGCGCTTGGTGGGGGTGAGGCGGCTGCGATCGACGATGAAGGCCAGGCGTTTCTGGGCGACGAGCTTGGCGTTGGGCGTCCCGGCGTCGCGCCAGCCCTGGACCTGGATGTAGCAGGTGTAGCAGTCGGACTTGGTGGTGATGAGGTTGGAGATGCGGGTGAGCATGAGGTATTTTTCTTTGAAGTCGAGGCGCACGCCATCACCGACGTTGCCCGGGCCCTTGTCTCGTAATGGCGAGAAATCACCGTCGTAGATGCTGGGGATGGTCGGGTCATTGAGCACACCTACAGGCACGGGCTGATATGGCGGAAGCGGATCGTACGCCGGCAACGTCTGCTCGCCGGACTGGAAGTAAGGGACCATCAGCAGTTCCATGACGCTGCGGAACGGGCCGTGCGGGTGCGGCAGAATCACACCGGTGCTGTCGGGAATGCCCCGGCCGTCATCGATGTCGCGGAAGTAGACGATCCGGCGGGCCAGGTCTTCGGTCATCACCCGGTCGACCTTCGTCGGATCGCCCAATTGCATCACGAGCGGCAACTGCGCCAGCACGCGCCACGAGGCGGTGTTGATGTTGATCAGTCCTTCGGCGGGGACATCGTCCTCGGTCAGCGTTGCGGGCGTCAATACGGTTCCGGGCGCGCCGCGGTTCATAAGGTGCGACAGGTCGGGCGTATTTCGCACCGGGTCGGGCAGGGTTGCCGTGAACAGTTGGTCGGGGTCCTCGTTGGGCGTGAAATCGTCTGCGGCCGCGTTGATGATCGTGAAGTTGTCGAACAACTTTGTGGCCCAGCCATAGCGGACGCGCTGGATGACGAATGTGTAGTTCTGGTCCTGGAGCGGGTACTTCAGC
>DATBFY010000467.1:0-4451 GCA_036558265.1 Tepidisphaeraceae bacterium | reverse complement strand
CCCGTCGGTCGGACGCTCATCCCGGGCCTTGGGTCTCAGGTGGGTTACGGTCGCCGGCATCACCACTCACCCCTTGTTCGGCGGTAGCCGGTACGTCGGGTGCTTCGGATACGGTTGGCGGGCTGATTTTGACCGCCCGGATCGCCAGGAAAAGCGGGATCTCCTCCCTCGCCACGTTTTCCGCCGGCGCACGCGGACCCGACGTGCTGGTCTTGTGACTCGTCCACTCCTCCAGGGCGTCGATGAGCAGGCCCGCATTGCGCGCCGCCTTCACGTACGCCTCGATCGGCTTGTGGAACGTCCAGGTGTAATCCTGGCTCTTGCCCGGATGCGTCACGATCGGAATCTTGCGCGGCAGCAGGTAGCGATCGACCCGGCGGTATTGCACCTTCCGCTTGTCATCCCACCTCCAGCTCGTCTCCTTCGGCCCGCGGAACGCCGGGTGCATCATCACCACCACGAATCGCCCCATCGGCTTGAGGACTCTTGCGACCGACTCGAACACCGGCCCGATCGGGTTGATGTTCTGGATCGCCAGCAGACACGCCGCCGCATCGAAATGATCCTCGCCAAACGCCGGCGAAAGCTCCCGCACGTCTCCAACCCGGTAAACCGGTCTGGCCGTGCCCGGCGGGATCTGCGCATTCCGATCATTCGCCAGCCGAATGAGGTTCACCGCCGCGTCCACGCCGCTCGCCTGCACCCCCTGCCGCGCCAGCATCCGGCAAAGCACCCCCTGCCCGCAGGCGATGTCCAGCACCTGGTCGCCCGCCTTCGCCGCCAGAAGCCGTACCGCCCCCGGCAGTACGACATGCCGGTGATACTCGCTCCCCTCCTCCCCCACGAGCTGGTCATACCACTCGGCCACATCCCCCCAATGCGTCGGCGCGGGCTCCTGGCCGGCCGCGGCGCCGGCGGGCGGCGGCCCACCCGGCTTGCGGATCACCCCAGGATTGCGCGGCGCCGGCGGCGGCTTGCGGTGGTGATGCTTCTTCGAGTGCGGACGACGTTCCTTCATTGCCGGACTTCGATCCTGCGTCACTCGCAACCCGATTTCAAGTATCTGAGCGGGTCGCGGGTGCTGAGAGTCACCCGCCCCGGTAGTGGTATACCGACGGGCGTGGCGGACAAGGAATTGACGATGCTGGATTTCGTGAACCTGCTGGAGCGGGAAGAGGAACTGCTTGGCGAACTCAGCGGCAAGCCAACCGTACAAAATGCAAACTTTATAATGGCATTGTCGCACCCCACTGTGATAGAGATCCATCCGGTTCTTTTACAACTGAGTGCACCTGCTCAAACGCCCACGGAGGCGCAACGGCGGCATCCGGGCGGCGCATTGGGGGGAAAAGGGCGGCGCATTGGGGAGATTCGGGAGGCGCTTTGGGGGCGCTTCGGCGGCGAAAAGGCGGCGCTTTCCACGCACCAGAAAATCCATAAATTACGTGCTGACAAGATCTTACGTTTTTATGCCCACCGCTAGATTCTTTTTTTCTCGCGCCGCCCCATGCCGCCGAGCAGGAATCCGACATTCAACCCTAGAATCCTCGCCGATGCCTCGAATCCGCACGCTTGCCGTAGCCTGCTCCACCGTCCTCTGCACCGCGCTCTGCGTGCTCTGGATCCGCAGTCACCTCGTCCGCGACTACGCCTGGACCTTCATCCCCTGGCCCTCTGACTCGGCCGGGCAACGGTTCCTCAAGCTCGACGCCGACAGCGGCGGTGGCCAGCTCGAGCTCTCCTGGCACGTCTGGACCGCCGCCCAGCGCCGGCAGGTGCGCCAACACAACGAGTTGGCGGCATCCGATACGTACCACCGCACCTTCCCCGGCGTGCCCCAGCGCTACGCCCGCTCCGATCCGCCCACCGTCTGGAACGCGATCGGCTTCAAGTGCTACAGCGGACCGACTCACACCAGCGCCGCCCTGCCCTGCTGGTTCGCCGCGCTCCTGACCGCCGCCGCGCCCGCCGCCTGGACCGCCGCCCGCGCGAGGCGCCGCCATCGCCTCATGACCGGCCGCTGCCCCACCTGCAACTACGACCTGCGCGCCACCCCCGACCGCTGCCCCGAGTGCGGGACCGCCGCGACCCTGACCCGCTGAACCGATGCCGCCGCCTTCGGGCGCGCGGAGCGCGGCGGTTCCTCTTACTCTCCCGGCATCGACACGGTTAAGCTGTCACCGCAGAGATGGGTCGGAGATTATCTGTTGTCCGGTCGCTGCCCGTCACCCGCGCTGACCGTCAAAGGAGGCCGATGACCGATCGCGAACTGCTCGGCGCTTATGCCCGCGACGGCGACCAGGCCGCCTTTGGCGAGTTGGTCCGCCGGCACATCGACCTGGTTTACAACGCATGCGTGCGCCAGGCCCGGGGCAACCGGCACCTGGCGGAGGATGCCACGCAGGCGGTGTTCCTGCTGCTGGCACAGCGTGCGGGGCGGATCGGGGCAAACGTCGTGCTGCCCGGCTGGCTGTATCAAACGGCCCGTCACGCGGCGGCGAACGCGGTGCGGGCGGAGGATCGCCGACGACGTCACGAGCGGGCCGCCGCCCAGATCATGCCGCTCACCACCCCCACACAGCACGACGATCCGCCCGCCTGGGAGCGGGCCGCGCCGATCCTGGACGACGCCATCAACGCGCTGTCGGTGCACGACCGCGACGCGGTGCTCCTCCGCTACTTCCAGGGCAAAGGCGTGCGCGAGATGGCGGTGGCGCTGGGGGTCTCCGAGGACGCCGCCAAGCAGCGCGTCTCGCGGGCGGTCGAGCGGCTGCGGCGCGCGTTTGCGCGGCGAGGCGTGAGCCTGACCGGCGCCGCCGCGCTCGTCGTGATCCTGGAGACGGCCAACGCGCAGGCGGCCCCGCCGGCCCTGATCAGCGCCGCCAGCGCGCTGGGCAGCGCGTCCGCGGCAACGGCCATAGCTGGGCCGGTCTCGGCCATTGCAAAGGGAGTCCTCATGATGAGTCACCTGAAGACGTTGGCGGCCACGTTCGCCGTGGTCGTCCTGGTCGGGCTGGGAGGTGCGGCGGCTGCACTGCTCAGGGGCGCCCCACCGCCATCGGCCCCCAAGCCGGCGGCCGCGGCGCCGGTCGTCCCCGTCGCCGCGCCGGCCGCCTCGCCTTACCACATTGCGTACGCCAACGGCGTGACGGTCGATTTTCTAGCCGTTTCCGTCGTGCCGTCGCGGCTGCAGCCGTTCTGGTACCCGGACGGATCGCGCGGGGTGGAGCCGCCGTACGAGTCGCGTGGCCCGGGACCGGGATACATGAGGGCCGGCGGCAAGTCGGTCTATGAGTTGACGGCGCGCATCAGCGGCGCCGCCGCCGCTGGCGACGACTCGCCGCCTTACCTGCGCACGCGTGCAATCAATGGCATCACCATCGCCGTGGCCGCCAGTCCGTTCAAAGGTGCGGCAACGCTGGGCGACCTGCGCGTATTCGAATGCAGCGTGGGGGCCGGCGACGAGACGCTGAAATTTGGGCTCGGCATCGCCGCCAACACCTGGCAGCCGGTGCGGACGTTCAAGACGCCGGGCGTATACGGCAGCGGGCCGGACAAGGTGGAGGTGATCGAGCTGTCGCCGCGCGACAGGCCGTCGAGGAACGGAAGCTGGTTCCGTGCGCAGCTCGCCCCCTCCGAAGACGCCCTGCGGCTGGTGGCGATCGACGAGTCGGGCAAAGCGCACGTCTCCAGGGGCGGCTGGATCATGGCAGGCGCGTGGCACGGGGTCGAGGCCGTCTTCCCCGGCTTGGCGCGCGAGAAGGTTCGCGAGTTCCGGATCGAGCGGTGCGCGTTCGAGTGGCAGGCGGTCAAGGACGTTCACCTCAAGCCGGCCGGGGACCTGGCGAGCGTGCTGGCGCAGGCGCGGGTCAAGCGGCTGATCGGGGACGAACTGCGTTGCAAGCCCGAGGACGCGCGGAAGGTCGATGCGGCGATCGAGACCCTCGGCCGGCTCAACCTGGACGATGTGGACGCCTGGGGCGGCGCGGTGCGCGACCTGGCGGATGTTGGCGCGGCGGCGGTGCCGGCGATCTGCGCCGAGCTTCAGCGCACCAGCCGGCCGTACACGCGCAGCGCGCTGGCGGTCGCGCTGCGGGCGATCGACGACCCGCGCGCGGTGCCCGCGCTGGCCGCGGCGCTGGCGGACTGCCCGTTCTCACCCAACGACTACGGCGGTCTGCGCGTGAAGGACCCGGCGATCCTGCACTTCATGCTCGGCCTACAACGCGACCCCGGTTACGCAGGCCCGGGCGATCCGACGATCAACTTCGGCCGGCCGGTCAATGAGATCACCGCCGCGCTCGAACAACTGAGCGGAGGCCACTCGGAGGGCTTTGCCCCGGCGCGCAAGGACGACCGCAAGGTCTTCCAGGACACCGCCCACCGCTGGCAAACCTGGTGGGATCAGAACGGCGGCAAGTTCACGGCGGGGCTGCCAATGCTTCGGATCG
>DATBFY010000466.1:0-8915 GCA_036558265.1 Tepidisphaeraceae bacterium | reverse complement strand
TCGCGGTTGCCGGAGAAGCAGATGACGTTCGGGTAGCCCTGCTCGGCGTTGGCATCCGCAAGCTCGACCAGGGACTTGGCGATCCGCTCGTGGCGCTCGCGGCGGTTGAGGCCCTTGGTGATCCCGCCGTCCACGCCGCTGGTCATCGAGCAGATCAGGCCGTGCTCCTTGAGCGGCGCCCACTCCTTGGGCGTAAGCAGGTCGATCGCCTTGAGGCCCAGCCTCTGTGCGACGGGCGCCATGTCGGTGGACTTCATCCCCTTGTAGCACCAGAGGCAGACCGAGTGGTTGAGGTGGCCGTTCTTAACGACGGACGACTTCCCGTCAGGCGGGGCCGGCAGCACCGGATTTTCGGCACGGGCGGCGGGAGTGGCGGCGGGCAGGATGGCGGCGGCGGTCAGGCCGGTCGCCGTGATCAGAAGGTCGCGTCGGGAGGTGTTGCGGTCAGGCATCGTTGGCTCCTGTTCTATGGGAATGCCGGGCATTGTCCATCGTCCATTGCCAATGGTCAATTGTTTGTCACTGCGCGCGGCGGATGAGGTCGATGATCCGCTCGCGATTGGTCTGGATCAAGCGCTCCTGTTCCTGCCAGTAGAGGGCGGGGAGTTTGTCGAGTTCGTGCCAGTGGACTTCCCAGTCGCGGCGGTCGGTGGGCTTGCCCTCGGTTTCGCGAGTCAGGAAGAGGAAATAGTGGGTCTTCTGCCAGACGCTCTTCTTACCGCCAAGGCGCTCACCGGTGCCCAGTTCTCCGAGCAGCTTCAGCTTTCGAAAGCCCGCCTCCTCGTGGATCTCGCGTGCGGCGGCTTCCTCAAGCGATTCACCGTACTCGACGCCGCCCTTGGGCAGGACGTACTCGTGGTCGCCGCGGTCGCGGATGAGCGCGATCAGGATGCGATCGCCCTCCCGGCGTGCCACGACACCGCCCGCGCCCGTGCGGTGCTTCACGTTGAAGGGCTTCTTGTAATACCAGTCCGGCGCGGTGGCCATGGGATGCAGAGGATAACCCAAACGGCAAATCTCTTCAGGGCCGAAGCTGTGCGGGCAGCGGAGTCGGTTCCTCCGGTGACCAGAGGTCAGGGCTGGGCGCGCCCGTCAGGCGGGTCAGGATCTCCTCCGGCGTCGCCGGCAGCGCTAGCTGCGCCGCGCCGGTCGGATGGACGTGCGCGATCGCGTTCTTGACCGCCGCCCAGACCGAGATCGCCAGCAGCAGCGGCGGCTCGCCCAGCGCCTTGGAACGCCGGAGGCTGACCGAGCAATCCGGGTTACCGAAGAAGCTGACGTTGAACGTCGCCGGCAGGTCGCCGATGTTCGGGATCTTGTACGTGGTAGGCGAATGGCTCAGCAGCTCCCCGCCCGGCCCGTACTTGAGTTCCTCCGTCGTCACCCACCCCATCCCCTGGACGAACCCGCCGACGATCTGTCCCCGGTCGATCCCGGGGTTGAGCGGGACGCCCGCATCCATCACCAGATCGACCCGCGTCGTCGTCAGCTCGCCGGTGAAGCGGTCGATCAGCACTTCCGCGGCGGCGGCCCCATTCGTGTAATACAGGAACGGCGTGCCCTTGCCGGTGTCACGATTGAAGTCCACGCCGGGCGTGGCGTAAAACCCGCGCTCGCCCAGGTTCACCCGGTGAAGGTGCGCCTGCATTACCAGGTCGCCAAAGGGCAACCGTCGATCGGGTCGGCGGGCGTCGAACACCTCCCCTTGCGCGAACGTCACGTGCGACGGCGATGGCGCAAGGCCCGCCGCCGGGTCGTTGAAGATCTGTTGCGCCGCAAACTCCGCCAGCCGTGCCCGCAGCGCTTGGCACGCGTTCACCGCCGCCGCGCCGTTCAGGTCCGTCGTCGCGCTGGCGGCGCTGGGCGACGTGTTGTTGTTCTTCGACGTGTCGGTCGTCCCGATCCGAACCGCGTCGTAGGACACGCCAAGCTCGTCCGCCACAAGCTGGCGGATGCGCGTGTAGACCCCCTGGCCCATTTCCGTCGCCCCCGTCGTCACCAGCACCGTGCCGTCCGTGTACAGGTTCACCAGCGCGTTCGCCTGGTTCATGTGCTGCTTCGTGAACGAGATTCCGAACTTTACCGGCGTCAGCGCCAGCCCTTTCACCTGCGTTCGCGAACGCGCGTTGAACGCCGCGATCTCCTGCCGCCGCCAGTCATAGTCGGCCTCCTTGCGAAGCCGTCCGATCAGGTCGGGCAGAACATTGTTGCCGATGATCTGCCCGTATGGCGTCGTCAGGCCCTCGAGCGCCCCGACCCTGTCGTCCTCCCGCGCCGTCCCATTGGACCAGCCGTCACCATTTCCATCCCCATTATCCGTCGGCAGCCACGAGTCTGAATCCAAGCGCCCCGCGCCGCGCGACCTTGCCCCGTAAAGGTTCCGCTCTCGAACGTCCAGCGCATCGATCCCCAGCCTCATCGCGATCTGCTCGATCACGTTCTCGATGTTCACCACCCCCTGTGGCCCACCAAACCCGCGAAACGCCGTGTTGCTCGGCAGGTTCGTTTTGCACACCTGCCCGATCACGCGAAAGTGCGGGATGAAATACGCGTTGTCCGCATGGAGCATCGCCCGCTCGAGCACCGCCAGCGACAGGTCCGTCGAACACCCGCCGTTGGAGTACAGCTCCAGGCTTAGGCCAGTGATCAATCCGGCGCGCGTGAACGCGACGCGATACCGCCCCATGAACGGGTGCCGCTTGCCGGTGATGCGCATGTCGTCGTCCTTCGAATAGACGACCCGCGCCGGCCGGCCCGTGAGCCGCGCCACCATCGCCGCAAACGCCGCCGGCTGCGCCGCCTGTGTCTCCTTCCCGCCAAACCCCCCGCCCATCCGCCGGCACAGAACCGTCACCGCGTTGAACGGCAGCCCCAGCACCTCCGCGATCGTCTGCTGCACCTCCGTCGGGTGTTGCGTCGAGGAGTGGACCACCATCGCCCCGCCCTCCTGCGGGTACGCGATGGCCGCCTGCGATTCCAGGTAAAAGTGATCCTGCCCGCCCACCTGCAGCTCACCCGACAACGTGAACTCTGCCCCCCGCAGCGCCGCCGACACGTCGCCCCGTTCGATGATCCGTGGCGGCCCGAGGAACTGCCGCTTGGCGATCGCCTGCTCGATCGTGAAGACCGGCGGCAACTCGTCCATCTCGATCCGCACCATTCGCCGTGCCGCCGCAAGAGCCTCGCGCGACGTGGCCGCGACCAGCACGACCGGATCCCCCAGGAAATCCGCCGTCGTCTCGACCAGGAGATGCTCGTCCTTGACCACCGGTCCGATCGCGTTGTGCCCCGGGATGTGCGAGTGGTCGAACACGCCCACGACGCCTGCCACCGCCCGCGCCGCATCGGTATCGATCCGCCGCAGCCGCCCGTGCGCCACCGGGCTGCCCACCACGTCCACGAACAACTCGTTCCGCGCCGGTGGAATGTCATCGATAAAAAGCGATTGGCCCGCCGCGTGTGCGGCGGCGGACTCGTGCGGGATCGCCTTGCCGACAACCGACATGCTCACGACTCCTGTCCCGCGCCGACCATCGCCGAATTGGCGCCGCTGACCAGGTCAAAGTAGAACTTCAGCAGGATGTTCTCCGCCAGTTGAAGCCGATAGTCGGTCGAGCCCCGCACGTCCGAGATCGGCGTGATCTCGGTCCGGGCAACAACACCCGCGCGGCCGAAGAGCGCTTCGCCGATCACCTGTCCGCGAAGCATCGCCTCCGTGCGTGGCAGCCGAACGATGTTCGGCCCCACCCCGCCGTACGCGATCCGCACGTCCGCAATCGTTTCCCCGCTGCGCCGCAGCCACACCGCCGCCGTAAAGCTGCTGATGTCCAGGTCCCGCCGCTTCGAAACCTTGTAAACCCGCAGGATCTCTTCGCGGCCCAATCGCGGAATGTGAATCGCGGTGATCAACTCCTCGGGCGTCATCACCGTCCGCTTGTAGCCGGTGAAGAACTCGTGGATGTTGATCCGCCGCTGTGTCAGGGGAGAACCTTCACCCCGGCGCTCTCCTGGAGCACCGGGCGAGGGAGTGGCACCTCGTGCCAGCTCGATCTCCGCATTCAGCACATACAACGCCGGCAACGCATCACCGATCGGCGACCCGTTTGCGACGTTTCCCGCCAGCGTCCCCGCGTTGCGGATCAGCGGCGATCCGTGCCGCGTCAGCATTGGGTACAACTCCGGGTAACCCTCCCGCGTCGCCCGCTCCAGGTCCGTCAGCGTTGCGCCCGCGCCGACCGTCAGGTGGTCCTCGCCGGACGCGATCGTCCGCAGCCCCGGCAGCGCGCCCAGCAACAGGACGTCGCGCATTTCACGCGTCCCCTTGTTCACCTGCACCCCGACATCCGTCCCGCCCGCCAGGATCGTGCAACCCGGATGCTGCGCCCTGAAGGCAACCGCCGACTCGACCGTCGCGGGCTTGAAAAAAAATCGTCCTCCATCCTCGACCCGCACGTCGTCGACCGCACGCACGGCCATCTCTTCCAACATCGCCGGGGGCGGATACAGCTCATCGAGCTTGCGCAGATTCCGGTGGTCCACCCGCGTCCCCGCCTCAACGATCGATTGATACCCCGTGCACCGGCACAGGTTCCCGATCAGCGCCGCGCGAACGTCTCCTTCGGTCGGCGAGGGGTGCTCGTTCAACAGCCCACAGAGCGACACGACGAACCCCGGCGTGCAAAACCCGCATTGCGTCGCATGATTCGCGACAATCGCTTCCGGAACCGCGTGCGGATGACCGTTCCGCCTCAAGCCCTCCACCGTGACCACGTGCGCCAGGTCGAACTGCCCCACGATCGCGATGCACGACGTCACCGGCTCGTACCGTATCGCCCCGTCCGCCGTGGCACGCCCGACCAGCACCGCGCAGGCCCCGCAATCCCCCTCCGCGCACACCACCTTCGTCCCGGTCTTCTCCAGCTCGTACCGAAGGAAACTCGAGAGGGGCGCAAAGACGGCCGCGCCGCGCACTTCGTGGCGCCGGCCGTTGATGAAGAGCAGGACGTGATCTCGCATGATTCCGCGGATGCGCAGGGGTTCGTACGCCGATTATAGCCTGTAGGCGTCCATTTACCCGTCCGATATCTTTAGCAGCGATACGCTTCCTCAGAATCTCATCGGCAGGAAATGCCCAATCCCCCATCCATCCCCTCCCTCGCAGAACAAGCGCTAGAACGCTGCGACCACCTCGGCCGATTCACCGAAGAACCCGGCAAGATCACGCGAACCTTCCTCTCCCCTCCCATGCGCGATGTCCATCGCGAGGTGCGGCGTTGGATGATGGCGGCGGGCCTGGCCGTTCGCATCGACCCGATGGGCAACATCGTCGGGCAGACCGATGGCACGGCTCCCAATACACCCGTCCTCCTGATCGGCTCGCACCTGGATACCGTCCCCGACGCCGGACGCTACGACGGCATTCTCGGCGTGATGCTCGGCATTGCCGTCGTCGAAGCACTGAACCACCGCCGCCTCCCCTTTGCGATCGAAGTCGTCGGATTCTCCGAAGAAGAAGGCGTCCGCTTCAAGACGCCCTACTTCGGCAGCAAATCGTTCACCAACACCCTGGAACCACGGCTCCTCGACGTGCGTGACAGCGCCGGCATCAGTGTCGGGGAAGCCGCCAGCGCCTTTGGCCTGTCCGCCAATTCATCCCCCTTGGACCCCTCCCGCTACCTCGCGTACATCGAGCCCCACATCGAGCAGGGCCCCGTCCTCGAATCCGCCGCCCGACCGCTGGGCGTCGTCCGAACCATCGTCGGTCAGTCCCGATGGACCGTGTCCTTCACCGGCCGCGCCGCCCACGCCGGCACGACCCCGATGACCGCGCGCCACGACGCCCTCGTCGCTGCCGCCCGGTTGATCGACCACGTCTGTGCCTTCGCCACGGGGGAGGCCGGTCTAACCGCCACCGTCGGACGAATCGAAGCCCATCCCAATGCCTCCAACGTCATCCCCGGCCACGCCCAACTCAGCCTCGACGTCCGGCACGCAGATGACGACACGCGCACCGCCGCCCTTCAAGCGATTCTCGACCGCGCCCGCGCCATCGCGACCCAAGCCGCTTGCACGCTGCAGGCTACGCCCGACTCAGAATATGCCAGCGTTCCGATGGACCCGCACGTCACGCGCCTGCTCGCCGACGCCGTCCATCACATCACCGGCGACCCGCCCCTGATGCTGGACAGCGGCGCCGGTCACGATGCCGCGATTCTCGCGCCGCTTGTGCCCTCGGCCATGCTCTTCCTCCGCTCGCCCGGCGGCATCAGTCACCACCCCGACGAGTCGGTCCAGCCCGGCGATGTGGAATTAGCCCTGGCAGTCCTGATCCAGTTCATCGAGCATCTCGCCCAATCAAGGAAGGTATCGACGTGAACCCGCTCGGACACACGCGCACCACGGTACGCCCCAATCACGCCCTGATCGCGCCGGATTCGCACGTCCTTGCTCCGCTTCCCGATTGGGAACGCACGCGCGGCGTCATCCTGATTTCGCCCGCCATGGGCGCACACTTCGTCCAGTACCTGGCCCTGCTCGAGCCCGGCAGTTCCACGGTTGCCGCACCCGCAGGCATCGAACGCTTTATCTACGTCCTCGATGGCGAAGTGTCGATCGAACGACGGAGCCTGAACGCCGGCGGTTACGCCTTCTTCCCCGCGGGTCATGCGCACCACCTCTCGTCGAAATCGACCGGGAGGGCGCTCGTGTTCGAAAAGGCCTTTGTCCCAGCCGACGGGGCGAAACCGCAAGCGGTGATCGGTCACGAATCGGAAATCGCCTCAACCCCTTTTATGGGCGATCCGGATGCCCAGCTCAAGCTCCTCCTCCCCGACATGCCCGCCTTTGACCTGGCGATCAACATCTTCACCTACAACCCCGGCGCCATGCTCCCGCAGGTCGAGTGCCACGTGATGGAGCACGGCCTGTTGATGCTCCAGGGCATGGGCGTCTACCGCCTCAACGACCAGTGGTATCCCGTTGAAGCCGGCGACGTCATCTGGATGGCCGCGTATTGCCCCCAATGGTTCATCGCCGGCGGTAAGACACCGGCCCGGTACATTTATTACAAGGACGTCAACCGCGCCCCGATTGGAGGCGCCCCAAGATGAACCCGCCTCTCCAGGTTGACACCGCCCGCACCGGGCAGGAGTTGGAAACCCTCGCCAGCTTCTCCGATGCCCCCGCGCCCGCCGTCACGCGCGTGCTCTTCACCGAGCAGGACGTGGCCGCCCGCGCCTACCTGAAGGGCCTCATGGCCCAGGCCGGTCTGACCATCCGCCAGGACGCGGTTGGCAATCTCTTCGGCCGCTGGCCGGGCACCGATCCTGACATCCCCGCCGTCGCCACGGGCTCTCATACTGACGCCATCCCCCACTCCGGGCGCTTTGATGGGACTGTCGGCGTCCTGGGGGGACTCGAAGCGATCCGCGCCCTCCAACGCGCCGGCGTGCGCCTCCGCCGATCCATTGAGCTGATCATGTTCACTGCGGAGGAACCGACCCGGTTTGGACTGGGTTGCCTGGGCAGCCGCCTGCTGAGCGGCTCCCTCGATCCCGCCAGGGCCGCAACGCTTTGCGACAGCGAAGGCCGATCGCTCGAACAGGTCCGCACCCAGGCCGGCCTGGACGAAGCCCTTTCCACCGTCCCGCTGCCCACCGGTCATTACGACGCCTTCGTTGAGCTGCACATCGAGCAGGGGCCCATCCTCGAACGGGAGGGAATTGATATCGGCGTCGTCACCGCCATCGCCGCGCCCGCCACAATTCGGATCTCCCTCAGGGGTGCCGGCGGGCACGCCGGCGCCACCCTGATGCCCGGCCGGCGCGACGCCTTCCTTGCCGCCGCCGAGGTCGGCCTTGCGGTGGAACGCGCGGCGCTCAAGAGCAATTCACCGGATGCTGTAGCCACCACCGGCATCTGCCGCATCCACCCCGCCGCCGTCAATTCCATCCCCAGCCAAGCCCAGCTCGAGATCGACGTGCGGGATACGAAACTCGACGTGCGCGATGCCATCGTTGACGCGATCCGCGCCGCGACCGATCAAATCTGCGCCCGCCGCAACATCGAATTCACGGTCGAAATTCTAAATGCCGACCCGCCCGCCACTTGCGCGGCCAGCATCATCAGTGCGATCGACGAAACCTGTCAGGACGCGCAACTCTCTTCCCGGCGGATGGTTAGCCGCGCGTACCACGACTCGCTCTTCATGGCCCGCATCACGCCCACGGCCATGATCTTCATCCCCTGCCGCCGCGGGGTCAGCCACCGGCCCGACGAGTATGCCTCTCCCGACGCCATCCAGCGGGGGATTCTCGCCTTGGCCGGCACCCTGGCGCGCTTAGCCTCGTGACACGCGCGCCTGGATCAGGCCGAACGGCTCGGACGTGGTTACGAAGACCTCGTTGCGATTGTCCAGCCCAAGCGGTCGCAGGTCGATCGGGAGCCGGTGCTGATTGGGCATTTCCAAGTCAATGTCCCTCACCGGTTTGCATTCCGCCAACGCCCGTTCCGCCATCGCGAAGAGCGTTTGCTGCACGGCCAGGCTGTCGTGCGCCGCGAAGACCCGAAGCATGGCCGAAAGCACCCGGTCATAACAACCATTCCAATCGTGAGTTCCGGCCTCGTAGTCCCAGCGGGCAGCCAATCGAGTGGCGAAAATTCGATCATCGGTGTCCGCCAATGTCGTAAACTCGTCCCGCAAGAATCCTTTAAAGGCCGACCTTGCGGTCTTGAGGATCACCAGCCCTTCCACCCCCGCGCCGACCTCTGGCTCCCCCTCCTGACCCAGCGTTACGCGCGCGGTTCGCCGGTGCTGGCCGGCGCTGACGAACGCGTGCGGGTGCTCGTGGCCGTCCACATCGATCCGCTTCCAGGAAGCCTGCGCCAGATCGACCCTGGCGGCGGTGACGTGTGAG
>DATBFY010000465.1:0-1928 GCA_036558265.1 Tepidisphaeraceae bacterium | reverse complement strand
GTCTTCGCTGCGCTCGACCCAACCTACAGCGCGAATTTCGTAGGTTGGGTCAAGCGAAGCGCAGACCCAACAAAACTTCGTTCCTGGCGATATCCACGGGCACCACCGTCACTCCCGCCCCGCCCAAGCCGGCAACGGCGGCATCTCGCCGGAACCCCACGTGAGGTCGTACGTCCCTTTGCCCACCCAGGTCTGGAACGTCGAATGCGGCCAGTCGCGCGCCGCTTTCACCAGCCCATGCTTCACCGGGTTGAGATGGATGTAGTCGAGATGCGCCGAGAAATCCCTCTCATCTCTGATGAGATGCTCCCAATACAGCGCTGCCAGATCGTCCGCTCGCCCTTCAGTCGGCGGCGCTCGTCTCGTTCCGGCTCGCCGAACTGCGCGTACTGGCGGGTGAACCCTTCCTTGATCAGGCGCCAACGCGTCGGAAAGTCGGGATCCTCTTCCGGAAGCGTCCAGAGCGTGTGCAGATGGTCCGGCAGAATCACCTCTGCCTCGATGACCAAGGGACGCTTTTCGAGCACGCGATCGACCGCTTGGAGGAGCATGGCGACGGCGTTCGTATCGCTGAACAGCGGGCGACGCTCATACGTGACGACCGTGAAGAAGTAGGTGGCGCCGGCCACGTCAGAACGGCGGTACCGCATCTGCGTTCTCCCGTCGGTTCGACTATCGACCTTGATTCAGCATAGCACGGACGCATGCCGAGTGGCGTGTGGGGCAAGGGCGTTCCCAACATCGAAGTTTTGTTGGGTCTTCGCTTCGCTCGACCCAACCCACGCGAGGTCCTCACCGATGTCCGAACCCGACGACCTCTTCCTCCACGCCCTCGCCCACGTGCTGGCCATGGAAGGCGGCTACACGGACGATCCCTACGATCCCGGCGGCCCCACCAACCTCGGCATCACGCTCGCCGACTACGCGCGCAACAAAGGCGTCGCCCTCGATGCCGGCAACTTCGCCCGGTTCAAGGCCGAGCTGCGATCGATCCCCCGCGACACCGTGCGCCGCATCTACTACGAGTTCTACTGGCAGCCGGCCTGCTGCCCGCAGCTGCCGGCCGCGCTGGCCTTCTTCCACTTCGATGCCGCGGTCAACCAGGGCGTCGCCAGGGCGGCGCGCATGCTGCAGGAGGCGGTCGGCGCGGTCGTCGACGGCGTCGTCGGGCCCGAGACGCTCGCCGCGGCCGCCGCCGCCCCGCCCGCGGCTGCGCTTGCCCGCTACGCCGACATCCGGCGCCGCCACTACCGCTCCCTCGCCACCTTCTGGCGCTTCGGCAGGGGCTGGCTCGCCCGCGTCGACCGCGCGCTGGCGGCGGCAACCGCCCTGGCGTCCGCCCGCACCGCCCCCGGCAAGTACCAACTCCCGCACCAACCCAAGGAGCCCACCACGATGACCGAACAGCCCCAACCCGCCGAGACGCCCGCCGCCGCCAAGTGGTGGGGCTCCTCCATGACCGTGTGGGGCGCGGTGCTGACCGCGCTCACGACCGTGCTCCCCGTGGTCGGCCCGCTCTTCGGCCTGAACATCACCGCCGACCTGGTGCAGCAGGTCGGCGACCAGGTCGTCGTCCTTGTGCAGGCGGCCGGCGGCCTCGCCGGCACAATTCTGACAATTTACGGCCGCGCGCGCGCCACAACCGTCCTGGAGCGCCGCCAGATCACGCTCAGCATGTGAGTAGTCGGGCGCCCCCGCCGGCCTGTATAAATGCATCGGTGTCAAACCCTTCGGGTCTGACACCGCATCTCCGACCGTGCGTCCA
Source organism: Tepidisphaeraceae bacterium (assembly GCA_036558265.1). Taxonomy (GTDB): domain Bacteria; phylum Planctomycetota; class Phycisphaerae; order Tepidisphaerales; family Tepidisphaeraceae; genus RYN-433. Next base: position 163 of record DATBFY010000465.1, on the reverse strand, counting down.
ACGGGTTTGGCGCCCACGCGACGTTTTGTTGATCTCAGCCGTCGAGGTAAGGCGCAACCCCGCGCCGTCGCAGCAACGAGGCAATTCCGTGCGCGCCCTGATCGTCGAGGACGATCGCGACCTCAACCGCCAGCTCGTCTCCGCGCTGAGCGACGCCGGTTAC
>DATBFY010000464.1:0-2346 GCA_036558265.1 Tepidisphaeraceae bacterium | reverse complement strand
TCGTTTTCCTGGGCCTGGGACTTTTCATGGACCTGATGGTCGAGCATTTCGGCCGGATCCTTCAGGCGATGCGGGACTGGGTGACGCTGGCGGGGTAGGCGGGCAGGGGGTCGGGCAGAGAAGACGGGACGAGCGCGGGGGCGACCGCCTCAAGCTACCCGCTATAACTGACTTTATTTCGAACCAAATCTCGCGCGATGTGATCTGACGGGATTTCTGCCGTGCGACGGTACTAACAACCGGATCCGAAGAGGACCGTTAGAAGTAGCCAGGGAAGGCGTTGGTTGGCGGGCCGGCAATGGATGAAGAGGAACTGCTGGTGCTGGCCCGGCGAGGCGACAATGCCGCCCGGACGGAGTTGGTGATGCGGCACGGCCGCCGGCTCTTCGGCTTGGCCGCCGCGCTTCTGGGCGGTGGCGATGCGGACGTGAACGACATGGTTCAGGAAACGTTCCTGGCCGCCTTCGACGGCGGGCTGAAGGCATTCAAAGGCAACGCCTCGCTGGCGACGTGGTTCAGCGGCGTCCTGGTCAACCGCGTGCGCAAGCTGCGTCGGTATCGCCACTCGCGGCGGGCGGGCCCACTGGATGGCGTTGTTGAGCGGCAGCCTGCCGCCGACGACCCGGCATCGCGCAGCCCGGCGACACAGGTGGAGCAGCGGATCGACGTGGCGGCGATGCTCGAGGGCCTCCCGCCGGAGTACCGCGAGGTGATCGTCCTGCGAGAGTGGCAGCAGATGTCGTACGCGGAAATGGCGTCGGTGCTCGGCGTCCCCGAGCGCACCGCCGAGACCCGCTTGACCCGGGCCCGGCGGATGCTCCGCCAGCGATTTGGCGATTATGCGTGAATCGGATTTTCCCGGCGATGGATCGCGCGGACCGCCTGATGGTGAGTCATGGTCGATTGCGAGAATCGAGTCCGGCTGGACGCATACCACGACGGGGAACTTTCGCCGGCGGAGCGGTCGGACGTCGAGGCGCATCTTCGCGACTGCCCGTCGTGCGCCGCCGAACTGGCGGCGATACGCAGGATGTCGGGCGCCTTTGCCGACACGACGCCACCGGAGCCGTCGCACGAGCAGCTAAGGCAGTTGGCGGCAAGCGTTCGCGCCGAGAAGTCCGCCGCCCGCATGCTCCTCTTGCTCTTTCGCGGGACGGCCGTCGCGGCGGCCGTATTGCTCGCGTGTGCGCTCGCCGGTGCCGCGTATTTGTCGCAGCGGACCAAGGCCGCGGCGCACGAGGCCCTGGTCCTCGATCATTTGACGATCTGGTCGCAGTCCGCGGCGTTGGCGACCGACCCGGTAAGCGACGAGCGCCAGTCCGAGCAACGGTTGGCACTGGCGCAATGGATCGCCGACGACTTACGAGGCCGGCAAGAGGAACGACGATGAGACGCAAACTGTTCATTTTCGCAATCGCCGCGATTTGCCTGGTCTTCGCCAGCGGCGTCGGGGTGGGCGTCGTGGGGCGCAGGGCGTTCCAGTCGCACCGATTCCAGTCGGCGCTCGTCGAGGAATTGGACCTCACGCCCGACCAGCGCCACGAGATCCAGCGGATCTGGAGCGAGGTGGCTGAAAACCACACGCCGGTGCCCATGTCGGAAATCGAAAAGGCCGACGCCGAGCGTTGGCAGGCCATCGATCAGTTGCTCACGCCGCGGCAGCGGACGCAATATTCCCAGATCCAGCAGCGGTTCGAGGCGCGGATGCAGGGACTCGATCAGGGCAACCGGGCTCGGACGGCCCGCGCCCAGGATCAGACGAGGCAGCTCCTCACGCCCGTCCAGCGGGAAAAGTACGAGCGGCTCCTCGCGCGGCCGACGCATGACTTCTTCTACCTGAGGACTCAGGCGACGCGCCCGTCGTCGCGCTGACCTGGCGCACGGCCGCCGCCCTCGGCGGCATTTCCCGGAGAAACCCGATGCACAGACCTCGCGCGTTCACACTCATCGAGATTTTGGTCGTAATTGCTATAATTGTTGTTCTGGCGGCCTTGCTCCTTCCCGCGGTGGCCAAGGCGCGGGCCGGCGCCGGCCGCGCCCGCTGCGCCGCCCAGCTCCACGACATCGGGCAGGTGCTCCAGATGTATTTTGGTGAGAACCACAACACGCTGCCGAAGCTGAACATGATGCCCTCGTTGCAGCCGCCGCTGAACCGTTACCCGAGCCTCGTACAGCTCCTGGCCCCCTACGTCCGCGGCGGCACACGGGTCTTCGAGTGCCCGGCCGACAAGATCACACAGGCGGCCCCGGGCGCGCCGTCCGGGTTTGAGACCTACTTCGACCGCGAGCAAAGCAGCTACTACTGGAACCAGAACGTCAGCATCTACGCCTCTCGCATCACCGAGC
>DATBFY010000463.1:0-6825 GCA_036558265.1 Tepidisphaeraceae bacterium | reverse complement strand
CGGCGCCGCCGCGAAATTGTCCAACTGCGCCAGCGAACCCTCCGCCAGATCCACATTCACCCGCGTGAGCCGATCGTGCCACGTGTACCGGCCCGCCAGGTCCCACTGACCGCTCATCAGCCGCAATCGCTCGGTCCGCACCGAAACCCCGTCATCATCCGCGCGCCCCGTCAGGCGCAGCGCGACGTCGCCCAGCGCGTGCCCCTTGGCCATCAGCTCGTGGGCGTACAGCTTGCCGTTGACGTCAAGCCGGATCGGCTCGCGCGCGCCGCCGGTCACATGCAGCTCGGCGCGCATCCGCCCCGAAAGTCGAACGTCGTCGCGCGTCTGGCCCCCCCGCTCGCGCCACGTGTAGTCGATCGGCGGGAACCAGGCGTACATGTTCAGCTCCGCCGGCATTCCTTTCGCGCCGTACGACAGGTCGCCTTCCGCCCACACCTCCACGCCCGCACCGGCGATGAACAGCTCGCCGAGCCGCGCCCAGGTCCGATCCCCCGACACGTTCACCACGAAGTCCGCAGGCGTGCGGTTCCCCTTCGGCGACAGCGGCCAGTCCTTTCCCGTGGCGTACGCGTACCACTGCCCCGTTGACCTGTGATACGCCCCGTGCGCCTCCAGCGTGCCGCGCTTCCACCTGCCGTAAAGGTTGCCTGGCGGGATCGAGATGTCGTCCAGCGTCATCAAGTCGCCACGCGTCGAAAGCCGCGCCGACGTGCCGTCCAGGTTGTACGTTTGCGCGGCCCGCGTGAACACCAGCTTCGGCGCCCCGATCGTCCAGTCGATGTGACTCCAGCTCGTCCCGTGGCCATCCAGCTTGATCGAGGCGGACCAGGTGTCGCTCCCGTCGTCCTGGGCGCCCTCGGTCGTCAGCTCCAGGTCGATGTCGGGCTGGTTCGGCCAAGGCTGCCGCAGCGAAGCGGTGATCGTGCCGTTGTGCGTCGTTCCCTTCGGCAGCATCAACTGGTTCCACCACGCCTCGACTTTCCCGGCGCCGCGATCCCACGCGTAACTCCCCCCCACTCGCACTTCGCCCCCCGCCAGTGCGAGCGAGAGCTTCTCCACGGTCACCGAGTGCCCGTCAACGAAGATCGAGCCGCCGCCCGCGCGCGCCGCCGGGATCTGCTCCGGCGACGGCGACGTCACCTGCGCCCCACGCGGGACGATCGTCGCCACACCCTGGTCCAGCGAAACGTTCAGCGGCCCGGTCACCGTGTATCCGCCCAGGTACAGCTTGCGCAGGTCAAGCCGGCCCTGCAGGTTGCCCGAGACGCGACCGTCCCATCGCCCCGCGAGTTCGAAGTTTTCCAGCGCCTTCAACAGCGCCGGCGACGGGGCGTTCAGGAACGGCCGTACCAAAGGACCAAGCCCGCGAACCGAGATCGACGCCTGGTGCGCCCAGTCCGCGCCGGGCGCCAGCACGCCGGTCAAGTCCAGTCGCCCGGGGGTCGACGCCTCGAATTTCCACGCCAGGGGCCCGTCCGGATCGCCCCGGATCGTCAGCGGGCCCAGCGTCGCCTGACGCCCCGCAAGGTTCACCAGTCGAACGGTCCCCTCCGCGATCCGTACCCGCGGAAGCTGCACCAGCCCCGGCGTCCGGGACTGGCCCTCCACCGTCTTCCCGCCGCTCGCGCGCCGGACCAGCTCCACCACCTCCTGCAGGTTCCACCGCCCGTCCGGCATCTGCCGCAACAGCACGTCCGGCCGATCGATCTCGATCGATTCCAGCTTCAGCCCGCGACCGACGATCAAACCCATCAGCCCGGTATGATCGATCGACAGCCGCGTCGTCTGCAGGAACGATTCCTGCGACAGCGGCAGCGACAACGTCACGCCCGACAGCGACGTGTGCCCGCCCCAACCCGTATCGAACGACCGCGCCCCCACCCGCAATTGCAGCTTCTGCTCGATCGCCGACAACACCCATTGCCTGGGCAGATCCGTCCAGAGCACCACCTGCACCGCCAGCAGCAACAACGCCACCAGCGCCACCAGCCCCACGAGGATTCGCACCGACCACTTCCGCACAGCCTGAAGGATAAAGGATGACGGGACAAGGCAGAAGGCAAATTCAGATCACGCCATCGCTCGCCTGCCGCGATCCGATTGGTTCATCTCTATCTTGGCGTTTCCGTCGTCGGAACGTTGCCCACCGTCCGCGGCCCCGCACCGAACAGCCAGAAATCATCCCGGATCGTCCGACCAATGTACGGCCCCGACGACGTCAGGTATTCCCCCGTATCCGCCCGGTACGCCACATACGAGATCGACGCAAACCCGCGCTGCCGCGTGTTCTTGTAAATCGCGATCTCCGGCGTCGTGATCGGGACGTTCCCCACCGTACCCGTGCCCCCCGTCAGGACGACCGAGGGGATGCCGATCAGGTTTTCCAGGTGGTCGACCCCGATCCCCCCGCTCCGCACCTCGATCACCACGTCCGCCTGCTTTCGCTCCTCCACGATCCGCGCCCCCGCCATCAGCAGCCGCTCGCGAAGCTCCCCCGTGGCGAACGCCTGCTCGGGCGTGGTGAACAGGCGCTGTCGTTCCTCCCCGTTGACGTTCACCTTCTCGGCGCCGGTGAAGTACCCCGTCTCCATCCAGACCTTTCGGTCCCGCAGCGCATCCACGTTAAGCTGGGCCAGCGCGCTCGAAACCGCCTGCGACATCAGGAACTGCTCCGTCGCCGTGCGCATCGGGTCCGTCACCCGGATCGTCGCGCATCCGCCACCGCCCAGCCCGACCAGCACGCAGGTCAAGCAGATGCACAACCATCGGCAACTGGAGGGAAAGGCGGATCGCTTCACGAGTGCCAGACATACTATCCGCCCCAAGCCTGCCAGCGGACAAAATGACCGTGGCGCGACATACCGCGCGCCTCCCGACGCGCGGTCACTGGTCGGCGAAGGAGTGAAGTTCAGAGATCGAGATGTCTTTGTAATCCCCTCCCGTACCGCTGGCTATCTTTCTCAGTTCCGCCCCCAGGTGCCCCTGGGCCAGCGAGAAGCAGTAGAACTTTGCGTTCGACCCGGCCTTGCTCCGCTGCTCCAGCACCCTGCCGGCGTACTCCTCTGGAAAGCTCTTGATCGGCAGCAGCACGATCGCCTCCGCCTTCGCGTCGAACGCCTTTTTCAGCGCGGGGGTTTTCTGGGTGGTGCCGACGGCGTAGACCTGGTCGATGAAGTTCTGCGCCAGCACGATGTTCTGCGGGGTGGCGTACGCCAGACCACTGGTCGGCCACGATTGGACGTCGTTCGGATCGACCGCCCAGAATACGACCTGGAATCGCCGCTCGGGCCCGAGCGACTTGAGGGAGTTGATCAGCGCGACCTTGAGCAGGTCCAGACGACCTTCCGCCGCCGACGCCGAACCATGATCCAGCACGTACGCCACGCTCATTTCCGGAATGGGCTGCCCCAGAAAGGAGGGTTTGGGCACAACAACGGGCGGGGTCACGGTCGGTTGCGGGTTGACCGGCGGCGTCGGGCTTCCGCTATTCGATGCCGTGGTGTCGGTCCCCTGGGCGACCTCCGCGGTGCGGTCGCGAACCGCCATGACAATGATGATCCCCAGCAGCACGGCAATGATCACCGCCGCGGCCGAGACGATGATGACCGTCTTGCGGTCCTTAAACGTGGCGGTGCTGATGGTGGTGGCGGAGGCTGCGGCGGTCGGTGCGGCGTTCTTTTGAAGCCGATTGCTCGTCAGGCCGCTGCTGGCGACGATGCTGGCCAGGTCGTCCAGGCCGGTGCCGCTGCCGGCGGTTTCGACCCCGGCCCGCCTGGCGTAGACGGACTTGGCTCCTCGACCTTCGGCCGATTCGGCGAGCGCGCCGCCGTCACCATTTCCCCCGGCGCGTTTGAGACGCTTGGGGACGGTCTGGATGGTGCCGCAGTAGCGGCAGCGGCAGACCCCACCGGCGAACGCGTCGTCGATCTGCAGCACCGCCTTGCAGTTGGTACAGTTGATCTGAATCATGCGGCACTCACGGCGCGCCGGGCTCCCACAAGTAATAGAAACCCGAAGGCAGCCGGTCGTTTACGCCGGGGATCTTCAATTCCATGATGCTTGCCTGCGGCTGGGGCACGGACTGCTGGGCATAAATCGACCCGCTGTAACCATAGGGCCGTCGGTAGATGACGACTTTGGCGTTTTCGGCATGGCCCATCCGCTTGGCCTCGTCGATGGCGTCGTCGAGGAGGCCGGTGCGGTCGGCCAACCCCAACTCGACCGCTCGCACCCCGCTGAAGACCCGTCCGTCGGTGACGAGCTTGCGCGTGTCCGTGTCCTTGATCGGCCGGTTGCTGGTCACGACCCCGACAAAACGCGCGTAGTACTCATCGACGATGCCCTGCATGACGGCTCGTGCCTGGGGGTCGAGGTCGCGAAAGGGAGAGCCCATGTCCTTGAGGGGCCCGGATTTAATGGCCTCGGATTTGGCGCCGATTTTCTCCATCGTTCCTGCGAGCGTAAACATGTTGAAGATGACGCCGATGGACCCGACCACGCTGGTGGGGTGGGCGACGATCTTGTCGGCGGAGCAGGAGACGTAGTAGGCCCCGCTGGCGGCGACATCCTGGAGTGAAGCGACAACCGGTTTGTGCGTTTGCGACTTAAACCGCTGGACGGTTTCGTACATGATGTCCGAGGCGGTCACCGTGCCGCCAGGGGAGTTGACCCGCAGGACGACGGCCTTGACCGCGGGGTCCTTGGCGGCCATGTCCAGGGCCTGGGTGAAGCGGCTGACCTCGTTTTCGGTGGGCTGGAGGAGGCCTCCCGACTTCATGTTCAGGAGCATCCCCTCGACCTCGATGATCGCAATCTTGCTTCCGCCGAAGCCTTGTCCTGGCGTAACCGTTTGTTCTTCAAGCTGATAGGTACTCTGGACGGGGGTGATGAGGAAGCTGGGGACACCGCATCCGGTCGTGGCAAATAATGCAACGCTCAACAGCATCGCCGCAAAAGCCGCACGAATCATCCTAACTCCACAATTGCTGGGCCCGGAGGTGCTAAGATACGACTGAGGATTGTAGCGTGGCCATCAAGGTGAGCAAAAGGGAATTCGAAGGTCTGGTGGAGGAAGCGATCGCCGAGCTGCCTGAGCCATTCGCGGAGTTTTTGGAAGAGGTGCCGATCGAGGTGCACACCCGTCCGTCGCTCAAGTTGTTACGGGAACTGGGGATGGCAGATGATGAGCTGCTGATGGGCCTGTACAGGGGAGTGGATCGCACGCGCCGAAGCGTGGAAGATTCAGGTCGTTTGCCGGACGTGATTTACATCTTTCAGGAAGACCACGAACTGGTCTGTAACAGTCGGCGCGAGTTGCTCGCCGAAGTACGCAAGACGGTATTGCACGAGATCGGACATCATTTCGGACTCTCGGAAGAGGATCTGGATCGTCTGGGTTACGGCTGAGGTCACCGCGGAAGGTGCCCGTAACCGGTTTGTGGAGTAAAAATCGATCAGCCGCGGTTCAGGCGTTTGCCGCATTGTGTTTCAGGTGGCATTTTGAACGAACCGGTGGGTATTCGTGCTCGTTAGATTGAGCGAGTGTCCCACCTGGCGGGTCGGCCGGCAATTTATCAGACCTGGGCGATAACTTATTTGGCCCTATTGGTCGATGGACAAGAAGTTACGAGCAGAGAAACTTCTTGACCGTTGTAACGCGATCGGTAGCCTCCACGTTCTAATCTGGTATATTTGCTCGGAAGGGAAGCCGGGAGCCTACACGGGTCGTTCGCAAAGGGGGCGGTCTGTTTCGTTTAATCCAATGGCGAGAGGTATGAGCATGCAGCGCGTTGTTTGTCGAGTATTTGGCGCGGCGGCGATCGCGGCCAGCGCTTTGGCGTTCGGGTCGGCGGCCCGTGCACAGCAGCAACCGGCGGAGCAGCAGGTCGCGGCGGCCGCGAACACGGTGGACGAGGCGCGGATCCGTCCGGCGTTCACGCTGCCGTTCAAGGAGTACAAGATCTCCTTTCCGACGATCGGCGTGATCAAGGAGGTCAAGGTCAAGGAGGGGGACGTCGTCAAGAAGGGCGACGTGCTGATGAAGCAGGACGACCGCGAGGACCTGGCGGAACTGCGGATGCTCCAGTTGGACGTGAACGACATCCCGATCAAGGCGGCGCAGGCCAAGCTGCGTGCTGCCGAAGCGGAATACAAGGCGAAGAACAACCTGAACAAGGCGACGAACGGTTTCAGCGAATTGGAGGTCGAGCGGGCGTTGGCGGAGCGCGACGTGGCGCAGGCGCAGCTCGATCAGGCCAAGGAAGAGCTCAAGCAGAAGGAAGCCAAGCGCGACAAGCAGCAGCTCCACGTCGAGAACATGACGCTCAAGGCGGACATGAGCGGGGTGGTGAAGGAGCTGATCAACGACCTGGGATCGAACGTGGATCCGACCAAGCCGGTGTTGTCGATCGTGGAGAACGCGACGCTGGACGTGGAGGTGCAGGTTCCGGCGCTGGCGTCGCTGCAGTTGAAGATCGGCGACAAGCTGCGGGTGAGCTACGACAAGAAGAACTGGCGTGAGTCGTCGGTGTCGTTCCTGTCGCCGCAGGCGGACGCGAGCAGCGGGATGCGGATGATCCACCTGGAGATGCCGAACCCGAACGGCGAGCCGTCGGGATTGCAGGCGTTCGTCGAGCTGCCGGACAAGCTGCTGGCGTCGGCGGACGGGAAGTAGCGCTCCGGTCGTTGGGGAATGATCTGCGAGAGGCGCCCCGTAGCCGGGGCGGCTAAACGACGCGAAATTCGAACTGGTGAACTTATGGCCTCTGGAATTGTTGAATCTGCGAATCAGGGCTCGAGCCAGCAACAGCAGCAGCAGGGCGC
>DATBFY010000462.1:0-10097 GCA_036558265.1 Tepidisphaeraceae bacterium | reverse complement strand
GTAGGCGTGGTCCGTCCCGACGTAGCTCTCGACGATCGTCGCCCCAACGTTGTCGCCGGCCACGACCAGCACCCGCGGGTGCGACACGGTCGGCCGCTCGCCCCCGGTTGAGATCAGCAGCACGTGGATCGGCTGCTCGATCGCCGTCCCGGTCGGCAGGTGAACGTATGCGCCGTCCGCAACCAGGCCGGTGTTGAGCGCCACGAACGGGTTGACCTCGATCGAGGCGTATTTCGCCAGGTAACGCTGGACGACCTCTCCCTCGCTCGCCGCCGCTTCCGCCAGGCTTCCGACCCGCACGCCGCGCGGCAGCCTCGCGTCCACCCGCGACAGCTCCCCGTGATACCGGCCGTTGACGAACACCAACTCGACCGCCGCCTCGCGGCCGAACGTGAACTGCTCGACAAGAAACCCGACTTCAGCCGCGTTCCCGGCCTCCGCCGGCTCCCATTTGGTCTTCGTGATCGGCGCGAAGTTCGTGTGCCGCCACGCCTCGGCCTTGGGCGGCGGGAACCCGACCTGCTCGAACCGGTGCAGCGCGTGCTTGCGCAGCTTCTCCAGCCATGCGGGCGAAGGGACGACGTTCACCTGCTTCTCCGATGAAGTGAAGTGTCTCAGAGGGGAAGTCTTTTGTTCTGCCAACTGCGTCATCACCTGCTCCGCCGCTCACGAATCGTCACGTCTTCACGCTTCACGCGCCCTGCTTCACTTCCTCTTCCACCCACCGATACCCCTTCTCTTCGAGCTGAAGCGCCAGTTCCTTGCCGCCAGACTCCACGATCCGCCCGTCCATCATCACGTGAACGCGATCGGGCACCACGTAGTTCAACAGCCGCTGGTAGTGCGTCACGATCAGCATCGCCCGGTGCGCGTCCTGCTGGTGCAGCACGTTGATCCCCTTGGCCACCGTCTTGAGCGCATCGATATCCAGCCCCGAGTCGGTCTCGTCCAGGAGACCCAGCTTCGGGTTCATGACCGCCATCTGGAACACTTCGTTCCGCTTCTTCTCGCCGCCGGAAAAGCCTTCATTGACCGCCCGTCGCGTGAACGACTGATCGATCTCCAGCAGCTCCCGCTTTTCCTTGAACAGCTTGAGGAACTGCATCGCGTCGAGCTCCGCCTCGCCGTGGTGCTTGCGAACCTCGTTCACTGCCGCCTTGAGGAAGTAATCCGTCGACACGCCCGGGATCTCCACCGGATATTGGAACGCGAGGAACACGCCCCCGCGCGCCCGCTCCTCGGCCGACATCTCCAGGAGATCCTTGCCTTCGAAGAAGATCTGCCCCTCGGTCACCTCGTACGTCTCGCGCCCCGCGATCACCTGGCAGAGGGTCGACTTGCCCGACCCGTTCTTCCCCATGATCGCGTGTACCTCCCCCGCGTCGATCGTCAGGTCCACGCCTTTGAGGATCTCCCGCCCGCCGGCCCCGGCGACCTTCGCGTGCAGGTTTTTCACTTCGAGCAATGGCATGTCAGTTGTCCGTTGTCCTTTGTCAGTTGTTCTGGTCGGTCATCAGCCTCAGTGCGCCCGGTCCGCCACAGAACGGACCACGGACCGCGGACGACTGACTACCCGACGCTGCCTTCCAAGCTCACCCCGAGCAACTTCTGCGCCTCCACCGCGAATTCCATTGGCAACTCCCGGAACACGTCCTTGCAGAACCCGCTGACGATCATGTTGATCGCGTCTTCCAACGCGATCCCGCGCGTCTTGCAATAGAAGAGCTGATCCTCGCCGATCTTCGACGTGCTCGCCTCGTGCTCGGCCTTGCTCGTCGTGTTCCGAACCTCGACGTACGGGAACGTGTGCGCCCCGCACCGGTCCCCCAGCAGCAGCGAGTCGCACTGCGTGTAGTTCCGCGCGTTCGTCGCGCCCTTGAGGATCTTCACGAGGCCTCGGTACGTGTTCTGTCCCACACCCGCCGAGATCCCCTTGCTCACGATCGTCGATCGGGTGTTCTTCCCGATGTGGATCATCTTCGTCCCGGTGTCGGCCTGCTGGTGGTGATTGGTCAGCGCGACCGAGTAAAACTCGCCCACGCTGTTGTCGCCCTGCAGAATGCACGAGGGATACTTCCACGTGATCGCCGACCCCGTCTCGACCTGCGTCCAGGTGATCTTGCTGTTTTTGCCGGCGCACTTGCCGCGCTTGGTCACGAAGTTGTAGATCCCGCCCTTCCCCGTCTGCGGATCACCCGGATACCAGTTCTGCACCGTCGAGTACTTGATCGTCGCGTTATCCAGCGCCACCAGCTCCACCACCGCCGCGTGCAACTGGTTCTCATCCCGCTGCGGCGCCGTGCACCCTTCGAGGTAACTCACGTACGCCCCCTCATCCGCGATGATCAGCGTCCGCTCGAACTGCCCCGTGTTCCGCGCGTTGATGCGGAAGTACGTCGAAAGCTCCATCGGGCACCGCACCCCCCTCGGCACGTACACGAATGACCCATCGGTGAACACCGCCGAGTTCAGCGTCGCGTAGAAGTTGTCGGAGTACGGCACCACCGACCCCATGTACTTCTGTACCAACTCCGGATGCTCCTTCACCGCCTCGCCGAACGAGCAGAAGATGATCCCCTTCTCCGCCAGCGACTTGCGGAACGTCGTGGCCACCGAAACTGAGTCAAAAACGGCATCCACGGCCACCGGGGCCTGGCCTTCCTCTTCGATTCCTAAGAGGGCTTTGCGTTCATTCAGTGGGATGCCCAGCTTCTCATACGTGGCCAGCAGTTCCGGGTCGATCTCGTCCAGGCTCTTCTTCTTGGGCTTTGGCGCCGAGAAGTACGACGCCGCCTGATAGTCGATCTTCGGGTACTTCAGGTGGGGCCAGTCGTGCGGCTCTTCCATCGTCAGCCAGTGGCGATAGGCCTTGAGCCGCCACTCCAGCATCCAGTCTGGCTCGCCCTTCTTCGCGGAGATGAACCGGACCGTCTCCTCGTTCAACCCCGGGGGCAGCGAATCCGCTTCGATCGGAGTGACGAACCCCCACTTGTACTCGCGATTGGCCAGCGTCTCGATTTCGCGTTCTGCGGTTGGCATGGCTCAATGTCCTCACAGCTCATCGTCATTGATACTCAGTCTCAACTGATTCTACGACGGCGCAGGCACGGAGGTCACGAAAAAATCGTAAATTGTGGCTGCAATTAAGCTTGGAAGCTGTGACCGCACCCGCAGGTGCTCGTCGCGTTGGGGTTTTTAAAGACGAAGCCTCGCCCCATCACCTCGTCCTTGAAGTCAATTTCCGCCCCGTTCAGGTACAGGTACGACTTCATGTCCACGACGATCTTCACCCCGTTGGATTCGAGTTGCTCATCCTGCTCGGCCGGCTCGTCCTCCACCAGGTCCAGCATGTACGAGAACCCAGAGCAACCTCCTCCTTTCACGCCTACGCGCAAGCGGGTCTTGTCTTCGGGCAGGCCCTGATCCTTGATGATCGACTTGATCTCCTTGGCGGCGTTTTCAGAAAGCGTAATGGGCATGGGAATGATCTCCTTTGTCGGTTAGTTGTTAATCCTGCTCAGCGTCAATCGCTCGACCGGAACGTCAATGCGGCGACCGGGCATCACCAGGCTCGCCACGCGCACGTCCTTCAAGAATCGAACGAGCTTAAGCTGCAAAGCCTGCACCGGGCCATGAGAGCCGGTCAATTGAATCGCTGCGTCATGCGCATGCTCGAGACATCCGCAATCGCCTTCCGTCGCATGTCCCTGGCAGTCAACCATGGCGATCAGCCCGTAAAGCGAGAGCGAATCGAGTTCGCGGGCGATCTGATAGCCGCCCTTGACCCCGCGCGTGCTGCGCAGCACGCCATGGCCTTGCAGATTCTTGAGAATGTTCATGAGCAAGGGCGCCGGCAGGTCGTGCGCCTCGGCGATCTCACGCGCCGATGCGACGCGCCCCGGTTGCTCGGCTAAATGGGCCAGAGCCATCAGGGCGTATTCGGTTTTCTTGCTCATGCACAGCATAGACTGAGTCTCAACGAATATAGGACTCAAAGAGTACCATATCAAGGCGATTCATTAATTTCTTAAGTCGCTCGATGATAACAGACGCCAGTCGCTATCTTTGCCCGCTCTCAATGGGTCATATCCAAGGTAATCTGACGCAATCTGAACAATATCGGTTCGGCTGAGTCCGCCGAGTGGGATGGCATGATGCCGCTTGAATTAATTCAGCGCTCCCCTTGGAGGGGAACAACAACGTGTCAACCCTTTCGAGCCCAGTTCCCGTCAGCAATACCCCTGTCTCCGTCACGCCGCAGGCACCCAGGACTCTCGTGCGTCCGAGCGTGCGCGGCAAGTTCCTCTTCGTCGGTGACCAGAAGTTTTATGTGAGGGGCGTTACGTACGGCCCGTTCCGTCCCGGGTCCGATGGGTGCGAGTATCACACTCGTGAGCAGGTCGAGCGCGACTTTGCGGAGATGGCGACGTGCGGGATCAACACCGTCCGGGTCTACACGGTCCCGCCGCGGTGGCTGCTCGATCTCGCCGCCGGGCACGGCCTTCGCGTGATGGTCGGCCTGCCCTGGGAACAGCACGTGACGTTCCTGGACGATGCCGACCGAGCGACACAAATCATCGCGCGGGTACGCGAAGGGGTTCGATCGTGCGCCGGTCATCCGGCGATCCTGGCATACGCCGTCGGCAACGAGATCCCGGCGCCGATCGTGCGCTGGCATGGTCATCGGAGGGTCGAGCGGTTCGTCCGGCGGCTTTACGAGGCGGTTAAGGGCGAAGATGCCGGCGCGCTGGTCACTTACGTCAATTATCCGTCAACCGAATACCTTTACCTGCCATTCCTGGACTTCGCGTGCTTCAATGTCTACCTGGAGTCGCGCGAGAGGCTGGAAGCGTACCTGGCGCGCCTCCAGAACATCGCGGGGGATCGACCGCTGGTGATGGCGGAGATCGGCCTGGACAGTCTGCGGAACGGCGAGGCGCGCCAGGCCCAGACGCTGGAGTGGCAGATCCAGAGCGTGCTGTCGTCGGGATGTGCCGGGATGTTCGTGTTCGCCTGGACGGACGAGTGGCACCGCGGAGGGCAGGAGATCGATGACTGGCGGTTCGGGCTGACGACGCGCGAACGGACGCCCAGGGCGTCATTGGACGTGGTCCGGCGGGTTTACGCGGACGCGCCGTTCCCGGTGGACCGGTCGTGGCCGCACGTCTCCGTGGTGGTGTGCACGCGAAACGGGGCGCGGACCATCCGGCGGACGCTGGCGGGCGTGGCGGCGCTGGAGTACCCGAATTTCGAGACGATCGTCGTCGATGACGGGTCGACGGACGAGACGGCCAGGATCGTCAAGGGTTTCGATGCGGTGCGGCTGATCAGCGTCCCGCCGCAGGGCCTGAGCGTGGCGCGCAACGTTGGCCTGGCGGCGGCGGAGGGGGAGATCATCGCCTACCTGGATGATGATGCATGGCCGGACGAGCACTGGCTGATGTACCTGGCGGACGCGTTCGCGCACGGGGACCACGCCGGCATCGGCGGGCCGAACATTGCGCCGGCGGGGGACGGGCTGGTGGCCGAGGGCGTCTCGCGCTCGCCGGGGAACCCGACGCACGTGCTCCTGACGGATCGGATGGCGGAGCACATCCCGGGTTGCAACATGGCGTTCCGCACGGCGCGGCTTCGCGAGATCCGCGGGTTCGATCCGCAGTTCACGATCGCCGGGGACGATGTGGACGTCTGCTGGCGGATCCAGGAGCGGGGGTGGACGCTGGGGTTCACTGCGGGGGCGATGGTCTGGCATCACCGGCGCGCGAGCATCCGGAGGTACTGGCGGCAGCAGTATAACTACGGGGCGGCGGAAGGGATGCTGGCGCGCAAGTGGCCGCAGCGGTATACGGCGGGCGGGCGGGCGGTCTGGTCCGGGAGGCTCTACGACCCGACGGCGACGCGCGCGCTGGGTCACAGCCGACGGCGGATTTATCACGGGACGTGGGGGTCGGCGCTCTTTCAGTCGGTTTATCAGCCGGCGGCGACCGTCTGGATTTCGATGGGGCTGATGCCCGAATGGTACCTGCTGGTGGCGGCGCTGGGGGCAGCGGCGATCGGTGGGCTTTGGTGGCGGCCGATGCTCTGGGCGTTGCCGCTGCTCGTGCTCGCGCTGCTGGTGCCGGTGATCCAATCGATCATCGCGGCGGGGCAGGCGACGTTCATCGAGTCAACCGGGCGCCGGGCGATCCGGGCGCGGGCGATGACGGCGTTGCTGCACCTGATCCAGCCGGTGGCGCGGTTCATGGGGCGCGCGAGGTGTAAACGCCGGCTGGTCGGTCGCGTATATGCGGGCACGCTGGCGTGGACGGATGAAGTGACGGCACCGTCGGCGGTGGAGTGCCGGAAGAGGGGTGTGCTGGTCCTGCCGTGGCGGCGGACCGTTTCGGTCTGGCACGAGCGCTGGCGAAGTGCCGAGGAGCGGCTGGCCGAGTTGGAGAGACGATTGCGCGCGGGCGGTCTCGTGGTGCTGCGGGGGGGGAGTTACGACCGGTGGGACCTGGAGTTGCGCGGCGGGACGCTGGGCGGGGCGCGGCTGCGGATGACGATCGAAGAGCACGGCGCCGGGAAGCAGATGGCGCGGTATTGCGCGTGGCCGGCGTGGACGGCGCGGGCGTGGGCGTGGACGGGCGGCGTCGTCCTGGCGGCGGGGGGCCTGGCGGGGGGAGGGATGGAGGCTGCGGGCGTCGGGGTGAGCGGGGTGGCGTTGCTCTTCACGGTGCTCGCGGTCGCACAGTATGGGCGGGCGCTCGCGGCGGTGCGCGGGGCGCTGGGGGAGGACGTGTTGCGGGAATGAGCGGCGGCCTTTCAGGTCGGTGATTGTCCCGATCACGTGAGAAACGTATGATCTCCAATCAGGAGTGTCCCGCGATGGACGTTACGAAAGATGCCGTCGCCCAGCGACTTGCGCAGGCCCATTTTGAGGTTGAGCCGGGGATCGTTCGGATCGTGCGCCTGCTCGCGCCGGAGGGGCATGAGAACGATCCTGCCGAACCGATCAAGCTGCTCGAAGTGAACCAGAACACGACCGCCCACGGAATCATCCCGGTACACTTCGGCCCGCACTCCGCCAGCGGCATCTGTTATCCCTCCATGATCGTGGAGGTGACCCCGAAGGAGTTCGAGCAGATCCGACAGGATCCGACGCGGCTGCCGAACGAATGGCGGCTTGGCGGTGAATTCGTCAACAAGCCAGCGCGCGCGGCCGTGGGGGGCTGATGCCAACCAATTCAGAGTGGCGGGTGGCATACGCGAAGCAGGCGCGAAGTGATCTTTATGCCCGGGAGGCGCTGCTGGAGGACGCCAAGCTCCCGGAATGTCACCAGCTTCACTTTCTGCAGATGGCTTGCGAGAAGATCTGCAAAGCTCATCTCTGTGGACAGGGCACCGACCCGGAAAGCCTGCAATCGAGTCACGCGTACATTGCCAAGGTGCTGCCGATCATCGTGCGCCAGCAGTTCGCGAACGAGTCGAGCCACTCTCCCAAGGACCGCAGTTGGATGATCGGGGCGATTCGCAAGCTGGCGCGAAAGATCGAACTCCTGGCGCCGTCGGTCAAAGGCGGCGGGGCACATCCGGCCAATTGCGAGTATCCCTGGGTGAAACCCGACGGGAATCTTCAGGTGCCGGTCGAGTACAATTTTCAAATCAACCTGCTTTACGAGGAAGCGGGACGTCACCTGATCAAGGCGCTTTACACCGCGGCCGAGGACCTGATTCGTCCCGAATCGTAATCCGCGCGGCGGCGCCGCAATGAGCAGCGGCCGGATGTCATCAGTACCCGATACGATTGAACGTAGCGGTGATTCAAAGCGGTGCGGCGCCCCGCGCGGGAAACTGCTCGTGGTCAACGCCGACGACCTGGGCATGAGCCCGGGCGTCAACCGCGGGATCATCGAGGCGCACGAGCGCGGGATCGTCACCAGCGCCAGCCTGATGGTGCGGTGGGGCGGGGCGGCGGCGGCGGCGACCTATGCCAAGGGCAATTCGAGATTGGGTGTGGGGCTGCACCTGGATTTCGCGGAGTGGACGATCCGGGACGAGCAGTGGGTGCCGCTTTACCAGGTTTGCGATCTGAACGACGTGCGCGAGGTGCGGGCGGAGGTGCGGCGACAGGTGGAGATGTTCCTGCACCTTTTGGATCGTCCGCCGACGCATCTGGATTCGCACCAGCACGTGCACCAGGACACGCGGGTTTGGCCGATCGTCGAGGAGGAGGCGGCGCGCCTGGACGTGCCGCTGCGGCACGGGGGGAAGGTGCTCTACTGCGGCGACTTTTACGGTCAGGATGAGCAGGGCGGGGCGTATCACCAGGGGATCTGCGCGGAGGCGCTGGTGCGGATCATCCGGAGTCTGCGAGAGGGGGCGACGGAGGTCGCGTGCCATCCGGGGTACGATGATGGCCTGGAGACCATGTACCGGGCGGAGCGGGCGATCGAGGTGGCGGCGTTGTGTGATCCGAAGGTGCGTGAGGCGGTGGCGGAGAATGGGGTGAGGTTGGTGAGTTTTGCGGATGTTGAGTGATGCCACGAGTCATAGAAGCGAGAATTGAGAATCGAGAAGTGAGAACGCGTTGCTCAGGTCGTCGGGAGGTCGTCATCCTGAGGGAGTCTAAGACGACCGAAGGATCTGGCCGCGAAGACAAGCGATCGTCCATTCGAGGCAAGATCCTTCGTCGGCAGAGCCTCCTCATTATCAGGATGACGCCGCTCACCGTTCGAATTGAGAAGCGAGAAGCGAGAAAAGGAGCGTAGGTCGCCGCCGTGGGCAGGTATCGGCGAATCATCGGGTATGCGCTGCGGCAGTGGCGGTGGCTGCTGGGGGTGGGGGTGTTGTCGTGCGTGGCGGCGGGGGTGGCGGTGGCGGCCCCGTGGCCTTTGAAGTTGCTGGTGGATGGTGCGCTGGGGTCGGAAGCGGCGCCGGGGTGGTTGAGCAGGGGACTGGCGATGGTCGGTGTGGGGGCGACGCCCGCGGCGCTGGTGGTCGTGGCGGCGATCGCGAGCCTGGGGATATTCCTGGTTACAAGCCTCGTGGACGCGGGCTTATCGTTCGGGTGGACGGCGGCGGGGCAGCGGATGGTGTACGACCTGGCGGGGGACCTGTTCGCGCGGCTGCAGCGGTTGTCGCTGCTGTTTCATGGCAAGACGCCGGTGGGCGATTCGCTCAGCCGCTTAAGCGGCGACACGTGGTGCGTCTACACGGTGGCGGAGGGGTTGCTGGTTGCGCCGATCCAGCACGTGCTGACGCTGGCGCTGGTGGGGGCGGTGGCGTGGCGATTGGATTGGCGGTTGGCGTCGATCGCGCTGGCGGTGGCGCCGTTGCTCGGGGCGTCGGCCTATTTCTTCGGGCGGCGGCTCAAGCGAACGACGCGGACCAATCGCGAGGCGCAGGCGCGACTGGCGAGTTTCGTGCACACGACGCTCGGGGCGATCCCGCTGGTGCAGGCGTTTTCGGCCGAGTCACGGAACGTGCAGCAGTACCGGCGGCTTGCGGCGGACGCCGTGCGCAGCACGCGGCAGGGGCTCGTACTCAAGCAGATCTACACGGTCGTGAACGGGGCGGCGGCGACGGTGGGGACGGCGATCGTGCTGTACTTCGGCGGGCGGCGGGTACTCGAGGGGGCGATGTCGCTGGGGAGCTTGCTCGTGTTCCTTGCGTACTGGCGGACGATCCAGGCGGCGTCGCAGGGGTTGCTGGGGTTGTACGGGAACGTGAAGAGCGTGGAGGCAAGCATCGACCGCGTGAGCGAGGTGCTGGACGTGGCGGTGGGGGTGCACGATGCGTCCGATGCCCGGCCGCTTGCGGTTTCGCACGCGCGGGGTTGCGCAGTGCGGTGGGAGGAGGTGACCTTCGGATATGACCAGGGCAGGCCCGTCCTGCACGAGGTGAGCCTGGAGGTGGGCGCGGGGCAGATGCTGGCGGTGGTCGGGCCGACGGGCGCGGGCAAGAGCACGCTGGTGTCGCTGGTGCCGCGGTTCTTCGATCCGTGGTCGGGGCGAGTTTTGGTGGAGGGGCGGGATCTGCGGGGGGTGAAGCTGGCGGACGTGCGGGCGGCGGTTTCGGTCGTGTTGCAGGAGCCGTTTTTGTTGCCGCTGAGCGTG
>DATBFY010000461.1:0-5222 GCA_036558265.1 Tepidisphaeraceae bacterium | reverse complement strand
CCTGCGACCGCCGCGGGCACCCGCGCGCGTGCGGGCGAGCAGCCTGGTCCTTAGTCAGCGGAGGATTGTCATGTCGAACGCAACACCGTCATCATCGTGCGTCGCGCCCCTGATCGAATCGCTGGAACAGCGGCAACTGCTGTCGGCGGCCAGCCTGAGCCGCGGGGGGACGCTCTTCGTCGAGGGCACGCGCCGCGCCGACGACATCGTCGTGCGGCGCAACCCCGCGAACCGCGCCGAGGTCGAGGTCATCGCCAACGGAAACTCGCAGACCTTCGCCGGGCGGGTGCGCCGCGTCTTCCTCGTCACCGGCGCGGGAGACGATTCGGCCCTGGTGGACCGCCGGGTCGACCGCTCGGCCACCGTCCAGGGAGGGGCGGGCGATGACTCGCTCGCCGGCGGCTCGGGCGACGATTCGATCGAGGGGGACGTCGGCGACGACTCGCTGGTCGGCGGCGCGGGAGATGACTCGCTCGACGGCGGCGACGGCGTCGACGACCTGGAAGGCGACGCCGGCGACGATTCGTGCATGGGCGGCGCGGGCAGGGACCACGTCCGCGGCGACGCGGGGGATGACCACTTCGACAACGTCCGCGAGGTCGAGGCCAACGACGTCAATGATGACAACCAGCGCGGCGGCGACGGCGGTACGCACGACGCCGGGGATGACAAGGGCGGTGGGAGCGGCGCGACGGTGACGACGACGGGGAGCGGTGGCTCGGCGGGCACGAACGGCGGCGCCGATGACGGATCGGGTCACGATCTCCTCGATGACATGGGCGGCGGGATGGGGTCGATGCTGGTGTGATCCGGGGCCAGGATAAGCGTAGTAATCATCGATGTTTATGATGTGTCCCGGCCGTGGCATTTCCGACACAGAACCGCGCAGGCACGCCTGGACCTGCTGAACATCTGGAATTACATTGCCGAGCGGAACTTCGATGCGGCCGACAAGGTGCGCGACGAGTTGTACGACGCGTTCGGGCGCTTGGCGGACATGCCGGGGCTGGGGCATACCCGCGAAGATCTTGCGGACAAACGCCACCGTTTCTGGAGCGTGCCTCCCGACGTCATCATGTATCGTCCGGAGACCAGGCCGCTGCAGATCGTCATGATCGTGCACGGTGCGCGAGACCTTCGCGCGCTGCTCGGGCATGATGAGTGATCGCAGGGGCGTGCGGGCAGCGTCCCGCGCTCGATCTCACACCTTGCGCAGCTTCGTCACGCGCCCCACGTCCACCCACTCGGCCACGTAGATGCTCCCGTCCGCGTCAAAGGCGGCGTCGTGCGGGCAGACGAACTGGCCGGGCTTGAAATGCTCGCGCGACTGGGTGCGCAGCGCACGCACTTCCTTGAACGTCGTGAAACCATCACCGAGCTGCGCGACGATCCGGTTGTCGCGGTCGATCAGCGTGACGACGGCATCGAGGTCGGGGATCACGACCAGGTCCCGCTGGCGGTCGAAATGCCGGGGCGAGCGCACCTTGGTCGGCAGCACGCCGTGATGTTCGCAGTCGAGGTTGAAGGCGTGAAGCCGCCCGGGCTTCTGCCCTTTCGGATCGTTCTCGGCGACGACCAGCAGCGGCTCTTTGCCGCGCACGTCAACGTATAGGCCGTGGGGGTGGACGGTGGCCTTGCGGTCGTCGTCGCTAGGGCCGCCGAAGGTCCGCTTGTAGTTGCCGTCCTTGTCGAGGTGGTGGATGTACCACGAGCCGTAGCCGTCGGCGAAGTAGACGTCGCCGTTGGGGGCAACCGCGACGTTGGTCGGGATGTACTTGAGCTCCTTGCGATCATCGTAGAACGGGGGACGCGCCAGGTGCCAGAGGACCCGCCCGTCGAGCGTTGTCTTAAACAGGCCGCGGGCCATGTCGGTGATGTAAAAGATCTCGCGGCCGTCCTCGACGATCAGGTCAAACCCGTGCGCGGTGCCGAAATACTCGCTGCCCCAGGAGCGGACGAAGTTGCCCGCGCGGTCGAAGACGACGACCGTGTCCTTGACCGCCGACGTCTTGCGCGAGGTGTGAAGGACGTAAACGTTGCCGGCGCGATCGACGGCCACGCCGTGGGTCAGGCCGTACTGGATCGAGTCCGGAAGCCGCCCCCAGTCGTGCTGGCATTCGAAACGGTGTTCACCCTGGCCGAGGATGATCGGCTCCTGCGCGAAAAGCTTGGGCGGTAGGCAAGCCGTGGCGGCGCCCGCGGCGGCGGTGGCGAGCAAGGAACGGCGGGAGAACTGCGGTTGGGACATGGACGCGGATCATAACGTGCGTCACCTCGAGATTTTTTTTGGAAAGCCTCTTGACAATTGTAGCCGATACTCTATTTTATAGAGAACTCTAACAAGGAGCTCGAAATGACGCAGGCCCAGCAGTTGTCCGACGATCTCAACTACGTCCGGCAGGCCGTCACCCGCCGCGAGCGGTCTCAGCACGTCCCCGTCGCCATCGCATGGATGGTGGCCATTTACGTCCTGGTCGGGTACGTGCTGCTCGACGTCAATACCAATTGGGCGGGGCTGTTCTTCGCCATCGGCGGGGCGGTGATGGGAATCCTGGGCTGGCCCCTGGGCAAGCGCCACGCGATCCGCTCGGGCGAGTACGACCGCGCGGACGCGATGCGCGTGATGCTGCACTGGGCGAGCATCCTCCTGGGGATCGCCGGCGTGATCGGGCTGTGCGTGGCGCGCGGCATCCAGGGGCCGGCGGTCGGTCAGTTCATCGTGCTGGTGATCGGGGTGATCTACTTCCTGGGGGGCGTGCACTTCGACCGCAACTTCCTCTGGCTGGGCCCGGTGCTCATGGCGGGGAGCATCGCGATCACCTACGTGCCGCGCTACGGCTGGACGGCGCTGGGGATCGTCATCGCGCTGGGATTGGTGGTGCCCACGTTCTTCCACGGGCGAACGCTGCCGGCGCCGCAACAGCAGCAGCAACAGGCCGCTTAAGTGGACCTGCGCGTGATGCGCTGACATGGAGGTGATTACCAATGACCGTCAAACCCGATCCATCCCCGCAGCAGGCGCGGTCGGCGTCGCACCTGGATCAGCTCGACCCCCTGCTGCAGCACAAGAGCCGGCTGGGCGCGCTGGTGCTGCTCTCGACCGTGGACGCGTTGAGCTTCTCGCGGTTGAAGCAGCTCCTGACCGAAACCGACGGCAACCTGGGCGCGCAGCTCCGCAAGCTGGAGGAGGCACAATATGTCGCGGTGAAGAAGGAGTTCGCCGATCGCAAGCCGGTGAGCTGGTACACCCTGACCGCCGCGGGGAGGTCGGCCCTCAAGCAGCACCTGGCGGCAATGGACGCGCTGATCCGGTCGGCGGGGGTGTGATGGGGGTCGGCCGGGGTCAGCGGCGGGAGCGGCGGCGCGTCGGCAGGGTCGCCCCGGGATCCGACGGCATCGTGGCGAGGTACATCAGGGGGTCGCGGGCTCGGCTGGGAATCGCCGGGCTCGCCGGCGGCGCCTCCTCGACCACGTTGGACAAGAGGCGCCCGATCAGGTAGTGGACGGGGATGAAGAAGGCGAGCGCGCAGGTCAGGGTCGCCAGCCGGGCGCGCATCTCCACAGCATACGGTTCCATCAGCCCGTGGACGAACGGGTAGGGACCGGTGAAGGCGGCTCGGCAGTAGACGGCCGCACCGTAACAGGCGATCGCGGCGATCGCGCTCAGTCCGCGGCGGATGTTGGCTCGGTTGTTCACAACGACAGGTCCTCCACGGGTCCCATCGGGTGGCGGTCGGGACGGCTTAAGGGGCTGAGGGGACCCCTCAAAGCAAGGGGGTTTAGCTCAGTTGCCACCGGACGGCCGGACGATGAGAAGCCTTGCCCATGCGACATAAACCGTGCGTTTTGACGGCATTGGTGTGCCTCTGGATGATGCTGCGGATGACCGCCGGCGCACAAGATCGAAGAGGCGAAGCGGCGGCAGCCGCGGGTCAAGGCCCACTGGATCGTCGAGTTTGACCAGGATGGATCGCCAATCCGCCAGGCCATCCTGCGCACCCTCGCTGATATCAAGGCCGACGGGCTGAACGCGCAGGCGAACGAGGCTTGTCTGACGAGCGACTTCACGGCGCAGCTCAGGTCTATGGGCCTGGAAGTCGGCGCGTGGACGGTGGACGATCCGGCGGCGGCGCGGCGGCTGTAGGTTCGACCGTCTACAATCTGCTCGATTATGCGATCCTTTCAATCCCTCTCGGAACCGGAGATCCTCGCGCTGGCGATCGCGCTGGAGGAGGAGGACGCGAAGATCTACGGCGATTTCGCCGATGGGTTGAAGGAGTCGTACCCGGCATCGGCGGAGATGTTCAAGCGGATGCAGGAGGAGGAGAACGGACATCGGCACCGGCTGGTCGAGCTGTACCGGCAACGCTTCGGCGAGCACATCCCCCACGTGCGGCGCGAGGACGTGAAGGGGTTCGTCAAGCGGCGGCCGATCTGGCTGGTCCGCCCGCTCGGGCTGGAGGCCGTGCGTCGCCAGGCGGCGCTGATGGAGCTGGAGACGCGGCGATATTACGAGCGTGCGGCGGCGCGGACGAGCGACGCGAGCGTGCGGCAACTGCTGGGGGACCTGGCGAGCGAGGAGCGCGGGCACGAGCACCTGGCGGCGGAGCTGGAAAAGGAACACCTGACGCCCGAGGCGCGCAAGGAGGAGGCCGAGAACGCCCGGCGGCTGTTCGTCCTGCAGGTGGTGCAGCCCGGGCTCGCGGGGCTGATGGACGGCAGCGTCTCGACGCTGGCGCCCTTGTTCGCGGCGGCGTTCGCGGCGGCGAAGAACGCCGGAAGTTCCGCCGGATACGCGCACTGGGAGCCGTTCAAGGTCGGTCTGGCGGCGAGCATCGGGGCGGGGATTTCGATGGGTTTTGCCGAAGCGCTGTCGGACGACGGGTCGCTGACCGGCCGGGGCAGGCCGCTTTTGCGCGGGATCGTCTGCGGCCTGATGACCACGCTGGGCGGGATCGGGCACACGCTTCCGTACCTGATCCCCAGTTTCAGGACGGCGACGACGGTGGCGATCGTCGTGGTCGCGCTCGAACTGCTGGTCATCTCCTGGATCCGCCACCGCTTCATGGACACTCCCTGGTTCAGCGCCACGGTGCAGGTTGTGCTCGGCGGGGCGTTGGTGTTCCTGGCGGGGATCCTGATCGGGAGCGCGTGAGGGGTTTCAAGAAGGCGCGCGTTAAGCTGGGCGGTCTGCGCGCGATTTTTTTCTGGGATGGGGAGTT
>DATBFY010000460.1:0-33627 GCA_036558265.1 Tepidisphaeraceae bacterium | reverse complement strand
GATAGATCGCCTCCGCCTCCGCGAGTCGCCCGGCGTGGTGATGCGCGAGCGCGGCTTGCAGGGCTTGGAGCGCGTCCAGGCTCATCAGCCGCCGAGCTTCTTGAGAAACTCGCCGATGCGATCGATTCCCTTGTCGATCTGCTCCATGCCCGTCGCGAAGGACAGGCGCACGTGCGTGTCGAAGCCGCTGTCATTGCCGGGCACGACCGCGACGTGGTTCTGCTCGAGCAAGGCGGCGGCGAAGCTGACGGCGTCGGTGATCTCCACGCCGCCCGCCTTCCTGCCGAAATGGGCGCTGACGTTCGGGAAACAGTAGAACGCGCCCTGCGGGCGCACGCACGTGACCTTGGGCAGCTTGCTCAGCCGCTCCCACATGTGCCGCCCGCGGCGCTCGAACTGCTGGCGCATCAATTCGATCGATTCCGGCCCGCGCGGATCGTTCAATGCCGCCGCGGCGGCGGGCTGGACGAAGCTGGTGATGTGGCTGGTCATCTGGCTCTGCAGCTTGTTGATCGCGTCGATCGCCGGCTTGGGGCCGCCGATGTAACCGACCCGCCAGCCGGTCATCGCGAAGCTCTTGGAATGGCAGTTGAAGGTGAGCGTCTGCTCGATGAGCGGGGCGGCAAGCGCCGCGAAGCTGACGAAGCGCAGGCCGTCGTACACCAGCTTTTCGTAGATCTCGTCGGCGAAGACGACCAGGTTCGGGTGCCGCACGACGACGTCCGCCAGCGCCTTGAGCTCCTGCGGCGTGTATGCATGACCGGCCGGGTTGCTGGGGGAATTGACCACCAGCACCTTCGTCCGCGGCCCGATCGCAGACTCAAGCTGCTGGGGCGTGATCTTGAAGCCGTTGGACTCCTCGCCGCGGATGACTCGCGGCGCGCCGCCGGCGAGTTTCACCTGCTCGGGGTAACTGACCCAATACGGCGAGGGGATCAGGACCTCGTCGCCCGGGTTGAGGACGGCCATGAACGCCATGTAGAGGCAGTGCTTGCCGCCGGCGCCGGTGGTGATGTTCTCGGGCTTGTAGGGCAGGGCGTTCTCACGCTGGAACTTGTCGGCGATCGCCTGCTTGAGTTCGGGGATGCAGGGCGTCGGGGTGTACTTGGTCGCGCCCTTGTCGAGCGCGGCCTTGGCGGCGTCCTTGATGAAGGCAGGGGTGTCGAAATCGGGCTCGCCGGCGCCGAAACCCACCACGTCCACGCCCGCCTTCTTGAGCGCGTTGGCCTTGGCGCTCACGGCGAGGGTGATCGACTCGGACACCAGTTTCATGCGGTCGGCCAGGGGGATCATCGCGGCACGTTCTCCGTTGGTGGTTCGGGCGGAAAACGGTAGCGGAATGGGGGGCGGGGGTCAAATCGCCTGCTGTGGTGCGGGCGTCGCGCCGGCGCGTCGCCTGCTTTGGATGCCTTCAAGATGCAGGCGGGACGCGCACACCACAATAAAAACAAGGGCGGGCGATTGCTCGCCCGCCCCGTCGCCTTGGGGAGGCCCTCCAGCTACCCCTCGGCCTCTGCGCACTCTCCACGCTCAGCCATTCTCCGACCGCGCGGATTCAATCATCATCATCGTGATGGCCACCTTGGTCGTCATCGTCGTCGTCGTCGTCATGGCCGCTGTTGCCATTTCCGTGGCCATGACCCTCGCCGTGATCGTCATCATCATCATCATCGTCGTCGTCGTCGTCGCCGCCGCCATTGCCGTTGCCGCTGCTGACCAGCTTGTGGAACGTCCCGTCGCCGTTGCTGATCAGGACCAGTTTGGCGGTCGTGACGGCGCCAAGCTGGTTCGGCGGCACGAATAGGTCGGCCTTGCCGTCGCCGTCCACGTCGCCGACCTGGGCCTTGCTTGGACTGACATCGCCGTTGGTGGCGACCCAGGGTCCGAACGTCAGCGGCTGGGTGGCGCTCTGGAGCGCAACGTTGACCGAGCCGTCGCCAATCACGACCAGGTCGTTGATCTTGTCGCCGCTGACGTCGGCGGTGACGATGCGTTTGCCCGCGAGCGGGAGCGTGCCCTGCGTGTGCACCGGGAACGTCAGCATGTACGCGCCGGTCGAGGCGACCGCCTTGTTGCCGAAGATCTGGTCGCCCGAGACACCGATCAGGTCAAGCCGGCCGTCGTTGTCGAGGTCCCCCGCGCCCACGGGCGCAAAGCCCGGGAACGGGTTGTCCTGCGATGTCGCCGCCTGCAGCGCGCCCTTGCCGTCGTCGAGCGACTCGTACACTTTGCTGTCGTCGAACGACACCAGGTCGGCAAAGCCGTCGCCGTTGACGTCACCGGCCACCAGTTTCTTGAGCGGCAGGTTGCCGATCGTCTGCTTTGCCCCGGCCGTGAACCCACCCTTGCCATCGCCGACGAGGATCGTCACGCCCGTCTGCCCGCCCGAAGACGAGAGCAGCGCCAGGTCCTGCTTCTTGTCGCCGCTAAAGTCCCCGGCGACCAGGGCCGAGTCCTTCCCGGCCGGGACGTTCACGCTCGACGTCTCGAACGTGCCGTCGCCGTTGCCCAGCTCAATCACCAGGCTGCTACCGCCGCCGGACTTGCCGTCGCTCGTCGCCAACGTGGCGATGTCGATCTTGCCGTCGCCGTTGAAATCCGCGACCGCGGTCTGGGACGCCAGGGTCGAGAGGTGGATCTCCCCTTCGCCACCCTCGCCGTGACCATGTCCATTTCCATTTCCATTGCCGTGGCCGTGATCGTCATCGTGACCGTGGCCCATCGAGGCACTGAGCAACACGCGGTCTTCAAGGGGTTCGATTCGGACGCCCTTTTCCCGATCGGTTTCTGACATTGCGCGATTGTTGCGAATCATCGATGAAGTACGCTCTCTCCGCGGGGCTGGATACGCCGTACGCCAGGATGCCATTCGAGAAGGGATGCCCACCGGCCAGTCGCGCGGGCCAACCGCCCCGCGGGTGAAGAAGCCGTCCAAGACGAACGGCCGGCGTGACAACTCGGGTCCTCCTCAGCAATGGTTTTTTAGCGGGCCGGAGATGAGTGGAAGATGAGGCAATCGGTCCATGGACAACCAGCGATTCGAAAATTGAAGCGCGCGCGTGAGCCCGCTCACGCAACCGGGCGAGGTCGCTTCAGCGGCCGGGTCCTTACTCCCCCTCTCTGCAAACTTGGATTCGCAGCTTCAATACAAAAAGCCACCCCCGGGACGAATCCCAGGGGTGGCGCAAGTAGCTGATCAAATCGTCCTGTGGCGACTACCGGGCCTTGCGGAAGCGACGCGAGTAGAAGCCCGCGAGGCCGGCGCCCAGCGGGGCCAGCAGGGCCGCTGCCGGAATCGGAACCACCGCACCCTGGCCTTGGGCGGCAATGTCCAAGGTCGTCTGCACGAGGCGCGGGAAGCCGATCGTATCACCGGCAACTGGCGTCGTGTTCGTGTCGATCACACTGCCTACCAGCTTGCCGTCCTGAAGGGCAGCGATGAGCTGCGCCTGCACGGCGGGCGAAACCTGCGTAAGCGTCTGGCTCACAATCTGGTTGTTCGCGAAGTCGTTCAGCGCCAGGCCGGTGTTGACACCATCCAAGCCCAGAAAGAGCTTGCCGTTGTCGTAGTCACCGGTCGCGGTGTCGCCGTCATTGATCGTCAGCGTCACGGTGATCGAGTCGATCGACGTGAGCTGCGCGAAATTCGTCTGCCCCGTGTAGTCATACCCATTGGCATCGGTCAGCGCGTACGGACCGACGGCCTGGAGACCACTAAAGCCGCTTTGATCCACCGTGCTCGAAAGGCTCACCGGAGCCGCGGAAGCACTCAGCCCCATCACCCCAGCGACGAAACCGGCCGCCAACAAAGACTTAATCGAAACTCTCATGACTCTACCTCCTCAAAGATGATCAGCTACCCACAGAAGGGAACTAGGTTGTTAGATTACCGAAACCCAACTTACACTGTCAAGCATCTTCTTTTTCATCAACACGGTTCGCCAACGCCTTTTCGCCTCGAAAACAAGTCACGCCGGAATAAGTGGGTTAAGCGGCCTTTTGCGGCCGTTTCGCGCGACGTCCAACGTGAATCCAGGTAAGCTTGCACTCACCCCTTCCGCCTACGCGATCGGGTCTGGAATCGGTGTCTCCATCGGCCGCTTCCACAACAGGTGCAGCCGCCAGTGCGCATCGTCCCTCCCCGGATAGTCCAGGCGATAGTGACACCCACGCGATTCCGTGCGGCTCAGCGCCGCATTGGTCACCAGCGCGGCGACCGTCAGCATGTTCTGCACCTCCCATCCGGCGGTCGCCCCGGGCGATCCTAAGTCGTTCGCATTGAATATCTTATCCATCACATACCGCGCCCAGAACGCGATGATCTCCCGCGTCTCCTCCAGTCGCGAGCCGTCACGCTCGATCCCCACGTTCCGCCACATCACCGAACGCAACGAACTTTTGACATCCGTGATGTCCAGCTCCGTCTTCGTAGATGGCAGAATCTTGTGATCAAGCTTCAGGGGAAACTTGATGTGATTCTCCTTCGCGCCGCGCGCCGCGTCGATCCCGCCCCGCGCGCCGAACGCCAACCCCTCCAGCAAACTGTTGGAACCCAGGCGATTGGCCCCGTGAAGACCCGAGCAACCTGCCTCTCCCACCGCGTACAGCCCCGGCAGCGACGTACGCGCCTGCTCGTCGGTGTCCACCCCGCCGATCATGTAGTGCGCCGCCGGGTGGATCGGGATCAGAGCCTTCGACGGATCGATGTCAAACTCCTCGAGCAATCTGGCAAGCTGGGGAAAACGTTCCAGAAATTCCTGCGGCGGCAGGTGGCGGGCGTCCAGGTAAACGTGCGTGTAGTGCGTCTTGCGGATCTGATCCACGATCGCCCGGCTCACCACGTCGCGCGGCGCCAGTTCCTTGGCCGGATGATAATCGCCCATGAACCGGTACCCGTTTCGATCGACCAGGTACCCCCCTTCCCCGCGCACGGCTTCGGTGATCAGCGCGCGGGAAGCGCCCGCCACGTAAAGCGTCGTGGGGTGGAACTGCACCATCTCCATGTCCTGGAGAGTCGCCCCCGCGCGGTACGCCATCGCATGGCCATCCGCCGTCGCGATCCGGGGGTTGGTCGATTCCCGGTAAAGCTGCCCCGCCCCCCCCGACGCCAGGATCGTGCGCTTCGCCCAGATCATCTGCACCTGGTTGTCGATCAGCGCGATCGCGCCGATGCACCGTCCCTCGTGGGTCAGCAGATCGATCGCGAACGACCGTTCCGACAAGCGGATGTTCTCGCGCGTCCGCACCGTGCGGATCAGCGTCTGCGCCAGCTCCCGCCCGGTCGCGTCGCCGTACGCGTGGATAATCCGCGCGAATGAGTGCCCCCCTTCCAGGGTGAACGCCAGGTCGTGCGCATTTCCCGGTTTCTTGTCGAAATTCGCGCCCCATTCGAGCAACTCGAGCACGCGCTTGGGCCCCTCCTCAATCACGATCCGCACGGCCTTGTCGTCGCAAAGCCCCGCCCCGCCCTTTTCGGTATCGGCGATGTGCGACTCGTAGGAGTCCAGCGGCTGCAGAACCGCCGCGATGCCGCCTTGCGCGTACCACGTATTCGACTCGGCGACCGTGTCCTTGGTGAGCAGCAGCACGTCCACGCCGTGATCCGCCGCCGCGATCGCCGCCCGCAGCCCCGCGACCCCGCCGCCGATCACCAGCACGTCCGTAAACTGCTGCGGCAGACGCGCCGCGTTGAACGGGATGAGGTAGCGGCGTTGGGTGATGGGTTCAAA
Source organism: Tepidisphaeraceae bacterium (assembly GCA_036558265.1). Lineage (GTDB taxonomy): Bacteria > Planctomycetota > Phycisphaerae > Tepidisphaerales > Tepidisphaeraceae > RYN-433. The sequence continues at coordinate 27,898 of DATBFY010000460.1, read as the reverse complement.
CATCGGTGTCAAAAAAGCCCACGGAATACCTTCCGTGGGCCCTCATTCTTGTGCTTCCGGCGCTCACGCGCTGTCACGCGTCACGATCTTGTAATCCTCACGCTCCCCGACCCCGCGCAACGGATAGTCCTTCCTCAGCGGATAGGACCCAAACCCATTCCAAGTCAAAATCCGCCTCAAATCCGGATGATCCACGAAGATGATTCCATACATGTCGTAAACTTCGCGCTCCATCCACTCCGCCCCCGGCCAAACGGAGCAGACGCTGTCCACCTTGAGCCCCGGATCCCCCTTCTCCATCACCTCCTCGTCGCGCGGCGAGTTCTCCTTCGGCCCGGTCGGCAGAGTCGGATCGAGAAAGACCTTCAGCCAAAGCCGGTTGTTCTTCGCCACGCTCGTCAGGCCGTAATTCACGGCGAACCGGTGCCTCGCCCCGGGATATCCCAGGTAATCAACGCCGTTCAACTCCGCGAGCATGTCGTAGTGCAGGTGCGGGTCGTCGCGCAGGAACTCGGCCACCTCGTGGATGTGCTCCCGCGGCACCACCACCGTCACCATGTCGCGAAACTCGCCAACCTGGAGCTTGATGTTCGGGAAGTGCGCCTTGAGCGGCTGAAGCGCCGGATGCGTGATCGTGCGGGGCATGTGCGGTCGTTTCCTTTCGATTGCAGTTTTCTGCACGTCTGACCCGTTCGATTGTTCAGACCGCCGCGTGACGCGTCAAGACGCCCGTGCGTCACGCGTATGATCCTTACGGCCGACCGACTCGATCTCCGCTTGCGGTTTCGCACCGTGTGTTCGCCCGTGCTCTGAAAGGAATTTCCCGTGCCCCCACCCCTCCAGATCGGCGGCATCATCTACCCCCGGGTCGACCAGGCCGACTTCACCGGCCCCTTCGAAGTGCTCTCCCGCATCCCCGATTCCACCTTCCACGTCCTCTGGAAGGACAAGCAGCCGGTCCGCGACGGCCGAGGCCTCATCCTCACCCCCGACACCTCCTTTGACGAATGCCCCGGGCTCGACGTCCTCCTGATCCCCGGCGGCGGCGGTCAACAGGCGCTAATGGATGACGACACCGTACTCTCCTTCATCCGCCGCCAGTCCGCGGGCGCGCGATACGTCCTCTCCGTCTGCACCGGCGCCCTGATCTGCGGCGCCGCGGGCCTGCTGGTCGGTCGCCGCGCCACCACTTATTGGGCCGCCCACCACCTCCTTCCTTATTTCGGCGCCACCCCCATTAATGCCCGGTTCGTCGAGGACGGCCACCTGATCACCACGGCCGGCGTCACCGCCGGCATCGACGGCGCCTTCCACCTCGTCGCCAAGCTCTGCGGCGACCGCATCGCCCAGGAGATCCAGCTTTACATGCAATACGCCCCCGAACCCCCCTTCGACAGCGGCACCCCCGACCGCGCCCCGGCCGAAGTCCTCCAGGCCGTCCGCGCCCGCGCCCAGGATCTGGCCGACCGCCGGCTGGAAACGGCCAAACGCATCGCCCTGCAACTCGGGGTCACGCCCCGGCATTCATGAGTCGAGCGATCGGCGTGTCGGTTGGCGATTTGCGTTCGCGACGCCGCACGGTAAACAGTCATTCCATGCCCCGCACCCGCAAGCTCACCCACCTCGACGCCGCCGGCCGCGCCCGGATGGTGGACGTCTCCGCCAAGCCCGCCACCGCCCGCCGCGCGATCGCCGAGGGCTTCGTCCTCCTCCTCCCCGAGACCCTGCGCGCGATCGCCGAAGAGCGCATCCCCAAGGGCGAGGTGCTGGCCGTCGCCCGCGTCGCCGGCATCATGGCCGCCAAGCGCACCGGCGACCTGATCCCCCTCTGTCACCCCCTGCCCGTCGAAAGCGTCCAGGTCGATTTCGACCTCCCAAGCTTCGAGCCCGACGGCGGCGAGGACCGCGTGCGCCTGCGCGTCAAGGCCACCGCAATCATTTCGGGAAGGACCGGCGTCGAGATGGAAGCCCTCACCGCCGTTGCCGTCGCCGCCCTCACGATTTATGACATGTGCAAGGCCCTCGACAAGGGGATGATCATCGACGACATCCGCCTGCTCGAAAAATCCGGTGGCCGCTCCGGCGACTATACCGCCCCACCGCGCAAAACGACGTCCCGACGCTAGCGCGGACCGCAGGCATTCAAAGCTTTTTCTTGTGCTTCTTCCGCGCGCCGCTTCCACCGGTCTTCGTGCCGTCGCCGCTCCCGGTGCGATTCCCCGCCTCGCTTGCCACCGCCTTGTCGTGCGCCGCCACGTCCTGGTTGTACTTTGCCAGGGCCGAATCGTAGGCCGACTGAAGCGGCGGGATCTCGTCCTTCGCCTGGTCCACTTGCCGCCGCGCCTCGGCGATCTCGGGATTATTCTTCAGCGACTGTTCGAACTCGTACTTCGCCTTCAACAGGCGCTTATTGGCGTCGTCGAGTTGCGCCTTCGATCGCTGGACGTTGGCGTCGGCCTCCAGCGCGCCCCGCTCGATCGCGCTGACCGCCGTGCCCTTCTCCAGCACGACCCTGGCTGCCTCGGCGATGGGTTCCTGGGGCGTAGCGGGGTCGGCGTTGAGCTCGTCCACGCGTTTGGTGGCCGCCTTCTTCTCGTCCAGCGCCCGCTGGTATTTCGCCGACGCCCTCACCTTTTCCAGCACCGGCCCGGCGGCCGCGTCGTAGTCGGCCTGCGCCTGCTTGAGCGCCGCCTCGCCCTGTGCCCGCGCCGGCGCCGTCTCCCCCTCCTTGCGAAGGCGCGCAACCAATGTTGTCAGCGTATCTTGCGCCTTTTCCAGCCGGCCCTGCGCCAAGGCCAGCTTGCTCTTGGCGTCTTTCATCGCCGTATCGTCTACGTCCGGCACGTTGCTGGCCGGGGGCAGGCCCTTGGTCTTGTTCTTTTTCGCCGCGTGGACGGGAACGGCAAAGCCCACCAGCAGGAGCAACGCCACTCCGAGTTGGATCGATCGACGCATCGGTATCTCCGCACATCGTTCAACGTGCCCGACCCCGCGACGTTGGCTGATCCATAACCTTCGCCTCGGACATTGCTTGTAACTTTCCATCGAGAAATTGCTGCAGGAACGTGGCTGCCGCCACTGCGTCGAGCTGCCGCCTCTTCCTCTCCCTGGTCAACCTCTCCCCCGCCCTCTTGCGCTGGGTCAGCGTTTCTTCCGCAGCAAACGAGCTCAGGCGTTCGTCCACGAAGAGCACGGGCTTTCCGGATCGGTCGGCAAGCTGTCGGCCCCACGCCAGCGCGGATTGGGCCTGGCGGCCCAGGGAGTCGTCCATGTTCAGCGGCAAGCCGACGACCACGCGCTCCACCCCCTCCTTTTCGATCACCGGCACGATCTGTTCCAGGGCTTGATGGGGGGAGGAGACCGTCAGCACGTCGAGCGGCGTCGCAAACCGCCCGCCTTCGTCCGACAACGCCAGCCCGACGCGCTTGGCCCCTAGATCGATCGCAAGCGTCCGCATGATTACTGGTATTTCCCGCCCGTCTTTTCCTTTACCTGGTGCACCAGCTCCTTCACCCGCTGGTCCTCGGTTTTCGGACAGACCAGGGTCGCGTCGGGCGTGTGGACGACGATCATGTCGCTCACGCCCAGCAGGGACACCAGGTGATCCGGGTCGTGGCTGATCACGATGTTGTTGAACGAGTCCAGAAGCACGCAGACGCGCGCGTCCAGGGCGTTGTCGTGGTCGTCGTTGGGCAGCGTCTCCGCCAGCGCCGGCCACGAGCCGACGTCCAGCCACTGCACGGGCATCTCGACCACGACCACGTGCGCCTTGCCCTTTCCCTGGCTCGCTGGCTCCATCACCGCGTAGTCGATGCTCTTCCTGGTCAGCGTCGGATAGGTCTGGTTCAGCACGTCGTATGCCCGCGGGGTGTCCCATGCCTGCCCGATCTTCGTCAGCCCCGCCGCCGCCTGGGGCAGGTGGATGGACAGCTCGCTCATGACCGTGTCGCAGCGCCAGACGAACATCCCGCTGTTCCAGTAGTAGCGGCCGGACTCGACGAACCGGTCCGCGTCCGGCTTGGCGGGCTTTTCGATGAACCGCATGACGCGGTACGCCCCGGTGCTGCCGCTGGCCAGCTTCAGGGCCTCGCCGCGATGGATGTACCCCAGCCCGGTGTGCCCGTGCGTCGGGATCAGCCCGAACGTGACCAGCGCCCTGGGTTGCTCCTTGACCACCTCGAACGCCGTCTTAAGGCTCTTGGTGAACTGATCGACCGGCTCGATGACGTGGTCGGCGGTGACGACCGCCATCACGGCCTCGGGATCGCGCTTGAGCAGCACGGTGGCGGGGAACCCCACGGCGTTGGCGGTATCGCGTCCCTCGGGCTCGCCCAGGACGTTGTCGGGCGGCAGTTCGGGCAGGTTCTCCAGCACGCGGTCTTTGTACGCCGCCCCGGTACAGACGAAGATCTGCTCCGCCGGCAACAGCGCGCGCAACCGCTCGTACGACAACTGGAGCAGCGACTTCCCGCGCACCAGCGGCAAAAGCTGCTTGGGACGGTCGTTCCGCGAGGCCGGCCAAAGCCGCGTGCCACGTCCCCCCGCCATGATTACCGCGTATTCCATAGAGGTCGATCCATTGGTTGTTGGGACGCGCGCCCGTCACCCCCTTCCATTCCATCCATCGCCAGATCCCCGCGCCTGCGCGGTCGGGCGACAACTCCGCCAGGAATTATTATAGCTTCGACCCGAAAGGTTTGAATGGACGGGGATCGTGCATTTTGCCGCAACCGGCGCTGCGGAAGTTCTCCCGCTCGCGCCGAGCGTGCGTTCCCCTCAACGCCGGGCCCGCCCACCGGTACGATCCACCGGCAACCGTGCCCGTCCATTTCACCCGCTCAATCGACGCGAGGAACCTCGTGAAAACGCCCCTCTTGATCGCACTGTTCGCCTGCTGCCTGATCGTCGCACCGATCGCCTTCGCCGACGATCCCGCACCATCGGCCGCAAAGCTTCTCGAACCCCAACCCATCACCCCCGGCCACAAGGTCGTGCTGCTCTTCCCGTCGGGTAACCCGGCGCTCCACGCCATGGCCGGCGCCGACAAGGAGGAGATCTTCACCCGAAGCAAGGACGGCGGGGTCGCCAAGGTCAACAACATCCACAACCCGTCGATCGAGCTTTATCTCGCCCCGGCCGACAAGGCCAACGGCATGTCAGTCATCCTCTCGCCGGGCGGCGGGAACAAGGACCTGTGGGTCGGTCCCGAGGGAACCGACGTGGCCAAGTGGCTGAACACCCTGGGCGTCTCGTGCTTCGTACACCGCTACCGGCTGCAGCCGTACGGCTCGGCGACGGATGCGCTGGTGGAGACGCAGCGCGCGGTGCGCCTGGTTCGCGCCAACGCGAAGGAGTGGAACATCGACCCGAACAAGATCGGGCACATGGGATTCAGCGCCGGCGGCGAGCAGACGGCGCGCCTGGCGCTGACCTACGACGCCGGCAAGCCCGACGCCGCCGACCCGATCGACCGCGTCAGCTCGCGGCCGGACTGGCTTTGCCTGGTTTACCCCGGGTGGAAGCCGGGTACGCTGGACATGACGCACGTTCCCAAGGACGTGCCGCCGACGTTCCTGGTTTGCGCCGGCACGGGCGACGTCTTCCACGCGAAGCAGACGGTGGAGTTTTACAACGCGCTGTTCGAGGTGGGACGCACGACCAAGCCGCCGCTGAACATCGAGATGCACATCTACGGCACCGGCGGTCACGGCGGCTCGATCGGTCCGCGCAAGGGCATCCCCTTCGGCACGTGGCCGCAGCGCTTCGTGGATTGGGCGGTGGATCTGAAGCTGATGCCGGCGCCGAAATAACTCGGAACCGAGCGTTTCGACCAGACCACCCCATCATTACCAGCGGCATCGATGTTATAATGATGTCGATGTCTGTCATCACCATCGATCCCGAAATCGTTTCCGGCACGCCCTGTTTCAGCGGCACACGCGTGCCTGTGAAGAACCTCTTCGACTATCTCGCGAAGGGTCATTCCCTTGATGAATTCCTGGAGGATTTCCCGTCGGTCACCCGCGAGCAGGTGATCGCCATACTCGACCTTGCGCGTGACAGAGTTCTTCACGTAACGCCCGCCGCATGAAGCTCCTCCTCGAGGAGTGGTTACAATGCCCGCGCAATGAGGCGCTCGGCTCGCTTCCTCCTGAACGCCACCACGGCGCTATCCGTCCTCCTTTGTCTGGCGACGATCGGACTATGGCTCCGAAGTTACCGGTTCAACGACGACGCCTGGTACAGCCCGCGGCGCGGTGTCAATTACCGCGTCGCGACTCGGCCGGGACTGCTGCTCGCCTCGCGCACGGTGCTGGTCGGCCGCACGTCCGACCTGTTCAGCGATGGACACGACCGCGGGCCCGGCAGGTCATTCACATCGCGTCCCCGCGTGGCGGACCCCGGCGCGTCGCCGTTCACCGCCGAGGGCAGCTCGCGCGCGCTGCAGTGGCTCGGCTTCGATTACCTGTCGCGCGACCAGAGCCGCCCGTCGTTCGGGACGCTGACGTTCCGGCGGGCCGCGTTTCCGCTCTGGCTGCCGGCGCTGGTGGCCGCGGTGCTGCCCGTCGCGCGGACCCTCCGCGGGGCACGCCGCAAGTGGCGGCGAAGCCGGCGCCGCTGCCCCGCGTGCGGCTATGACCTGCGCGCCACACCCGAGCGCTGCCCGGAGTGTGGTACGATCCCCACCCTATGAGACGGCTCTTGCGCGCCCTCCTGAATGCCGCGGCCGTCCTCTCATTGCTGCTCTGCCTCGCCCTCGGCGCCTTGTGGCTGCGGAGCTACCGCACTGTCGACGCGTGGGGCTGGTCGTCGGGGAAGCGGGTGATTCAATGCGGGCTGGCGTCGGGGCGACTGCGGCTGGACACGACGCGGCTCGGCGATGAGGGCGGCGACTGGGGCGCGCCGTCGCTGGCGCATTCGAGATATCCGGCCGCGGAGGATCCGCCGACGCGCCGCCTGCCCGCGACGTTGCGCAACCTGGGTTTCGCGATGGAGCATCGGGTTGAGGGCAGGAACTACGAATCGCGCCTGGTGCTCGCGCCGCTGTGGGCCGTGTGCCTGATGCTGTGCGCGTTGGCCGTTGGGTTGAGTCGCGCGGCCCGGCGATCGCTCCGAACCGAGCGTCGGCGCTCGGGACTGTGCGTCAACTGCGGCTTCGACCTGCGCGCCACGCCGGAGCGATGCCCGGAGTGTGGTACGATTTGGGCGGCATGAGGCACCTCTTCCGCATCGCGCTGAACGTCGCGACAGCGCTTTCGCTGCTGATGTGCGTGGCGACGGTTTCGCTATGGGTGCGGAGCTATCGGATCGTCGATGTCGTGCATCGTTATGGATACGAAGATACGGGACGACCTAGTAAGTATCGTCGTTGGCTGCTGGTCAATCACACCATCGCAACGCGCCGTGGCGCCGTCCAGTTATTGATCGGACCGAAGCGTTTCGCCATCGAGGGCATGCCGCCGGACTATTATTCGTATCCGGCCACGATCGACACCTTTGATCCGCCGGATTGGACCTTTTTCGGATTCGCCGCCGCTCACTCGCCGCCTGGAACGCCTCCTCGGGAACAGTGGGACCAATACCGCTTCCCCATGTACGCGTTCACACTCCTGTTCACGGTCCTCCCGGTTGCGTGGTCCGTGCGGCGCTACCGGCGGCGGATGGCTCGATCGCGCATAGAGCGAGGACGGTGCTGGACGTGCGGCTACGACCTCCGCGCCACGCCCGACCGGTGCCCGGAGTGCGGCCAGATTCCAGCAAGCGCAAAGGCCTGAAGCCACTCTTGGCCAGCCATTCCACGCCACTACTCACTCCCCTCAATCTTCTTCTCCCACTCTCCCCAGCTCACCGGCGCACGCATTTCCTTGCTCAGACCGCTCCGGCGCGCCGCTTGCTTCCCACGGGCAAAGGACCCGCCCATGGAACACATCGCCAGCGAGCGAATCACCTGGAAGAAGGCGCTGAAGAAGGAAACGCCCCTCCTCCTGCCCGTCGCCCACGACGGATTGACCGCCAAGCTGATCGAGCAGGCCGGCTTCACCGCGCTGCAGGTCGGCGGCTTCGCGGTCGCCGGCGCGCGTCATGGCTTGCCCGACCTCGACCTCACCCACTACGCCGAGCGCCACGCCGCCGTGAAGGACATCCTGTCCGCCACCGCCCTGCCCATCCTGGTGGACGCCGACGACGGGTATGGCGACCCGAAGAACGTCACCCACACCGTCCGCGGATACATGGCGTTGGGCATCCAGGGTCTGTTCATCGAAGACCAGCAAGCGCCAAAACAATGCGGACACATGGACGACAAGAAGGTCATTCCGGTCGAGCAGATGGTCGCCAAGGTCAAGGCCGCCGTCGCCGCGACCGAGGATCGCGAGTTCTTCATCCTCGCCCGCACCGATGCGATCCAGCCCGAAGGCCTCGACGCCGCCCTGCGGCGCGGCGAGCAATACCTCAAGGCCGGCGCGGATGGCATCTACGTCGAAGGCCCAACCAACGTCGAACAGCTCAAGGCGATCGGCAAGGCATTCAAAGGTGAACAACTGGCCACCAGCGTCCTGGAGAACGGCGGCAAGACGCCCTGGCTGCCGCCCGAGCAATTCGGCGAGTTGGGCTTCACGATGATCCTTTACCCGACGACGATCCTCTTCCGCGCCACCCGCGCCCTCCAGCAAGCCGCCGCCGACCTGCGCTCCGGCAAGCCGCTGAACGCGGAACATGCCGTAGACATGGACCATTTCGAGCAGATCGTCGAGCTGCGGCACTGGCAGGACGTCGAGCGGCGATTCCAGGCGTAATCGCTCACGTGAGCACTCAAACGTCCAAGCATCAATACTCCGTTGATCGCAGCTCGCAGCTATGACCATCCCAGGCTGGTCAGGTAGCCGCGGTGGAACATCGAGGCGGCGCAGGCGAGGGCGGCGATGCCGCACAGCGCCGCCACGATGATCGTGATGGGCGTGCGCGGGCGAAGGAATACGCTCGCCGACCAGGCCAGCACGAGCGGCACGATCGCATACTGAACGAGGCCCCAGGAGGCGACCAGGTCGCGCAGGCGGTTGCGCGCGGCAAACTGGCGGACGGCGCGGTGCTCCTCGGGGCTCAGGGGGCGCCAGGCCAGCGTCGGGTCGAACGTGCGCTGCACCAGGCGGAAGCTGGCCTGGGTCTCGGGCATCTGCCGCCACGGACCGGTATCCTGCGGCAAGCGCGGCAGGTAATGCCCGGCGCGGGCGTTGAGCCACTCGACCCGCACGCAGGTGGACAGCGCGACCGCCGCCAGCACGGCGCAGACGAGCAACTCGGCGAGTGATGGCGGCCGACGGTGGAAGGGCTCGGGCCGCTGGTAATCGAGTGGGGTGGGGTCCACTACCGTGCCTCGCCGCCCGGATTGGGGGTCGTCGTCGTCACCGTCGTCGTCGTCGTCGTCGTCGCCGGCAGGGGACCTTGCGGCGGCAGACGCTTGTGCGTGTCGGGGAATCGCCAGAACGCCAGCTCGATGATCGCCGCCGCCAGACCCAGCACGACCAACACGATGACGACCCACCTGCCGTTGCCCGATTGCCGCTGCGTGGTCATGACGGGATCGATTGTAATCGGGCGCGGATCTGCGCGAACAAGCGATCGTCGTCATCGCCGCCGAATTGGAGGTCCAGATCCAGGCGCCAGATCGGCAAGGCATCGTTCATACCCGGGTGGTGGGGGGCGAGCTTCACCCAGTCCTTCTCGGTCGTGAGGATGACGTCCGCCCCGGCCGCCCGCGCGTCGCGGTCGATCGCGGCCAGGTCGCCGGGCGTGAAGGCGTGGTGATCGGCGAACCAGCGGCGGCCGGTGTACGCGCCCGGGAGCGATCGCAGTTGACGATCGAGCCCCTCTGGGTTTCCAACCGCGGCGACGGCGAAGAAGCGCCTGGCTGCCAACGCGTCCAGCGCATGCGAGGCGCCGTTGGCGGCCCGGAGCGCCCGGTGCACGTGCGCGCAGCGGTATCGGGGCGCGGCGGGATTGTATTGCCCGAGCACGCGCTCGATCTCCGTCAGCCGCGCGTCGTCCACCTGGTCCGTTCGCGTGATCAGGAATGCGTCCGCGCGTCGCAGTCCGCTTAACGGTTCGCGCAGGAGCCCGCGCGGGAGGACGTGCCCGAAGCCGAACGCGTTGGTGGCATCGATCAACACCAGCTCGAAGTCGCGCGCCAGGCGGCGGTGCTGAAAGCCGTCGTCGAGCACGAGCAGATCGACGTCAGCGTTGGCCGCCAACAGTCGCACGCCGGCGCGGTAGCGGTTCGGGTCGGCCACGATGGGCACGCGGGCGGTGGCGCCCGGCGAGTTGAGGAAGGCGTCGAGCATGGCCTCTTCGTCGCCGCGCTCGCCGGGGTTGGCCTTGTAGCCGCGCAGGAGGATTCCCGGGCGCTGGCCGGCATCTCGAAGGCGCTCGCAGAGCCATCGGACAACCGGCGTCTTGCCCGTGCCCCCGGTCGTGATATTGCCCACGCTGACGACGCGACGGGGCAGGCGCCGCACGCCCATGCCGCGGTCGAATCGGGCGTTGCGGGCCCGCATGATCAATGAATAGAGCGGCGAGGCGATCGACAAGCCTGCGCGGACGAGCGCCGCGGTCGGGCCATGCGCGTCGCCGCTGATCACCCGTTGCCCGAATTGTTGCCAGGATTCGCCCAAGTCGGGCAAGAGCTTACTCTCATGTGGCGCGGGCGTCTCGCCTGCGGATGTCGGTCCTCCGCGCAGCGGAACCTACGTTCCCTCCAATAGCCAGCGATCGTCCGCTTTGGTGAAGATGATCGGGCCTGCGGGCAGGCGATTCAGGTCGAACCCGGCGATGAGGTCATGGGCGGAAGCTCGCGGAGCGGCGTCGATCCCGCACCATCGCGCCAGGAGCGCAACCACGCGCTCCGCCGGCACGCCTCGGTTGCGATAGTACGCCAGCCGCGTATCGCCGTGGCGCTTGGCCAGGCGCTTGCCGTCGGTCCCCACCACCAGCGGCAGGTGCCAGTAGTTGGGGATCCGATCCGCCATCCCGAGCGCGCGATACAACAGGATCTGTCGCGGCGTCGAATCCACCAGGTCGTCGCCGCGCACGATCTCAGTGACACCCATCTCGGCGTCGTCCACGACGACGGCCAACTGGTACGCCGCGGTGCCGTCGGCCTTCTCGATGACGAAATCGCCCAGTTCGCTCGCCGGGTTGGTGCGGATCGGGCCGTGAAATCCGTCCGTGAATTCGACGGGGCCGTCCGGGACTGCAAAGCGCACGACGGGCACGCGGCCGGCGGCGATCTCGGCGTCGCGGAGGGATTTGAATCGCCCGCGGCAGGTTCCGGGGTAGACGGCCGCGCCGTCCTCCGCGTGCGGGGCGCTGGCGGCCAGCTCGACCTCGCGGCGGGTGCAGACGCAGGCGTAGGCTTTGCCGGCGTCAAGCAGCGTCCGCGCCGCGGCTCGGTAGAGGTCCGCCCGGGGCGACTGGTAGACGGGCCCCTCGTCCCAGTCGATCCCAAGCCAGCGGAGATCGTCCATCGCCGCGCGGTCGGCGCCGGCTTTGACGCGCGGGCCGTCCAGGTCCTCGATCCGCAAGAGGATCCGCCAGCCGCGCTGGCGCGCCACCCACCAGTTGACCAGGAAGGTGCGCGCGTTGCCCAGGTGGAGCGCACCGGTGGGCGAAGGGGCCAGTCGCGTGATCGCCATGACGCGGCAATTCTACGAGCCCGATCGCCGGAGTCACCGGCCTGATTTATACTGGCGCGCCGAATGGCCGACCCGATCGAACAAGCCCGTGAGCTGCTCGCCCGCGCCGCGCGGGTCGTGGTCTTCACCGGCGCGGGCGTGAGCGCCGACAGCGGCGTGCCGACCTTCCGCGGCGCGTCCGCCAGCGCATTGTGGGGCAACTACGACCCGCAGAAACTCGCCAGCGCGTCGGGCTTCGCGTCCGATCCCAAGCTCGTCTACGACTGGTATAACTGGCGACGCACCCAACTGGCGAACATCCAGCCCAATGCCGCCCATCAAGCGATTGCCACTCTCCAGTCGGGCGGCGCGACCGTCATCACCCAGAACGTCGACGGCCTGCACGAGCGGGTCGCGCCCGCGGGCGCGTCACCGATCCTCCGCCTGCACGGCACGATCGTCGCCGACCGCTGCTGCAACGATCGCTGCGATCACACCGAACAAGTCGATCTGGAGAACCCGCCGCCGCTTCGCGAGTGTCCCAGGTGTGGAGCGTACCTCCGCCCGGCCGTCGTCTGGTTCGGTGAGCACCTGGACATGCGGATCTGGCAGGCCGCCGAGGCCGTCTGCCGCGCCGCCGACGTGATGCTGGTCGTCGGCACCAGCGGCGAGGTCTATCCCGCTGCCGGACTGGTCCAGGCCGCGGCCCGGCACGGCGCGAGGACCATCCTGGTCAATCTCGAGCCCGGTGGACTCGACGGACAGGTGGACGTTGCGATCCTCGGCCGGGCGTCGGAAATCGTCCCCGGGATCATCCCCTGACCTGTACCCATCCCCGATCTCCTCGCCGCGCGACCCCAAACGTCGCTTGCGGTTTCGCCAGGCCGGTGCGCGGCTCGCCGCAATAAATGTTCCGGATAACGCAACCCACAAATACGTCTCACTCCTCGTACTTCAAGCTCTTCATGAGTTGCTCGAGGAACTCCCTATCCTGCTCATATTCCGCCAGCCGCAGCCCCATGAACGTCAACGCCCGCACCGAGTACTTGCCCTCCGACGACGGCAAAAACACGGTGAAGGTCCACTTGATCATCAGCGGGTTCACGATGCCCCGGGTGGTCGTCGGCAGTCCATTGGCGTCCTTCAGACCCGTTTCCACGTCGCCCCAGACTTCGGCCGGCGGCTTGCCGTTCACGAACGGCGCCGAGATCACACGCTGCTCCAGCACCTTGCCCGGGCCCAGCGGGCGCAGCTCGACCCGGTTGATCGCGTGCGGCTTGGATTGGGCCTCCTTCTTCATCTCCTGGTACGTCAGCTCGAGGCCGTTTGCGAGCACCTGCTGTCCCTGCTGCACGAGCTGGATCGTGATCTCGCCCGAGTTCGCCGGGCCGCCGGCGGTGATGATCTCGCCGTTGCCCATCGATCCCAGGTTCCAGGATTTGGGAACCTCCAGGCTGAGCGGGAAGTTCGCCAGCCGCAGGGTCTTCTTGGGCCCGTTGAGCAGTTCCTGGGTGGTGGGAGCCGTGCGGGTGGCGGGCATCGCCGCCTGCTGCTGTGCCTGCTGGCGGGCCCGCAGCACCTCCGGGGGCAGGTCCCCCTTGTCGTCACACGCCACGCCCAACCCGGCCAGCACGCTGGCCAACGCCCATGTACGCCATCGTTTCATCACGTCGTTCCTTAACCCGCGCGGCGACGCGCGCGCACATCTCTCTCATCGACCGTCCCCCGCTTTCGGGCGAGAAATCTTACCCCGGGCGACCGATCCGCAACACCCCGCGGGCACCGGAAAATCCGCGCGACGACTCCGCCACACGCCGCCAGGCCGTCAATTCCATAGAACGGGGCAGATTCTGCAACTACGATCGGATGATCCGGAGCCCTCGAACTACAGATCGATTCCGGGCGATCTGTTCGATCGAAAACGCTTGAAAGTCACGGCCCATTTTTTTAGTATTTGCGACCGGAGTGGAAGTAGGAATGGGGACCAACCCAAGACCGCTACAGGAGCTTGCAGATGGCCCGCAGCCCAACCATGGATAAACTCTCGCTCGCGCAGCTCGAGCGCCTGATGAGCAGCCGCCGCACCGAGGTGCATCGCCTCACCCGCCGCCGCGACACGCTCCAACGCAAGCTCGATGCCCTGAACGCCAGGATCTACACCATTTCCGGCGGGAACGTCCCGGGCCCGGGCGGGGGCGGTCACATCCGCGCCCGCAACGCCGTCAGCCTCCAGGACGCGATCATCCACGTGCTGACCAAGGCCGGCGGCCCAATGAAGGTCGGCGACATCATGGACCGCGTCCACAGTCTGGGGTATCGCTCCAACAGCGCCAACTTCAGAGGCATCGTCAACCAGACGCTGATCAAGGATAAGCGCTTCACCGCATCGTCGAGGGGGACGTACCAACTCAAGAAGTGACACTCGTACGGGCGCGGCGAGCGAACACCCGCTCGCTAATGCGTGGCCGGGGCTTCCAGGGGCAGGGCGCGCTTCACGTTACGCTCGTCCTTCACCACCCGCCCGTCGTGCAGCGAGATCACCCGGTGCGCCCGCTGCCCCACGTGCGGGTCGTGCGTGACCAGGATGATCGTCCGGCCGTCCGACACCATCTCGTCAAACAATGCCAGGATCTGCTGCCCGGTCTTGGAATCCAACGCCCCCGTCGGCTCGTCGGCCAATAAGATCAGCGGGTCGTTCACCAGCGCCCGCGCGATGCACACGCGCTGCTGCTGACCGCCCGATAACTGCATGGGGCGGTGATCCAGCCGCTCGGTCAGTCCCACCTTGTCGGCCAGCTCCATCGCCCGCTTGCGCCGCTGGGCCGGCGAGTAGCCCAGGTAAAACATCGGCACTTCCAGGTTCTCCAGCACCGTGAGCTGCTGGATCAAATTGAAGTTCTGGAAGATGAACCCGATCCGCCGGCTGCGGATCTCCGACAATTCGTCGTCCTCGAGTTGGCTGATATCCACACCGCCCAGGACATAGCTGCCGGTCGTGGACTGGTCCAGACACCCGATAATGTTCATCAGCGTGCTCTTGCCCGAGCCGCTGGCGCCCATGATGGCGGTGTACTCCCCCTCGATAAATTCGACATTGATCGACCGGAGCGCGGCAACTTCGACATTCGTGCCGGGTTTCCTGTAAATCTTCGACAAATTCTGCACGGAAGCGACAACAGCCATGAATATATTGTACCTGTTGTGACAACTATGTCACATGCGCCAGTCAGCCAGCCGTTGCGTCCGGCCGGCCCCGCGGCGGTTTCCGTGGAACTCCCCATGGGACTGTTACGGGACCGGGATCAGCTCGTCGATTCCGACCTCATGCCAGCGGAGTCTGCGGGGCGGATCACACTCCGTTTCTCGTCGCGGGCGTCCATCCTGACGCTGGGGCCCGCGCCCCGCGAGATGTACGGGCAACCCTTGCTGCGATCTCCGGGCTCGCATCGTGCCGATGCTGGGTATATCGTGAAGCCCGTGGTGCGATTCCTCGTGACGCTGCTCCTGGCGACGCTGGCGCTGGCCAGCGCGACCGTCGTCGCGTTCGGCACGCACCCGGCGCTGGCGAAGTACCCCAGCGGCCTGGACTGGATCGTGCTCGCCCGCCGCGTGCAGTGGCCAATGCTCACGCTGTCGCTGGCGCTTTGCCTGACGCTGATCGGAATGGTGACCGCCGGGCGGCGCAGCGCCTTCTGGCTGCTGGTGCTCATGCCGGTGCTCTTCCTGATGTACCAGCGGTTCGCGGGGGGCCCGGTTCGGCGGATGGCGATCCTGGACAACCCGCCCTTTGTCGGGATGGAAAAGGCGACTCACCTCAAAAACGATGCGCAAGTGATCGGCCTGGTGCTCGACGGCCAGCCGTACGCCTACCCGACCGGCGCGCTGACCCTGGCGCCGGTGGTCGTTCATGCGGAGGCCGACAAGCGCCTGATCGTGATGTATTCGCCCTACGCCGGCCGGGCGCAGGCGTTCGTGGTGGACAACACGATCAAGCCGCGCGAGATGGACATCGTCTCGATGCCGGCCGACGCGCTGCTGCTGTACAACTCGCGGATCGGGCAGTTCATCAACGCCTTCACGGGGACGACCCTGAACGGCGAGCGGCCGGACGGCTTCACCAAGGCGATCGAAACCCATCGCCTGAGTTGGCGCGAGTGGCGGACGCAGTACCCGGACACGCAGGTCTTGGCGACGGCACTGGCGCCGGCCGAGCGGATCCAACCGCACTTCCCGCTTCGGCCGGTGAAGATGGACCTGCCGGCCGAGACGAAGGTCGCGCTTCTGGGGACGCCCCAACCCGTGGTCGTGCAGATCAGCAAAATCGCGCGCGACGGCGAGCCCTTGAACCTGGTGGCGGGCGGCGCCAACCTGCTGGTCTTCCGCGAGCGCGGCGCAGGGCGGGTGCGGGTCTTTAACCGTGCGGTGTCGGGGGACCTATTCCCGCGGTTCAAGCGGAAGGCCATCTCCGCGAAACCAGAAGTGGCGTTCACGGACGCCGACACCGGCTCGCTCTGGACCTGGGACGGCCATTGCGTGGACGGCTACGCCAAGGGCGAGGTGCTGAAATCGGTGAGCGTCGAGGAGGACCTGCCCTACGGGACGCTCAAGTCGTACGCCGCGGGGCTGGGGGTCCTCAAGATCCCCTGAGCGTCACAGCCAACCGGCATGCCAACGATTTAAGGGGGGCACCGAACCTGGCCACACTCCGGACAGCGCTCGGGCGTCGCGCGCAGGTCATACCCGCACCTGGCGCACGTCCCAGGACGAGGACGCCGCGACCGTTTCCACAGGCGGACCGCCGGCAGTGCGATCGTGAGGATCAGCACGAAGTAGAGCGGTACCCCAACATACCGATTGCGGCTGGTCCGCATGGTAGATGGATATTGTGCGTCGGCGTAGACGAACCCGAGGAAACGGTAATAGTCCTGCTTATCGAACGGACGCGTCGTTCGCTGCACGGTCGGGATCAAGAACCGGTCGAACTGACCGAACCACGTGCCCGGTACGACCGGTCGGGACTGCCAGGTCGTCCCCGGCCAATCCGGGAGATTGGTGCCCAGGACGAACCAGATGCCGTGCGGATACGTGTGGATCGCCTCGTGGTGGTCCGCGGACAGGATTTGGAGTTCATCGATCCGCCAGCACGAACGCACCCACACAACGACCGTGGCCGCGCACAGCACGAGCGACACCACCGTCGCGACGTTCAACAGGATCCGAAGCAGTCGTCTCATGCCTTCGCGATCGTACCACACTCCGGGCACCGCTCCGGCGTCGCGCGAAGGTCATAACCACACTGCCGGCAAATCCCGGTCGGCGCCGGCCGCGCCCGCCTGCTGACCTGACGCAGCAGCCACGCCGCCCCGAACCCCGCGATCAGCATCGGCCAGACCAGCGACACCCGCGTCTCCTGGATCGTCCCGAAGCTGCCGGGCAGCCGCACGCCCGCCGTCGTCTCCGGCACCCAGGACGACCGCGCCCGCGAGAATCCCCACGCGTCTTGGCGCGACAACGGCACGAGCATCGCGCGCGTGTTGGCATTCAAAGCCATCGGCCGCCTTGCCCACTCCGAGTGCACGACCAGCGCCGCGCCTTCGACGGTGATCCGCCGCGCGACTGCTCCCTGCGGCCGATCCCACAACGGCGGAACGGTGCCCCACGCGCTCCAAAGCCACAGGCCCGCGGCCGCGACGACAACCAGGATCATCGTCGCGGTCATCGCATATAACAGGATGCGGAGCGGGCCTTTCACGCCGTGGACATTGTACCGCATTCCGGCAGCCGCCCGGGGGGGCCGCGGCATCGCCGGCTGTCGAACCGCTGCCCGGGCCGGCGCGTCCCGCCCAACGCACCCCGCGCCGTGGCGTCCACGTAACCCCCGCCGCTGGAGCATTTCGCCAGAACGGAACCAGCGCGCCGCGCACCCCGCCCGCCCGGCGAAATGCGCAAGCGGCGACCGTGGCAGGAGCGTCAGCCCGATGAACCAAAACGTAAAGCTCTGCGGTCATCCGAACTCAGCTTGCCACTTCACGCGCAACACTCCCGCACT
Source organism: Tepidisphaeraceae bacterium (assembly GCA_036558265.1). GTDB lineage: Bacteria > Planctomycetota > Phycisphaerae > Tepidisphaerales > Tepidisphaeraceae > RYN-433. Next base: position 10,183 of record DATBFY010000460.1, on the reverse strand, counting down.
CCGGACATCGCTCCGGCGTCGCCCGAAGGTCGTAGCCGCATGTGGAGCAGTGAGTTTGAGTCAACCGGTTCCCGCGCCGCATGGCCCTGATCACCGGGCGCAAGATCAAAACGGCCAGTGCACCCATAGCCGCCAGTATGATCCAGCAGGGCAACCATACGCGTCGTACATCCCGCAGGACGAGCGGGCCATGTGACAGGTCAATCCAATTCTCACCATTCCGTATCTCCCGGTCGCGGTTGACCCGATGCATCGCCGCGAACCCGAGCGTTCCCCAGAACGATTGCTGACCTGTTTGAGGGATCAAGTCGGGCACGTCACGCGAGGAAGGTGGACCCGACTCCATCGCGAACCCAGGCCTGGGGAACTCGAATCCTTTCGGCGACTCTTCGACCGCCGTGCGTTCGATGTCGAAAAAGATACGGCTGGCAACGGTCCCCACGCGGAAGGTCGTCTGGGTTATTGGTTCGGTGGGCCTCAGATGCAATGCGCACTTCGTGAACCCGGGATAGCCGCCAAGCCACAGCAACGCCACCGCCAGGCATATCAGGAGGGATATCGCCACACCAACGCTCTGCATGATCCGAAGCAGGCGCTCCATGCCAAACAATTGTACTGCACTCGCGGCCGCGATCCCGCGTCTCGCGCGGGCTCAGACCAGCGCGCCTCGCGCCGACATTCCCTCGCGCCGGGGACGCGCACAACTCGCCTGCCCACCCGCCGCGCGCCGTGGCGTCCTCGTGACCCCCGCCGCTGGAGCATTTCGCCAGAACCAGCACCGCCACACACCCCGCCACCCGCGCCCCGGCGAAATGCGCAAGCGGCGACCGCGGCAGGAGCGTCAGCCCGATAAATCAAATCAAGAAGCTCAGCCTACGTCCGAATGTACCTCGCCACTCCACCCGTATCGCGCCCGCGGGCCGGACCCCACTCCGACGTGTCGCCCAACGGTCAGACCCACACGTCGCGCAAAACCCTCGACGACGACTCCGCCGCCTTGCGGGCTAGCGGCTTCAGCGGCTAGCTTTCCAACAACAAAACGCATCAACCACACCACCCCAACGAGGAACCCGTTCCACATCATGCCCACCCCCGCATCCCACAACGACGGCATGGGCTCCCTCCTCTACCCCAACGGCGGCGGCATCTGCCGCTTCCGCGTCTGGGCACCCTTCGCCCGATCCGTCCAACTCGAAGGCGACTTCACGCCGCCCGGCACGCCGCCCATCGACCTCGCCCCAGAGGGCAACGGCAACTGGTCCACCGATGTCCCCGCCGGCGTCGTCAAACACCTCGACAAGTACCGCTACCTGATCGAGAACGTCGGCGGCGGCCCGGGCAACGACGACTCCCGGATCTGGCGCCGCGCCGACGCCCGCGCCCTGCAGGTCGAGAACTCGGCCGCCAGCGCCTCAGGCTTCGTCATCGCCCCCTTCGACCAGTCCGTCCGCCCGCCGTTTGCCACGCCCCGCTTCGAGAACTTCATCCTCTACCAGCTCCACGTCGGCTCCTTCGCCGGCCTCAACGACGTGACCGCATTCCCCGTCAAGAGCCCCGATCGCACCGCGTCCTTCAAGAACGTCGTCGAGAAGCTCGGCTATATCCGCGACCTGGGCTTCAACGGCCTGGCGCTGCTCCCCATCGGCGAGTTCATGGGCGACGTCGGCGTCGGCTACGGCCCGGCCGACATGTTCGCCCCCGAGGACGCCTACGCCACCCGCCCCGACCGCGCCGTCGAGGAACTGCTCGAGTTGATCGACCAGGCCCACCGCAAGGGCCTGGCGGTCATCTTCGACGTCGTCTACAACCACGGCGCCGTCAACGACAACCGCTACTGGCGCTACGACGGCAACTACTACGGCTCGTGCGGCGGCGGCGGCGGCATCTATCACGAGAACGGCCACGACACCCGCTTCGGCTGCGGCTTCGCCACCTGGCGCCGCGAGGTCAAAGACTTCTTCCTCGACAACGCCCGCATGTTCCTCCGCGACTACCGCGCCGACGGCCTGCGCTTCGACGCCGTCCAGTTCCTCCCCGACGACGCCGTCCGCCACATCGTCTGGGCCTTGCGCAACGAGTTCCCCGACAAGTACCTGATCGCCGAGTACAACCCCGGCGACTTCGAGAGCGCCGCCGCCCCGCTCGACCCCTTCGCCAACCTCGGCTTCCACGCCACCTGGGACCTCGCCGGCTACGACCAGGCCTATGGCGCCCTCTCCGGCAACGACGCGGTCAACAACCTGCTCCGCCTGATCGGCGACTTCAAGAATCCCGACCCCTGGCGATCCCTCCGCTACCTCCTCGGCTCCCACGACCAGATCCACGACGACGACGGGTCCCACCTGGAAAAACGCTACCTCGTCGAGCGCTTCGGGGGCCGCGCCAACGGCTACGCCCTGGCCAAGGCGCGCCTGGCCTGGGCCCTCAACGTCACGCTGCCCGGCACCGCCATGCTCTTCATGGGCAGCGAATCCCACCTGGACGGCTACTGGGACCCCGACCCGGCCCGCGGCGAGCACCGCATCGACTGGGCCCGCATGGGCGACCCCACGGCCATGCCCATGCGCCGCATGGTCGCCGACGTCAACAACCTCCGCTGGGCTCACCCCGCCCTGCGCTCACCCGCCGGAAACGTCGTCCACGTCGATTACGCCAACCAGGTGGTCGCCTTCAAACGCTACTCGCTCGACGGAGACCTCCTCCTGGTCGTCGTCAACGTCAGCGACAACCAGTGGACCTTCGGCGAGTACGGCGTGAACCTCGCCGGCGAATCCGGCCCGTGGCGCGAGATCTTCAACTCCCAGGCCCCCGACTACGGCGGCATCATCACCACCGGCAACCCGGGCGGGCCGCGCTTCGTCGCCGGCGACGGCCGCCTCTACCTCAACCTCCCCTCCTGGTCCCTCCTGATCTTCCAGAAGACCTGACCAGGTCAATCCAGGTCATCCGGGATCTCGTCCAGGTCCCGGTACGTCCGCGGGCGCGACGAGGGTTGTGGCATGACCGGTTGGTCATGCAACAGGTGCCGATCGGTCGATCCGGTGCGCTGAACGGGCGCAGCGGGTGCGCCCGAAGCCCCCGATGACGATTGCTGCGAGGCGGGGTCGCTGTGCGCAGGGCCACCCTCCCCGCCGCCTTGACCGCCCTGACCACCTTGACCGCCTTGGCCGCGACCACCGCGGCCGCGGCGGCGGCGCCGGCCTCGTCGGCCTTGCCCCTCATGGCGCTGCTGACCGCCTTGCCCGCCTTGGTGGTGCTGCTGGTGCTGCGGGTGCTGGGGACGTTGATGTTGCTGTTGACCGCCGCCGCCGCCCTGGTGCTGCGGGCGGTTGCCGCCACCCCCGCCCCCCTGGCCGCCTCCCTGTTGCTGGCGGCGGGCAGCTTTCTCGGCGGCTAATTCCATGGCGAAGCGCTCGGCGAGGGACATTTCCGCTTCCCCGCGTTTGGGAGGCGGGCCCATGTCGGGTTTTTGTTGCTGGTATTGCTGCTGGCGGCCACCGCCGCGGCCCCCTCTGCGACCTCCTTGCCGCCCTCCACGACCCCCTCGGCCCTTCTGGTCCTTGGGGTTGGGGCGCTCGTGGGTAATGCCGCGGGGCTGGAGCTCGATCTCCTCTTCGTATTCGTCGTAAGCCGCGGCTGGCTCGGGAGGTTGCGCTTCCTGGGGCATGGGAGTGGTGGACGAGGGCTCCATCTCCTGCTCGTCGAGCGGCTCTTCCTCCGGCTGCTCGGCTTCGGCGGGCTCGTCGAGGACTTCCTGAGGGGCCTCGATGGGCTCTTCCTCATCGGAGGCGCCGGCCATCTCGGGCTCGGCCTCGATGATCTCATCGCCGGTGATTTCCTGTGGGGGAGGCAGGGGCGCCTCGACGGCGTCCTGGGCGATGGCTTGCTCTTCGCGCTGGGTTTCGCGTTCGTCGATGCCGTCCTCGACAGCCTCCACGTATCGCTCTTCGGCCGGTTCCTCCCCCCGTCGTCCGCGGTCGCGGTCGCGGTCGCGGCGGTCGTCGCCGCCACGTCGGTGCCCGCCGCCGCCGCGCTGTTCGCCGCGTCCCTGGCCGCCGCCGCGCTGGTCGCGTCCACCGCCGCCGCCGCGTCGGTCGCGTCGGTCGTCGCGGTGACCGCGTCCCTGGGGCTGCCCGCCGCCGCCGCCGCGTCCCCCGTGCTGGGGCATGTCGGCGGGGGTCATGCCCAGCTCGGCGAGGTAGACCAGCCCGTCGCGTGAGTCGAAAAGCTCGAGGCGGTGGTCGTCCAGGGCCATGCCGGGGTCGGTGCGGATGATGACCCGCTTGCCGGACTCCTGCTCGAGGTGCGCGAGCGGGGCGCGCTTGCGGTTCTGGAGGTAGAAGGCGACCTCGCCGGCGACGACCAGCTCGACGCGCACGACGCGCTCGTCGTGAGCGGCGATCGCGAGGCGGCGCATGACGTCCAGGCTCATGCTCTCGGGCGTCTTGACCAACCCGGCGCCGTGGCAGTGGGGGCAGTCGTTGTAGATCGAGCGCTTGAGGCTGGGACGCATCCGCTGGCGGGTCATCTCGATGATGCCGAACTGGCTCATGCGGAGCATCTTGGTCTTGGCGCGGTCGCGTCCGAGGTTCTCGTGGAGGCGTTTCTCCAGGTCGCGGCGGTGTCGTTCGAAGCGGAGGTCGATGAAGTCGCAGATGATGACGCCGCCCAGGTCGCGGAGCCGGAGCTGCCGCGGGATCTCGTCTGCGGCCTCGAGGTCGGTCTTGAAGGCGGTGGTCTCGGCGTCGGCGTGCTCGCGGAACTTGCCGCTGTTGACGTCGATGGCGACGATGGCCTCGGTGGAGTCGATGACGAGCGACCCGCCGCTGGGCAGGGGGACGTGCCGGCTGTACATGAGCTCGATCTCGTGCTCGATGCCGTACTTGTGGAAGAGGGGGGTGGGCTCGTCGTAGAGGTCGACCTTGTTCTTGGTGCGCGGGGCGACGAGCTTGAAGAACTCCTTGATCTTCCTGGCGACGTTGTCGTTGTCGACGACGATGCGTTCGACGTCGCTGGTCATGACGTCGCGGACGGTGCGGGTGACCAGGTCGCCCTCGGCGTAGAGCTCGAGGGGGCCGCTGGTGCTCTTGGCCTTCTTGTTGATGGTCTCGAAGAGCCGCGTGAGGTACTTGAGGTCGCGGTCGATCTCGGTCTTGGACTTTCCGACGCCGGCGGTGCGGATGATGAACCCGCAGTCCTTGGGGGGCTTGAGGCCGTCGAGGATCTGCCGGAGGCGCTTACGCTCCTCCTCGTCCTCGATCTTCCGCGAGACGCCGAGCTTGGACATCCCGGGCATCATGACGAGGATGCGCCCGGGGATCGAGACGTAGGTGGAGAGGGTGGGCCCCTTGGTGCCGATGCCCTCCTTGATGATCTGGACGATGATCTCGTCGCCGCGCCGCAGGCATTTCTGGATGGGGGGGCGGTCGCGCCGGGCCATCTTGCGTCCGACGGATTCCTTGACGTCCTCGGCCTTGCCGCCGAAGTAGGTGGGCATGAGGTCGGAGATGTGGAGGAAGCCGTTTCGGCCGAGTCCGAAGTCGACGAAGGCGGCCTGGATGGAGGGCTCGACGTTGGTGACCTTTCCCTTGTAGACGTTTCCGACGTGGGAGGTGGAGCTGGTGCGCTCCATGTAGAGTTCCTCGAGCCGCCCGTCCTCCACGAGGGCGATGCGGCATTCCTCCCCTTCGCTGACGTTGATGAGCATTTCCTTTGGCATGATTGGGTTGTCCGTTTTCCGTTGTTCGTTGTCAGTTGTTCGCTGTCAGTTGTCAGTTGTCGGTTGTGCCGGAGCGGGTTGACGTGGCCGTTTCCGGGGGCAGAGGACCTGCGCCTGCGACGGACAACGGACCACGGACAACCGACAATCAGGGTTGTGTGTTTCCGGTGATTAAAAAGCCTCGGGTACCAGCTTTCTGGTTTCCTCGCGGAGGAAGTGCATGACTTGCCTTTCGGAATCGAAGCTCATCACGCGTCGTGCGACCTGTCGGGCATGTTCGAGGGTGGTCGAGCGGATGATCTTCTTGACCTCGGGGATGTCGGGGCCGTTCATCGAGAACAGCGTCAACCCGAGCCCGAGGAGCAGCAGCGTGTAGAGCGGCTCGCCGGCCATCTCCCCGCAGACGCTGACGCTGATGTTGTGCCGCTGCCCGATGCGGATGACGTCGCGGAGAAACTTGAGAACGGCGGGATGCGCGGGGCAGAAGAGACCGGCGACCTTCTCGTTGGTGCGATCGACGGCCAGCGTGTACTGGATCAGGTCGTTGGTGCCGATCGAGAAGAAGTTGACCTCCTTTGCGAAGGAGTCGGCCATGACGGCGGCGCTGGGGACCTCGACCATCATGCCGATCGGGATGTCGCGCCGGAACTCGATGCCCTCGTCCTCGAGGTCCTCCATGACGTCGTAGAGGACCATCTTGGCCTGGCGAAGCTCCATGAGGGTGCTGATCATGGGGAACATGATGCGGACGTCGCCCCTGGGGCTGGCGCGCATGATGGCGCGGAGCTGGCGCTTGAACATGGGGATGTCGTGCAGGCACATGCGGATCGAGCGGTCGCCGAGGAACGGGTTTCGCTCCGGGCTGGCCTGCCTGCTCTGCGTGTACTTGTCGGCGCCCAGGTCCAGGGTACGGATGACCAGGGGTTTTCCGTGGAGGCGTCGGAGGGACTCGACGTAGGCGTTGTAGTGGTCCTCCTCGGAGGGCTCGCCGCTCTCGCGGGTGAGGTAGAGGAACTCGGTGCGGTAGAGTCCGACGCCCTGTGCGCCGCGCTCGACGGCCTCGTCGATGCCCTCGGGGACCTCGATGTTGGCCATGAGTGCGACCTCGTTCCCGTCGAGGGTGCGCGCGGGCAGGGACTGGAGCTCGGCGAGCATGCGGTCGATGGCGCCGCGCTGCTTCTCGGCCTCGCGGTGCTCGGCGAGCTGCTCCTCGTCGGGGTTGATGATGACCACGCCATGGTGCCCGTCGATGATAACGGTGTCACCGGTGTTGACCTCGCCGGTGATGTTCCCCAGGCCGACGACGGCGGGGATGCTCATGGCGCGGGCGACGATGGCGGTGTGACTGGTTCGGCCGCCGACGTCGGTGGCGAACCCGCGGACGTGGGCGCGGTCGAGGGCGGCAGTCTGACTGGGCAGGAGGTCGTGGGCGATGATGACGACGTCGCGGTTAAGGTGCGCCAGGTCGTGGTGCTTCTGGCCGATCAGGTTGTGGAGGAGTCGCCGCTCGATGTCGTGGATGTCCTTGACGCGCTCGGAGAGGTAGCGGTCGGACATCTTGGCGAAGGCCTGGGCGTAGCGGCGCATGACGACGGCGACGGCGAACTCGGCGGTGGTCTGCTGCTTTACGATCTCGGTCTCGACCTGCTTGATGAGCGACTTGTCGCGCAGGATGCCGATGTGCGCGTCGAAGATGCCGGCGATCTCGTTTCCGGCGGTGGCGGCCATGCTCTGGCGGATGGCCTGCACCTCGGCGATGCTGGCGTCGACGGCGCGCTTGAAGCGCGCGACCTCCCCGGCCGTGTCGGCGGCGGTGACGTGGCGCTGCGGAATGGCCAGATCCTCGGCGTCCAGCACGACGGCCGTGCTGATCACCACGCCAGGGGAAACGCCGATACCCTTCTTGATCTCCATGAAAACAGTTGCCAGTTGTTAGTTGTCAGTTGTCCGTTGTCCGTTGTCAGTTGTCGGTCGTCGGTCGTCAGGGGTTTGATCGCTCATCACCGGCAACTAACAACTGACAACTCCTTTAGTCTTCATCGAACTTGCTCTCGACCAGGGCGACGAGCTCGCGGACGGCTTCTTCGGCGTCGTCGCCCTCGGCGTCGATCCGCAGGGGCGTGCCGGCCTCGGCGGCGAGGATGATCATCTGCATCACGCTCTTTCCGTCGGCGTCGGCGGGTTCGGCGCCGCCCTTGTGGACCTTGATCTCCGACGTGAACCGGCTCGCCAGGTCCACGAACTTCATCACCGGGCGGGTGTGCAGTCCGTGGACGTTGCTGATCATGACTTCTCTCGACGCGGTCGGCATTGTTCGCAAGTAGACGGTAGTCAGTAGTCGGTAGTCGGTAGGTGGAAATGCTTCCGAGCTACTGACTACTGACTACTACCTACTGCCTACTCCTCCTCATTTCCCCTGGTCGGCCTCGTCGAGCAGTTCCTGGATCGCCTGCCGCGTCGTGCTCTGTCTCAGGAACCGCCGGAACATGTCCTTCTGCAGGTTGTTGAAGATGACGTTCATGGCCTGCAGGTGCTGCTGCGGCTGGTTGTCGGGCGACAGCAGGAGGACCACGGAGTAGACGGGCTGGTGGTCGAGCGCGGCGAAGTCGATGCCGCCCTCGCTGCGTCCGATGGTTCCGGCCATCTTCTTGACCTTGGGGTGCTTGACGTGGGGGACCGCAACGCCCTTGCCGAAACCGGTGGAGCCGTTCTGTTCCCGCTTGATGACCGCCGCGAGGACCTCGTCAATGGCGGCGCGGGGGAGTGCGCCCGCGTCGGCGAGGGAGGCGACGAGCTCGCGGACGGCGCCGTCGCGTTCCGCCGACTGCAAGTTGGGGACGATCGCCTCGGGGACGATAAATTCGCTCAGCTTCATCGAACGCTTCTCCGGGATTCTCCACAAAGGTCATCAGGGCCCCGCGTGCGCGTCGCGCGTCTTGCGCGGGGACGCGTCGCACGGCGCCGGTTCGCACCCGCACCCGCGCGGGGGGAGTCAGCAGTGTATCCGATCACATCCGATTCCCCACCGCGCAAAGCCACAGGCGGCGGCGGCGGCGGGTCGGGGGGATGCGGTCGCGCAGGTTCTCATTGCATCGTGTGCTTGTCTTCCGTGTTGTGCTTGCGGTTTCGGATCTTCTTCTTGTGGTCGCTGAGCTGGCGTTCGAGCTTGTCCACGCACGCGTCGATGCAGGCGTAGGCGTCGCCCTCGTCGTGATGGGCCACGAACATGTTGCGGTGCTCGGCGTTCACGATCATCTCGACGTTGGTCCGGTCCTTGGCGGCGTCGAAGGTCACCTCGATTTCCTGGATGCGATCGTAATACTTGACCAGTTTGTTGGCCTTCTGCTCGGCGTAAGTCTTGAGGGCCGGCGAGACGTCCATATGACGGGAAGACACGGTTACGATCACTAGATTCTCCTTCCGGTTTGCGTGGCGACCGGACCCGCCCGCGCGCGATTCGTCTCACGGAGACGTCCACCGTCGCGCGGGGGACTGCAGCGGCGTCGACGCAACTGCGGCGGTGGCGGCGCGGCAGATTCGCGCTCCGGCGGGATATTGTAGCCGAAACCATCGCTCGCGGCGGCGCGGATAAACCAGTGCAGCAGGCGCAAGGAAATTTCCTCTCGACGGAAGAGCTGGCTGACCGTCAAGGCCGCCGGCCCGCGCCGGCCCGCGTGTGCGCGCGACGATCAGCGCTCGCTTGCGACCTCCCGCCGCGCGGCGCGGAAGGCCATCTTGACCTCGTCGGGCGCCGCCTCGGAGTGCGGGTCGATGACGCCGCCACTGACCAGCAGACGCATGGCCTGCTCGACCGAGAGCGGCAGGTCGACGACCGCTTCGCGGGGCACGACCAGGACATACCCGGAGAACGCCGTGGGACTGGAGGGGACGAACACCGTCACCATCTCCTTTCCCTCGGGTTGGCCCAACGCCCGCACGCCTCGTCCGGTCACCAGGCCGATCGACCAGATGCCGTTGGCGTGGGGCTCGACGGCGACGACCCGGCTGGCCGTGAACTGCGACTTCTTCTCCGACAGGACGAAATCGGTGACCTGTTTCACCGCGGGGTAGATCGCGCGGATCAACGGGATGCGAAAGATCGCGTTCTCGCCCAGCTTCCAGAGGGTCCGGCCGATCAGGTTACCGACGAACAGGCCGACGATGTAAACCAGGATGACCGCGAGGATGACGCCCAGCAGCTTGACCCACCACTTGGGGTCCTGGAGGTGCCAGAAGTACTTGATGTACCCGGGCTGCTGCTCGGGAAGCACGTTCCAGCGGACCAGGGACAGCCAGACCCAACTGATGAACCAGATGATGTACTGCCCGAGGGATTCCCAGAGGAAATCCCACACCTTGATCAGGAGCCACAAGGTGATGAGCGTGGGCATCAGGGCGGCCAGGCCACTCAAGAAGAATCGCCGGAAATCTTCGGCGAAATGTGACCTCTTGAGGCCGTTCCGG
>DATBFY010000459.1:0-20145 GCA_036558265.1 Tepidisphaeraceae bacterium | reverse complement strand
GGCTGCTCATCGTCCACACGATCGTCCCGGTCGTTCCTTCCTGGGCCGTCAGACCTTGCGGGCCCGACGTGACGTTGTCCACCTTCGCGCCGCGGCGCCACGCCTGGCTGGCGAAGTTCGGGCGATATTCCCAGAGGCCATTGCAGATGAGGTAGGGCACGCGTTCGTAGGTGGGCACGGTCTGTAGCGCCCCGTGATATTTCATCGGGGTGAGCTGTCCCCATCGCCACACGATGGCTTCGCCGGGGCGCAGGACCATGTTCATCGTCGTGTCGGATTTCCCTGACCGCTCGCCCTTCACGTCGCCGACGTAGCAGTACATCGCGGGCATTCCCTGTCCCTGCCACCAGGTGTCCGGAAAGAGGATTCCCTGCGAGTGCGTCCGCTTTACCAGGTCGTGGTCCCGCACGATGTCCTGTTCGCCCGCCACCGTCTGGTTGTCGCGCAACAGGTAGACGCTGTGCATGTCGCCGTCGTAGAAATGCCAGGCGTTGTCGTAGAAGGCCTGCGAGATACAGTGGCCCAGCGCTCGTGCCGGCGCGGCCTTGAGTTTCACGGCCTTCAGCAAGGTTCCGATGCAGATCGAGTCGTTCCCGCAGGTGTTGTAGCCGTAGACGTTGAACAACTTCACCGGGTCGCCCAGCTCGTTGTTGTCCCCGCCGGAATGGTGCCGGTACTGGATCTCCTGAAACCAGATCGCGAAGGCCTTCTCGGCATCGGTCATCCCCGGCGCCAGGGCCGCGTTGGCGATCTCGTTCACGGTCCTGAAGTTGTTGCGGCCGTTGGAAAGCCAGGGGTTGATGACATCCGTCTGGCCGACGTTTTCCATCCGCACCGAGCGGTTGGACTCCCAGGTCTGATAGAACGCCCCTTCGCGCGACATGCCGCAGCCCATGGGCGTGCGGCAGTTTCGCCCGTCCATCGTCCCGCCCTGCAGGACGGTGTAGCTCTGTGCCTGATGGGTGATCTCCTGCACCCTGGACTTGGCGGCATCCGTTGCTTCGACGTTGGTCGCCCAAGGCTTCAGGCCTTGCGCCACTGCCGCCTCCACCGCATTCGCTGCCGGAGCCCAAACCCCGGCGGCTCCCAGGATTGCGCAGACACGAGCCGCCCATACCACGACAACTTTCGTTCGCACGGGATTATCTCCGCATGTTGGTCACCGGGTGCCGGTTGGATAGGATTCGAGCGACGGTTCCCCATCAATTTAACGAAGGATGACGGCCGATTCTAGTTGCCCGGGGTGTCGCGGCGCTGATGAACTCGCGGAAGAACGATCTCACGAGTACCCGATGCTCACGATGCCCAAGATGGCGGTCCCCGCGCATAAAGCCAGTGAGAGCACCGTCGCCACGTTCAGACAGGATGCGGGGAACGCGGTTGGTGATCACATCAATGGGACCTCGGTTGAGCCCGCCGGCGGGCAAGCCGCGCGGCCGCGCGAGATATCCCGTCCCGCGCCCTTTCAGTCATTTCCGGTCGCGATACGATTTTCACATGACCGCAACCGGCATGCTGCACGCGGTGACGACTCGGTTCGATGCCCTTTGCCACGGCCGAGTGGCGTCCGTCCCGCACCCGCCCGCGCCCACGCCCGCCGCGGTGGATATGACCTGTCCACGGTGCGGCGATCACGTGAAAGCGACCTTCCCACCGGACGAGGGAGAGGAACTGGCCTTCGAATGTGGCCGGTGCGGCATCGTGGCGTACTGGGTGTAGCCCGCGTGGTCCAACCCCAGCGCGCGCGATCAGCCTCGTGTACCCGGCTCGTGCCCGCATTCCGGGCACCGCTGCGGTGTCGCGCGGAGGTCGTAGCCGCACGCGGGGCAGAGGCCGGCGGCGACCCGCGCGGCGCGGCGGCGGTGTCCGCGGGAAAGCAAGCGGATGACCGCCGGCGCCCCGAACACGACCAGCAAGAGCCAGTACGGCACCAATAAGGCGCGCTCCCGCACGCCGTCGAACGGTCCGCGTGGCCGCATCCAGGTGTAGTCGAAGTACGTCACGCCCAGGAGGCGACGGGAATCGCGGGAGTAAAGAAAGCGCGACGGATCGTCCTGCGCGGCCGGTCCGTGCCCGTAAAACCACCCGCGTGCCCGTACCTGCACCCTTGAATTGGCCGGCGGCTCCCAATGTCGCAGCGAGATGAATCCGTTGGCCGACCAGAGGGTGTCGGAGATCGGAACGCCCGTTCGCGACCAATGCCCCGCCACGTCCGCCGTCCAGCGGCTCCGCACCCACAGCACGGCGGTCGCCACGCACAGCACGAGCGACACCACCGTCGCGGCGTTCAGCAGGATGCGGAGCAGGCGCTTCATGCCCTGGGATTTGTACCGCACTCCGCGGTTAGCGACCGGGCGTGGCGCGGAGGCCGTCGCGGACGCATCATCGACGGTCAGGATCCGCACGTTGGAGCGCCGGTTCTCGTGGCGGGCTTGCGTCGCTGCGGTCGCGGCTCGGTGTCCACGCGCTTGGGATGAACGCCAGGCACGAGTGTATTTGCCTGCGCAGCTCGTCCAGGTGAGCTTCGACGCCATTCCAGTCACCGGCCAGCGCCTTGGCTTCGGCGTCCGCGGCGGCCTGGCGTAACGGCTCGGCCGAAACGGTCGCGGCCATGCCCTTGAGGGTGTGCACGCTGCGGCTGGTCAGCTCGTCGTCCTTCTCCTTCAGACCCCGCACGATGGCGTCCAGGGTCTCGACCGACTGGGCGCGGAATTTCAGCAGCACCTTTTCCGCGAAGTCGCGGCGGCCGCCGCACCGGTGCAGCAGCGGCTGGATATCGATGGGAGCGGGGCCTTCGCCGCCACTCTCCACCTGGACTTGGGCCGGTGGCCGCGCGGCGGTCACGACAGGATGCGGGTTCGGCCCGGCGACCGGCGCGGGCTTGACGGACGATCGCGAGAGAAAGCTGGCGATCAGCGCGAGCAAGCGTTCGGGTTGCAGCGGCTTGCTCAGGTAATCGTCCATGCCGGCCTCGAGGCAGCGCTCGCGGTCCTCCTTGAGGGCGTTGGCCGTCAGGGCGATGATCGGCAGTCGGGTGGTTCGCCCGGGCAGGCGGTTGGTCGTCTCGTGCTCGCGGATGAGGCGTGCGGCTTCAAAGCCGTCCATCTCGGGCATCTGGCAGTCCATCAGCACGAGGTCGAACGGGGAGCGCAGCACCGCGTCGACCGCCTTCCTGCCGTCGACCGCGCATTCGCAGACGTGTCCTGCCTCGGTCAATAGCTCGGCGGCGACGATCTGGTTCACCTCGTTGTCCTCGACGAGGAGAATGCGCGCCCCCTTAACGCGACTCGCCTGCGGCGCGTCGGTTGTCTGGGATTGCGGGCGGACGGCACCGGTTTGGGCCTGGGCAATCGCTCCGATGATCGTATCGAACAACTGCGACTGCCGGACCGGAACGGGGATATGCCCGTCGAAACCGCGCACCGCGAGTTCGCTCGCGTCGATCCGCGCGCCCATGCTGGTCAGGATCATCAAGGCCGCGTGGTCGCCCGCGGGCGATTGCCGAATGGCGCGGGCGAGCGCTTCGGGCGTCGTGTCCGTCAACGCACCGTCCACGATCACGACGCCAAAGCTCTCTTGGACCGTGGACGCCCGCGCCACCCGGGCCAGCGCGTCTGCCCCATCCGTGGCGATCGCGGCGGACAGCCCCCAGCTTGCCAACTGCGAGGACAGGACCTCGCGATGGACGCGGTTCGCGTCGACCACCAGCACCTTGATGCCGCGCGGGTCAACCCGGGGTTGGGTCGGGGGCGGCTCGTGCGGCGGCATGCCGAGCGCGGCGGTAAACCAGAAGGTCGAACCTTTTCCAGGCGTGCTTTGCACGCCGATCTCGCCGCTCATCAGCTCGGCCAGTTGCTTGGAGATGGCCAGGCCCAGACCCGTCCCGCCGTATTTGCGGGTCGTCGAGGCGTCCACCTGGGAAAAGCTCTTGAACAACCGGTCCGTCCGTTCGGGCGGAATCCCGATGCCGCTGTCGGTTACGGCAAAGCGTACGAGGGTGCGGCCGCCGGCCAACTCGCGTTCCAACGTGACGCGGACCACGACCTCGCCCCTGTCCGTGAACTTGATCGCATTGTTGACGAGGTTCACCAGGACCTGGCGTACTCGATCGGGGTCACCTTTGGCGGGGTAGCGTATGGTCGGATCGACGTGACACGCCAGGAGAAGGGACTTCTTCTCGGCGCGCTGGGCGAACATGTCGACGACCTCCTCCACGGCCACTGCCAGGTCGAACTCGACCTCCGCCAATTCGAGCTTGCCGGCCTCGATCTTGGAGAAATCGAGGACCGCGTTGATCAGGGTCAGCAGCGAATCCGCCGAGCTCTTGGCCAAGGTCGCGAAGCGGCGCTGGCGGTCGTCGAGTCCCGTGCCCAGGAGCAGCTCGTTCATCCCGATCACGCCGTTCATCGGGGTGCGGATCTCATGGCTCATGGTCGCCAGGAACTCACTCTTGGCACGGTTGGCGGCCTCGGCGGCTTCCTTGGCGGCCTGCAGTTCCGCCGCCCGCTGCGCGATCTGCCGCATTTCCTTCTGCCCGCGCAGGCACGAGGCGATCAGAAAGACGTCTTCGAACGCCACCCACCCTGCGTGCTCCAGCCAGCGCCAGGTGCTCTGCGTCAACACGCCGTAGACCGACTGCGGGAAGTAGATGCCGCGCAGCAGGTGATCGGCCGCGACGACGACGGTCGCCGGGATCAGCACCGGCCAGTCGCGGTAAAAGGCGAGAAATGCCAGCGAACCGAAGACGTGGAAGTGCGTCTCGATGCGTCCGCCGGTCAGGTGGATCAGCAACGCCGACCAGAGCATTTGGGTCACCGAGATCACGTAGCGGGTGATCGCGTGACCGGGTTTCACCAGGGCGAGGAAGATCGGCAGCGCGCTGATCGTGCCACCGAGAAAGACGGCCGCCCACACGTGCGGGTGCACGTGGCTCGTGTTGCCGGCCCAGGTCCGCGGGGAGATGAAAACGGCCGCCACGATTCCGAAGACCCATTGGACGGCCATGAGGAACGCGAAGACGCGGTCGGTGCGCCGGTAGATCGACCGACGGTGCGCGTCGAATAGCTGAGCGGCCCGTGCCGCCGCGGTGTCGAGAGGCAACGGCCCGGGCGTCATTTCCGACATGGGTTGGTTCCCTCGTTCTGGCAGGCATCGGGCCCGAATAGCGGGCAGCCGTAGACGGGAGCCCGGGCGGGGCCTCTGGCCGAGCGCGACCCGGTCGTCATGACCAGCGATTCGATCGCGGAGCGCCCCGCGTTGTCGCCACTGTGACCGCGCGACTCGGTAATCCCCCCCGCGAACAGCAGCCGTCCGTCGGCCGAATAGAGCAACGATTGGCCGCTGGTGGCGGCGCCGAAGCGGCGTGATTCGGTGCCCTGGCGGTCGGCCAGGACGGTTACGCCTGGAATTGCGGCGGCACTGGACCAGAGGTCGGTGTGCACCCAGTTGTCGGACCTACCGGCCGGTTGCAACATCAGCACGGTCGTGGCCAACCTGCCGCCGCAATGGGTCATCAGCTTCGCCAGCTCACCGATCGTGGCGCGGGAGCACGGGCAGTGTGGATGGACCAGCAGCACCAGGGTCGCCTTGCCGGCGTTGCGGACGATATGCGCATCGGCCGGCCAGTCGGTTGGGGGATGGGCGGGAACTCCGGCGGCGGCGTCGTACGCCCACAGCCGTATCGCTCCGGCGGCCACCAGGGCCGACCAGCCCATGATTACGATGGCGGAACGAGCTTGGCGGATTACGGGGTGCATCTGTTAGGTCGCTGACGCGCGCGCAGGGTCTCAAAGGCGCGCGGGCTCCCTGGATGATTTCGACCAGTCGGGAGGGCGACTTAACCAGCAGCGGCGGTATCCCGAGTTATGATTTCCTGCCGCGTGCGGCCAGGATGGCGACAAGGGTGATCAGCTCGACCGGCTCCACGGGTTTGACGACGTGCTGCTCGAACCCGGCCAGCATCGCCTTCATGCGGTCCTCCGCGCGGGCGTAGGCGGTCAAGGCGATCGCCGGGACATCCCCGCCACGCCCGGCACCCAGCGCGCGCACACGTTTCATCAGCGCGTACCCGTCCTCGCCCGGCATTCCGACGTCGCTGATCAGGACGTCGGGCGGCTCGGCGGCGAGCAGCCCCATGGCTTCCTCCGCCGACGCCGCCGTGCGCACGACCGCCTTGCAGTCCTCCAACAGCCGCCTGACCAGGGTCCGCGCGTCCGGCTCGTCGTCCACCACCAGCACCCGAACCCCTTCGATCTCCGCGCACTTCTCAACCATCGCCGACCCGGACCCGAACGCGGGGTGACGCCGCTCAACGTTCGACTCGGGTTCGGGATGGATGACGGTGAGGGGCAGCGAGACCGTGAACGTCGCCCCCGAACCGACTCCCGCGCTCTTGACGCGCACGGTCCCCCCGTGCAGTTCGACCAACTGTTTCACGATCGAGAGTCCCAGGCCGAGCCCGCCGTGACGACGGGCCGTCCCGCCGTCGGCCTGACGGAATCGGTCGAACACGTGCGGGAGGAACTCCGGGCTGATCCCCTCGCCGGTATCGATCACGGTCACTTCCAGGTGCGAGTTGACCCGCTCGAGCAGCACCTGCACGCGCCCGCCCCTGGGCGTGAACTTCACCGCGTTGGTCAGCAGGTTCCAGAACACCTGCTGCAGGCGGTTCGGGTCGCCGCTGACCGGTCCGGCCAGGGGATCGAGCACGGCTTGGAGTCGCACGCCCTTTGCGTCGGCGGCGGGCCTGACGGTCTCGATGGCCGCGCGCACCACCGCCCCGACGTCGAGGCGCTGGACGTCCAGCCTGACCTTGCCCGACACGATCCGGCTCATGTCCAGGAGGTCGTCGATGATCTGCGTCTGCACCCGGGCGTTGCGCTCGATGATCTCGACTCCCTCGGCCACGTCGGCGGCGGACGTCGCCTGGGCGCGGAGGATCTGTGCCCAGCCGAGGATCGCGTTCAGCGGCGTGCGGATCTCGTGGCTCAGGGTGGCGAGGAACTCGTCCTTCAGATGGCTCGCCCGCTCGGCCTCCGCCCGCGCCGCCCGCTCGCTGGCCAGCAGTTCATCCTTTTGCCGGTTCGCCTGCTCGGCCGCTGCTTTTGCCGCCTGGAGCTCGCGCTCGGCCCGCTTCTGGCCGGTGATGTCGCGCGCAACCTTGGAGGCCCCGATGATCCGCCCCGCCGCGTCCCGGACGGGAGAGATCGTCAGCGACACGTCGATCTGTCGTCCGTCCTTGGCGACGCGGACGCTTTCGAAATGGTCGATCCGCTCGCCGCGCCGAAGCCGCGCGAGGATGTGGGTCTCCTCGTCCACGCGCTCGGGCGGCATGAGCACCGTGATCGGCCGGCCGATCATCTCCGCCGCCGTGTAGCCGAAGATCCGCTCGGCCGCCGCGTTCCAGCTCTGCACGACCCCGTTCAGGTCCTTGCTGACGATCGCGTCGTCCGACGAGGCCACGATCGCGGCCAACCGCGCCTGTACTTCGCCGGACGAGACGGGTGGCTGCGTCCCGGATGACGACGAGGACGAACCGACTGATCCGGCGACATCCCCGGCCCCGTCTCCCATCTCCTTGTCGTGGGTATCTGCCATGGGCGTCGGGCACACAACATATCCTGTGCCTCAATGATCCGCAGCGCCGTGATTTTCTTGAATCGGGCGTATGGCGAGTTCTTGCTTGAATCGCAATGCGTACCGATGAGCACAACGACGAAGCGAACACGCCTCGTCGCGCCATGATTCTCCCGCACTCCGGACACCGCTCCGGGGTCGCGCGGAGGTCATAGCCGCAGACCGGGCACAGGTTGTGGGCAGCCCGCGCGATGGCCCGGCGCCGCCGGACGATTTTCGGCATTTCGATCGCAGGCAAGACGGCAAGGAGCGTCACCACGGCCCAGTGGGGCGCGGACGCGTTCGATCGGCCGACATATTGCGCGAGGTGATGGCTCGTGATCCACAGCCCGATCGTCCCGATGGACAGCACGAGCGACAGCACCGTCGTGGCGTTCAGCAGGAATCGAAGCAGACGCCTCATCGAACGGGATTGTACGGCGCGTGAGCGGTCATCAGACCCGGCATGGGGCCGATAATCCGAGCGGTGGCGGCTTCGTGAACGCTCTTTTTGCCTCCCGTCAAATCCGGTGTAGAGTCGAAGCGTCGCGGATACGCTCCCTCGCCTTTAGCGGGCAATTTCAACAAAACGCAGCGCCACGCAGCCGCACCGCCGCCGTTGTCGCCCTACGGAACGCGGGACGACGGGGGCCGCGACGTCTCGCCATCGACTGATTTCAACCGGAGCAGAGGAGAAAACGCCACATGAAGAATCGCGCACCGACCGCCGCCACCGCAGCAGCCCCTTGTCGTCTTGAGTCGCTCGAAGAGCGTCAGCTTTTTTCCGCAATGGGCACGATGAACGTGATCGACGCCGGCCCGGGCGCGTCGGCGATCGCGTGGTACACGCTCGACGGAACCAAGGATTATGCCCTCGCCGGGGCTTACAACTGGACCCGCGCGGCCGCCAACCCCGGCACCTACGCCGGCCGGCCCAACCCGGGCCAGACCTTCGCCGCCTTCTGCCTCGAGCCCGACCAGGAATTCCCGTCCGGCACCAACGTCGGCTACACGGTCGTGGACCTCGCCTCGTCGCCGCCGTCGGGCTCGTCGCACGGCCCGATGGGCGCCGCCAAGGCCGACCAGGTGCGCGAGCTCTGGGGCCGCTTCCACGCGGGCATTGGCACGGACAACAACAAGGCCGCCGCGTTCCAGATGGCCATGTGGGAGATCGTCACCGACACCGGCAAGGACTTGACCAAGGGCGCCTTCGTCGCCGACACGTCGAGCGCCAGCGGCGCCGCCATCGAGCAGCAGGCGCAGGCGTGGCTCAACCAACTCACTGGCTGCGGCCCCAAGGCGAACCTGCTGGCGCTGTCGAGCTGCACGGACCAGGACCAGGTCTTCGAGGTCCCGCCGCAGGTCTGCAATCCGCTCAAGCGCGGTATGACCGCCACGATCGGTTTCTGGCAGAACAAGAACGGCCAGGCCCTGCTCAAGAGCCTCAACGGTGGACCCAACGCCACCAACCTGGGCAACTGGCTTGCGACTAACTTCCCCAACCTCTGGGGCGCCAACGCCGGCACGAATAATCTCGCCGGCAAGACCAACACGCAGATCGCCGCTTACTTCGTCTCGAAGTTCAACGTCAAGGGCATGAAGCTCGACGCGCAGGTGCTGTCGGTGGCGTTCGCGACCTATGTGACCAACGCGTCGCTCGCCGGCAACGTCGCCGCCAAGTATGGCTTTGTCGTCAGCGCCCAGGGCACGGGCGCGGCTACCCTGGGCAGCGGCTCGGGTGGCGCGGCTTTGGGCCTGGGCAAGAACGCCACGATCAGCGTCTGGCAGGCCCTTAAGGCCGCCGACCAGCTCAGCGCCGGCGGCACCGGCGCGAGCAAGTTCGAGATGTTCAACGGCAACGCAACCCTGCGGAACTCGGCGAACACGCTGTTCAGCTACATCAACGAGCACGGGGACATCTGATTCACCTCGCGCGTAACGGATCACGTCTGTTCAATGCTCGTGGCCGTGCCGCCCGTCGTTCCCGGGCGGCACGGTCGTTTTTCGTTATGGCCCCGCCTGACCGATGCCCAATCGTCTGGTCACGCCACGCACCATGCGGGCTGTCGCCAGGCGCCAGCGCAAGGGCGCCGGCAGCATCGGCGGCGCCAGGCCATCGAGGATCGTCCGAGCCTGGGTGAGCAACGGCCGCATCATTTCCTCGAACCGCCACGCCGGGACGTACCGGCTGCCGTAGTTCACGAGGTGCTCGGGCACCATGCCGGTATCCACCGTCGAAAAGCCGCGCCCCTTGAGGTGCAGCAGCATCCGGCCGTACGCCGCCTTGGCGGCGTTGGGCACGCGATAAAACATGCTGCTGGCAGTGATGAACGAGCCGATCTGCACGCCCCAGACCCCACCGGCCAACTCCGGTTCGCCCTCGACCGTCCAGGCTTCGAATGAATGGGCGTACCCCATCCTGTTGAGCGAGATCAGCCCCTCGATGAGCTCGGGCGTCATCCACGTTTTGCCGAATCGCGTCGGGTCCGCGCACGCGCGCAGGACCACTTCAAAGGCCGTGTTGATGCGGAGCGCGAACGCGTCGGCGAAGACGTAACGCTGCTGCGACGCGGGAATCCGGATCTCGTCCAGCGGCTGGACGCCGCGGTGACTCCAGCGCACCCACCCGACCGGGCCGTCGCACCGGTTGGCGAAATCGGGCATCCGGCCGCTGGCGTAGTGCCACAGGATGTGCCGCGGGTCCGCGCGGACGGGGATGCGCCGCATGGATCGCGTTATAGCGGACGCGACGGCGGAGCCGAAGCGCTTACTTTTGCGCCGGTTTCTTCCCCGTCGGCCGTCCCGCGCCGCCGGGACGGCCTTGCGGACCGCCGGGGATCGCGTCGCGTATCTTCTCGCGCTGCTCGGGCGTGAGGATGTCGTCGAGCTGCTTGCGGAAATCCTCCAGCGTGGTGCGGATCTTCTCGCGCAGCTCGGGCGAGGGCGGCCCGCCTTGCAACTGCGGGCGCAGCTCCTGGAATTTCCGGCGCGTCTCCTCGAACGCCGAGCGAACCTTGACCTTCTGGTCGTCGGTCAGGTTCAGCTCCGCCAACTTCGCCTGAACGTTTTGGAGCACGGCCTGGATCCGCGGCCCGGCCGCCGCAGCGCCGCCCGCGCCTTGCGGCGGTTGCCGAATCGCCTCCTGGAACTTGGCGCGTTGCTCGTCGGTGAGGATCGACCTGAGTTGTTTGAGAGCATCCGCGCGCAGCGCCACGACTTTCTGCCGCGTCTCGGGACCCGGGCCCGCGGCGCGAAGCTCTTCGAGCTTCTTCTCCAGATCCGCGACCACCGCGTCAACCTTCGGGCGCTGCTCGTTCGACAGCCCGAGCGAGCCGACGGCCTCTTTGATCCGATCGGCGACGGCGGCGAAGCGCGGACCACCCGCCCCCCCTGCCGCGCCGGCGGGACCGCCGCGACCTTGCGCGCCCGCCGCGCGGGCGGCGGCCTGCAGCTTGCCCTGGAACAACAACCGCTGATCCTCGTCCAGCGCCGCCGAGATCTCCTCGGCCGCCGAACGGACGATCTGCGCCATGGCCTGCCGCCGATTGCCATTCCCCTGCAGCCCGGCGGCATCCTCCTTGGCCTTGGCCAAAATCGCGTCCACCCTGGCCTTGGCGTCGCCGGTGAGCTTGAGATCGTCCACGGCGGACTGAAGATTGCCGATTGAGATCGCGTTGGCGGCATCGCGCGCCGGCGCGGCGGCGGCGGCAGGCCCCGGCTTGCCCGGCGCATCGGCCGCGCGAACCCCCGCAACACCCCCCATCAAACCGATCGCGGCGGCAAACACATGCAGGATCAACCGACGTGGCATAATCGAATCCTCGCTCTGGGCGTTCCCTGTTCGTCCGACAACCATTCATATAACGGCGGGCGAGCCACGATGTTGGAACGGGGCTTGGGCGTATCGATTGTAACCGGGCCCCCTGTTCGCTGCCGACCGGCCGTTTGACGCTAAACCCGCACCGATGCTATCTTTCGCGCCTCTTTCGCGCCTTCGACGCGCGCACGCACGCATACGAGGAGCACCCGTGAGAAAGCATCTTCTGTCCCTTGTGTTGGCGGCCGCGACCGTGATCGGCGGCGGCGCCCTGGTGGGTTGCCGGCAGGAATCGCCCGCCCCCGCGCCCGCCATCGAGAACCTTCCCGCACAGAGCTTCAAACGCGAGTGGGGCGCCAACCTGGAGCTCAAGGACGACACCGTCGATCGCGTCTTCGTCAAGGAGGACCTGGTCTTCGTCTACACCAAGAAGAACTACGCATACGGGCTCAACCGCGGCAGCGGCGTGGTGCGCTTCTCCGACCGCGTCACCGATTCGCGCATCCCGATGCACCCGCCGGTCGTGCTCAAGGAGCACATCGTCATCCCGACCAACACGACGCTGGAGATTTACCGCCGCGACGCCCAGAAGAAGGAGCGCTCGTTCACCCCCGACTCCGCCCCGCGCACCAACGCCTCGGGATGGGTGGGCGGCAGCCGCGTCTTCTTCGGTGTGGACAGCCGCGGCTCCGGGCGCGTGGTCGCGATCGAGCTGGTCCCCGGGCAATACAAGCCGGTCAACCAGGTCTGGGACCTGATGGCCAAGACCGGCGTGCAGATCAGCGCCGGTCCCGCCACGCTGTCGGGGGTCGTCTACGCCGCCTTCAGCGACGGGCAGGTCTTCGCCGTCAACGCCGACAACCGCCAGTCGATCTGGCCGCCGACGTCCACGGGACCGACGTTCCAGACGTTCGGGCCGATCAATGCGGATCTGCAAGTGGACGACTTCGGCGTCTACGTCCCCTCGACCGATTCTAAGTTCTACTGCCTGGATAAGACGCAAGGAAAGGAAAAGTGGAAGTACTACGCCGGCGCGCCGCTGGAGTCCACCCCGGCGATCACGGCGACGATGGTCTACCTGCCGGTAGGCGGCCGCGGGGTCGTCGCGATCGACAAGGTGAACGGCCCGGCCATCCGCGAGCCCAAGTGGGTCGTCAAGGACGCCGTCAAGCTCGTCTCCGAGGACGAGAAGTACGCCTACTTCCAGCGGAAGGACAACATCATCGTCGCCATCGAGAAGGCGAGCGGCGAGCAGCGCTTCACGTCGAAGCGCACCGACCTGGTCGCCTTCGGCACCAACACCAAGGACGCTACCATCTACGCCGCCACCAAGGACGGCCAGGTGCTGGCGATCACCCCGGTGCTCAAGCCCGGCGGCGTCGGGGAACTGGCGCTGGCGGAGTAGCTGAATCCGAGTCGATCGGAAGCCTCGTAAGCGACGTCATCCTGTGGAGGTTCTACCGACGAAGGATCTTGCCGCGACGGGACGATCGGCTCCCTCGCCGCAAGATCCTTCGGTCGTCTTAGACTCCCTCAGGATGACGATGCCGAGCACCGTCTGTTATTTTTTCACCTTGACACTCCCAATCGCCGATGTAAACTTTGCATCGTAAAGTTCGCGATGTAGGGAAGGTCCATGGAACTGCACGAAGCGCTCTCGCAAATCTCCCAGATCCGCCAGCAGATGGCCCGCACTGCCGTGTTCCGCGGGTATCGCTCGGCGACCGCGGCATTCTCGGCGGCCGTCGCGATCGGCACGGCACTGGCGCAGTCCATGCTCCTGCCCCAGGCGCACCGGAACGTGAAGGGGTACCTGGTCTTCTGGCTGGTCGCGGCGCTGCTCAGCGTCGCCGCCGCCGCCACCGAGATGATCCTCCGCTGCGTCAAGTCCCACTCGCCCCTGCAGAAGGAATTGACGATCCAGGCCGCCGAACAGTTCGTGCCAAGCCTGGTGACCGGCGCGCTGCTGACGCTGTGCATGGTGCTCTTCGCACACGATGAGGTTTGGCTCCTGCCCGGCTTGTGGGCGATCCTCTTCGCCCTGGGCGTGTTCGCGTCGCGGCGGGTGCTGCCCGGCGCGATCTCGATCGTCGGCGGGTACTACCTGCTGGCCGGACTCCTGTGTATCGCCCTGACCGACGGCGTGACCGCGTTCTGGCCCTGGACGATGGCGTTGATCTTCGCGCCCGGGCAGATCCTGGCCGCGGTCATCCTGTGGTGGACGCTGGAAAGGAATCATGGCCGGGCGTAAGCGGACAGATTCGCACGCGGGCGCCGGTCATGCCGGCGCGGACGAAGCGCACGCCGCGCCGCAGGCGGGCGAGAGTGGCCGCTTCGCGTACGAGAAACTCGAGCGCGTCATCCACGAGAAGGCGCGGTTGAGCATCATGTCGTCGCTCGCGGCCCATCCCGAAGGGCTGCTCTTCAACGATCTCAAGGGCCTGTGTTCGTTGACGGACGGGAACCTCAGCCGGCACCTGCAGCTATTGCAGGAGTCGAAACTGGTGGAGGTCTGGAAGGGCTTTCGGAACAACCGCCCGCAGACGCTGGTGCGGTTGACCGATGATGGTCGCAAGCGTTTCCTGGAATACGTGCAGGAGTTGGAACAGGTGGTGGCCGACGCCATGGCCGCCGCGGGCCGCGCTGTACCGGCCCGCCTGCCGCTGTCTAAAGGATTCTCACCAGCGTAGGCAGTCGCGTGGGCGGGCCGGTTTTTATTTGAACATTTCCTTTGCGTCACAAAGAAATTTCGATCGCCAAGCGGCGTCCTTTGTGCGGGAGCATCGCCCCATGAAACACCAAGCTGAAAACCCCCGTTTCGCGCTGCCACGCCCCGCGATTTATCGCGGGGTGGTGCTCGCCCTCTTCGCGTTGACCGGCGGTTGCATCCAGGAGCGCCAAAGCGACCCCATCGCCGAAGGCCCCGCCGGCATCTTCCGCCCCGCCGCCGAGCGCGACGTCGCCGCCACCGAATACCGCGTCGCCCCGCCGGACAAGCTGCTCATCCGCGCCCCCGGGGTGAAGGAGCTCGACCAGTTCACCACCACGATCCGTCCCGACGGCATGATCTCGCTGAACCTGCTAGGCGAACTTTACGTCGCGGGCAAGACCCCGCGCGAGATCGGTGACCTGCTGCGCACCGCGGGCGCCAGGTACTACAACAACCTCGACGTCCAGGTGGACGTCGCCGAGTACAACAGCAAGTTCTACGAGGTCTTCGGCGTCGCCTGCCGCGAGCCGGGTCGCAAGCCGTTCACCGGGCGCAACACGGTGGTCAGCGCGCTGGCCGCCGCCGGTTTTAACGATCGCGCCTGGCCGCAGCAGGTTCACGTCAGCCGCCCCGCCACCGCGGACCACCCGCGCGCCACCGCGGTCATCGACATGACGCGTATCTACCTCGACGGCGACACGCGGCAGAACTACCTGCTCGACGAGGGGGACATCATCTACGTCCCACCGAGTCCGCTGGACGTCTGGGACCAGAAGACCCGACAGCTCTTCGGCCCCCTGAGCGCCGGCGCCGGCACGGCGGGCGCCGTCCAATCCGTCGCCGGTCCGACAAGATAATCACCGCGCGGGGCGCGACCCCTGGGGGGCGCGCCCCGCGCGCGTTTTCCCAAATCATTGTTTCTACGATAAATGTTTTGAAAGGTCTGTCATGCCTCATCGCGAATTGCTCATGTCCCAGTCCAGCGAAGAGTGGCGCGAGTACTTCCACCGCAACGCCGCGTCACTCCTGCCCATCCCCTGGCACCAGGGCGTCACGCTTACCCAGGCCGAGCGCGACGCCATCGCGTCGAGCATGCAGGAATTCCAGCTCGGCGAATCATCCGAGGGCAAGCACTTTCAAGGCCTGGCGAGCGAATATGCCCAGCTCACCGGCGACCACGATTACGTGTACGCCCTGCGCCTCTTCATCGCCGAGGAACACCGCCACGCCCGCGACCTGGGGCGCGTGCTCGACCTGGCGGGCATCCCGCGCACGGCCCACACCTGGCCGGACGCGGTGTTCCGTTGGCTCCGGCACCGGGCCGGCCTCGAGTTATCGATCTCAGTGCTCGTGACCGCCGAGATCATCGCCAGGGTCTATTACGCCGCCCTGCGCGAAGCGACGTCCTCACCGGTCCTCCGCAGCCTGTGCGACCAGATCCTCGCCGACGAGGAATACCACGTCCGCTTCCAATGCGAGCGGCTGGCGATCCTGCGCGCCCGCCGCTCGCGCCTGACCGTTTGCGCCAGGGCCTTGCTCCAGCGGTTTTTCTTCGCCGGCACCTGTCGGGTGGTCTGGTGGAAGCACCGTCACGCCCTGCGCGCCGGCGGGTTCCGCTATCGCACCTTCCGCCGCGCCGCCCGGGCCGAACTGGACGAGGCTCTCAAGCTGATGGATCCGGTCAACTACGTGTTCGGACCGGTGGTTGACGCGCGCCAGACCGCCGCCCCCGCTCCGGTGATCGGGTAACACAATGAAAGACATTCTCTTCATCATCCTCGTCCTGGCGGCATCCCGGCTGGCGCTTTACGCCGTCCTCCGGATCCACCTTCGGTTCCAGGTCGGGCCCGAGATCTGTCGGAAGTTATTGCACATCGCTATTGGCTTAATCCTGTGCCCGCTGCCCTGGGTGTTGGAATCCCGTCGATCCGCCATCTCCCTCTGCGGAATCTACCTGGCCCTCCTGGTCGCCCGCCGATACCTGGCGGCACTGGGGAACCACGTCAACGGCATTCTCGACGGGGTCGGCCGCAAGTCCTTGGGGGAGTTCCTGTTCCCGATCACCGCGGCCCTCCTCTTCATCCTCTCGGGTGACGATCGGATCACCTATCTGGCCCCGATGCTCACGCTCGCCCTGGCGGATGCGGCGGCCGCCCTGGTGGGCCGACGCTACGGGATGGCGCGGTTTCAGACGGTCGGCGGGTGCAAGAGTCTGGAAGGATCCTTGGCCTTCGCAGTAGTCACATTTTCAGCTACCCACCTGACTTTGTTGTTCATGGGCAATACCGGCCGCGCGGAATCGGTGCTGCTGGCCGCCTTGGTTGCGTTAATTCTAGCTCTGGTCGAGGCTTGGGCGACGGGTGGGTGGGATAATCTGGTGGTGCCGATGACGGCCTTGCTCCTCCTTAAGACCCTCCAGCACGCTCCCGCGACCCTTCTTGCCCCCCTGACCCTGGGCGCGGTCATCGCCGTGATGACGCCGGTGCTGGTCTACAGCCTGGTACCGACGCTCCCTAGGGGAAAATCGTCGCCGGTTGGTGAAGCAATTTCCCCGAACGTTCGGGAGTTCTAAGCGGTAGAATACTTGCCTGGGCACCCCATTCTTCGCCTCTTTGCAGGCGCGGCCGTATGAGCAGCAGATCAAGGAACGATTGCAGGGATACCAGCGGAGCGCCGCGCGCGTTTACGCTGGTCGAGCTGCTCGTGGTTATCGGGATCATCGCGGTGCTGATCGCGATCCTGATGCCGACGCTTGCCAAGGCGCGGGAACAGGGTCGGCGGGTCGCGTGCCTGAGCAATCTTCGCCAGATCTACATCTGCTTTGCCGAGTACGCCCACGAGAACCACGACCAGGTGGTGATCGGGTGGCGAAGCGTGGGGGACAACTACTTCAAGCAATACAACTCGATGGTGTACACGGCCAAGTCGAGCATCACGGGCAAGCCCGAATTCGTGCTCTTCGGCCGGTTATACCTCGCTGGGCTCATGAAGTCGCCGCAGGCGTTCTTCTGCCCGTCGGAGAACGATCCGAAGTTCCAGTTCAACACGTCGGACAACCCCTGGCCCCCCGGGGACGAGGGCGACCCGACGAAGAACGTGCAGGCCGGCTACGCGATGAACTCGGAATACTACATTCCCGACGACCTGAAGGGGACGCTGTCGAACTTCCATTTGCCGCGGCTGTCGATCTGGCGGCGCAAGCGCCCGGGGGACTCCAAGACCAGCCCGATCGGCATGGGGCAGTGGCCCCTGATCGCCGACCTGATGGCGACGGAGGCGCACGTGGTGCGTCGGCACGGCAGCGGCATCAACGCGGTCTTCATCGACGGTTCGGCGAAGTGGTTCGACCGTTCGACGTTCGTCTGGGATGATCCGAGTACGGGTCCGGTGGATTACCTCGCCAAGCTGCAGGATCTAAACGCACAGAATAATTCATGGGTGGACGTGATCTGGGGATCGATGTATTCCAGGCAGTGATGATCATGGATCGTTCCAAGGCGCCTCGCAGGCGCGGCGGGTTCACTCTCGTCGAGCTGCTGGTCGTGATCGGGATCATCGCGGTGCTGGTGGCGATCCTGCTGCCGGCGTTGTCGAAGGCGCGGGAACAGGGGAGGCGGGTGGCGTGCCTGAGCAACCTCCGACAGATATATCTTGCGTTCGTCGAATATGCGCACGACAACCGCGACCAGGTGGTGATCGGGTGGCGGAACGTGGGGGCGAACTACTACAAGCAATACAACTCGATGGTGTACTCGGCATCCGCAAGCACGGGAAAGCCGGAGTTCGTGCTGTTCGGACGGCTTTACGTCGCGGGGCTGATGAAGTCGCCCGAAATCTACTACTGTCCGTCGGAGAACGACCCGCGTTTCCGGTTCAACACGTCGGATAACCCCTGGCCGCCCGGCGACGACGGCGACCCGACGAAGAACGTCCAGGCGGGGTATGGCATGAACGTCGAGCAGTACATCCCCGACGACCTGAAGACGGTGCCTTCCAACGTGCCCGAGAGCATCCGGGCGACGCTGTCGATGTGGCATCTGACGCGCCTGTCGCGCCGGACCGACCCGCTGGACCTCTACGACCACAGCAAAGGCGAGAAGCCGATCGTGGCGGACCTGTTTTCGACCGAGGCATACGTGAATCGACGGCACGGGGACGGCGTGAACGTGCTGTACACGGACGGGTCGGCGAAGTGGTTGAACCGGTCGGTGTTCGTGTGGTCGGACTCGGGCGGGCCTCCGGTGGATTACCTGGTGAAGGCGCAGGGTCTTGCGGAGTCCAATAATCCGGTGATGGACGTGCTTTGGGCGTCGCTTTACTACCACCAATAGCGGATCGAGACGCGGGGACGACGCTTGTTTGAACAAGCGTTGCGAAAGAGGGTCGAACTCTTCAACACGCCGATGATTGGGGTGCTATAGCTTGTTAGCGTCGAACCGGTGAGCCGCACTGGAAAATCGCCGGGGAAATGAACACTTCCAGAGTGTCCTTCTTGAGTTCGAGGGAAGTCGTATGAGCCAGAAACTGGTTGACGGGTGGTGCAACGATCCGCGTCACGTTCGTCCGTCGCGGCGCGACCTCATGTATGTGGGTTTGATTGGGGGGCTGGGCTTGACGCTGGGGGATTACTTCACCCAGACCGCCCGCGCTGCCCAGGCTGTCAATGACGCGCACGGCGGGCCGTCGAAGGAAGGGGTCGCCAAGAGCGTGATCCACATCTTCCTGCCGGGCGGGATGGCCCAGCACGAATCGTGGGATCCGAAGCCCAACGCCCCGATCGAGTACCGCGGCCCCTTCGGCACCGTCAAGACCAAGCTGGACGGGGAGGTCTTCGGCGAGCACATGAAGCAGTCCGCCGCGATCGCGGACAAGATCTGCGTGATCCGCTCGATGACGCACGGCGAGGCGGCGCACGAGCGCGGCACGCACAACATGTTCACGGGGTATCGGCCAAGCCCGGCGCTGGCGTACCCGTCGTTCGGATCGATCGTGTCGCACGAGTTCGGCGTGCGGAACAACCTGCCGCCTTACGTGTGCATCCCTTCGATGCCCAACCCGTACGCGGGGTCGGGCTACCTGTCGAACACCTACGGACCGTTCTCGCTGGGCAGCGACCCGGGCAGCCGGGGCGGGAACTTCACGGTGCGCGACCTGAGCCTGCCGGGCGGCGTGGACGACGCGCGCTTTGACCGCCGCAAGTCGATGCTGGCAACCGTCGACGATCACTTCAAGACGCTGGAGAAGAGCGACGACCTGGACGCGATGGACTCGTTCTATCAGAAGGCGTACGCGATGATCAGCAGCAAGAGCGCCCGCGAGGCCTTCAATCTCAAGGCCGAGCCGGACGCGCTCAAGGACGCCTACGGCCGCAACACGGCGGGCGGGCGGATGCTGCTGGCGCGGCGGCTGGTGGAAGGCGGCGTGCGCTTCGTCTCGATGACGTTCGGCGGCTGGGATCACCACTCCAACATCACCAATGGCTTCAAGAAGCAGATGCCGGAGTTCGACAAGGCGTTCGCGGCGCTGATCCATGACCTGGAGCAGCGCAAGCTGCTGGATTCGACGCTGGTGATGGTGAGCAGCGAGTTCGGCCGCACGCCCAAGGTGAACAAGGATGCCGGCCGCGACCACTGGCCGCGCGTGTTCAGCGTGGTGCTGGCCGGCGGCGGGATCAAGCGCGGGGTGATCCACGGCTCGAGCGACGCGACCGGCGCCGAACCGAACAGCGACCCGGTGGGAATCGAGGACCTGGCGTCCACGTTGTACCACCAGCTCGGCATCGACCACGAGAAGCGTCTGATCGCGCCCGGGAATCGCCCGATCGACATCGTGCGTGGCGGGCGGATCGTGAACGAGATCCTGGCGTGAGGTGTGTGACGTACGTCTCGCGTGGAGGAGCAAAAGAACTTCCGGGTGGCCCACTGCTTTAGCGGTGGGGGCGCGAATGATTCGCGAGGCATGTTGACGAGTCATTCGCGCCCTCATATTCAAAAGGATGGGCCGT
>DATBFY010000458.1:0-3588 GCA_036558265.1 Tepidisphaeraceae bacterium | reverse complement strand
CAGATCCAGAGTCTGCTGTGCTACCGTTACACCATACCCCAAAGCGCATGGCCTGACTTTGAGTCGGGCGGACTCATGATAGGTTGGACGGCAAGGGTGTCAAGGTTCAGGATTGCCTGGGCAGTTGCGCGGCGGCGGCCTGGTCGATCAGCCAGATCAGGCGCCCCGGCGCGGGCTGGATCAACTGGATCGGCAGGCGTTCGGGATCGCGCGGGCCGTAGAGGACCTCGGCCAGTCGCGCGGCCTTCGACGCGCCGGTGACCAGCGCCAGGACCTGTGCGGATCGGTTGATGAACGGGGCGGTCAGCGTGATCCGCCAGCTTCGGCCGGTCGTCGAATGCTCGACGAACTGGGCGACACAGCGGTGCCGGGTCTCGCCAACGGCCGGCGTGTGGGGGAAGAGCGAGGCAGTGTGGCCGTCGTCCCCCATGCCCAGGAGCGTGATGTCGGGACCGCCATCGTCGCCGAAGCGCTCCTTGAGCATGCGGCCGTACTCGATGGCGGCCTGATTGGGGTCGATCTCACCGCGCATGCGGTGGATGTTCTCGGGCTTGATCGGCACGTGCGCAAGCAGCGCCTCGTTGGCCATCTTGAAGTTGGAATCGGGGTGGTCGGTGGGGACGGCGCGCTCGTCGCCAAAATAGATTTCGACGTTGGGCCAATCGATGCGCCCGCGATACGGATCGGCGGCCAGCAGTTGATAGAGGAGCCTTGGGGTCGAGCCGCCTGAGAGGACCAGTGAAAAGGGCTCGCCTCGAGCGGCAAGCTCGCCGGCGGTGGCGGCGATCAGATCCGCCGCGGCCCGGGCGATCGCCGGTGAGTCGGGAAGGACGCGAATGTCGGGCATGGCGGACGTTATACCGTGTCGCAGGCGCGGGGTGGAGAGGCGATCGACGTGCACCTTCGGTGTGACCGCAAACTGCCGGCGGCGATTCCGCACTCGCGGCGTGCCGCCTGGGGGCGTAGAATCACACGCCGATGTTCCGGCACGTCCCCAATCTTCTAACGGGCCTGCGCCTGGTGCTGTCGCTGGTCTTCTTCGTGATGCTGGCGTATTACCAGTACGAGGGGCGCGGCGACCCGTGGTTTCTCAACATCGCGTTCGGCGTGTACCTGGTCGCGCTGATCACCGATTTTCTGGACGGGTTCCTGGCCCGCCGCTGGCACGTGGAGGGGCAGTTCGGGCGCGTGGTCGACCCGTTCGCGGACAAGGTGCTGGTCCTGGGGAGCTTCATCTTCTTCGCGGGGAAGAACTTCATCATCCCCGAGACGGTGAAGCATGGGGGCGAGCCGGGCATGGTGGTCAAGACGCTGACCGGCGTGGCGCCGGGCATCGTCGTGATCCTGCTGGCGCGGGAGCTCCTGGTCACGACCTTCCGCGGCATGAGCGAGGGAGGCGGGCGGAACTTCGGCGCGCAGTTCAGCGGGAAGCTCAAGATGGTCTTCCAGTCGGTGACGATCCTGGTCATCCTCGTGTACGTGAACTACTACCCGCGCTTCAAGGACGACAAGGACTTCGACTGGTACGCCGCCGGTTTCCGCGATTTCTGCATCTGGGCGACGGTCGTGATCACGGTGGTCAGCGGGCTGCTCTACATCCAGCGCGCCATCGCGATGTACCGCGAGCAGGAGCGCGCCGCGGCCGCCGCCGCCGCCGCCACGGGGGCGGGCGCGACATGAGCCAGCTCCGGGACGGAGGAACATCGGTGAACACGCCTGCCACGGAGGCGGCTGCGGGTGCCTGGCGGCGATGGATCGTCACCGTCGGCGGGTCGGGGATGTCACCGGTGGCGCCGGGGACGGCGGGCTCGCTGCTGACGACGATCCTGCTCGCGATCGTGCTGGCCGGGCTGTACCGATATCCCATATCGCAAACTGAGATCGCCTGGAATGTCGCGCTGGTGCTGGGCACCCTCCTCTTCGGCGCGCTTTGCGTGGCGCTGGGCCGCTGGACGGTCCAATACTACGGACGAAAGGATCCCGGCGCGTGCGTCCTGGACGAGGCCGCGGGCATTTGTCTGACCGCCCTGCTCGTGCCGATATACCCGCAAGGCAGGGGATACTGGACGCTGCTGGCGGTGTTCGCCGGCTTCCGCCTGTTCGACATCGTCAAGCTCCCGCCCGCGAGACAACTCGAACGACTGCCCTGCGGATGGGGCATTCTGATGGACGACCTGGCGGCGGCGGTGTACGCGAACGTCGTGTGCCAGGTCCTGTTCCGGTGGTTGTTCACCTGACCCGCGTCAACCGCCCGGATTCATCCCTCCTTCTTTCGGAAAGAACCTGCTGTGAACGACTATCTGCTATCCGCCCTGCTGGGCGTCATCGAAGGCCTGACCGAGTTCCTGCCGGTCAGCTCCACCGCACACCTGCGCATCGTCGAAGAGTTCTTCAGGAAGAGCGACTCGTTCTGGCTGATGTACACGATCGTCATCCAGCTCGGGGCGGTGCTGTGCCTGCCGGTCTACTTCCGCCGGCGGATCGGGCGATTCGTTGCCAGTTTTCCCAGGGGCGAGCACGGCGATCGCAACGCGTTCAACCATCCGCTGACGCTCACGTTCATCGCCTTTCTCGCCACGGCCATCCCGGCGTTCCTGCTCACGAAGGTGATCGGGAACAACCTGAAGAACATCTACGTGATCGGCGGCGCGCTGGTGATCGGCGGGGTCGTCATGTGGGTGGTCGATCGCCTCTTCACCCGCCCCGTCACCCACCACATGCAGGAGATGACCTTCGGGCAGGCGCTGTGGATCGGGCTGGTGCAGACCTTGTCGGCGATCTTTCCAGGCACCAGCCGCTCGATGTCAACGATCGCGGCGGGACAGATCGCGGGCATGAACCGCTCGTCCGCGCTGGAGTTCTCGTTCTTCCTCTCCATGCCGACGATGGCAGCCGCCACGCTTTACGACTTCTACAAGACCGTGATCAAGCACAAGGGGGAAGAGGGACAAGCCCTGCCGCCCGTGACGATGTCGCACGACCGCTGGGTCCTGCTGGCGATCGGTTTCGCGATCTCCTTCGTGGTCGCCCTGGTCGTCGTGCACTGGTTCATGGGGTGGGTGCGCAAGCGCGGCTTCACCCCGTTTGCCATCTACCGGATCGTGCTGGGAGGCGCGGTGCTGGTCTGGGCGTGGCGCGGGGTCCACGTCGCCGCTTGATCACTTCTTCGACTCGCTCTCGCGCTTGGCGTCTCCGCCGGCGGGTTCGGGCGGGGCCTGGAGGGTCGCGGCGGGCCCGCCCGTGGCCGTGTTGGGCTGCGGCGGTGCCAGAGGGGTCTTAACGAGGATCACCACGTCCACCGGCTCATCCAGCGGGTCGGGAGTAAGCCGCAACGCGTCGAGACCGCTCGCGACCGCCGCCGGTGTCGGCTTATCGCCGGCTTCGCCGGCACTGCGGGAGAGCGGCGTGCCTTCCGCTGGCGTTTGGGCGGCGGGCTTGGCGGGTTGCGCCGGCGCCGCGGGGCCGCGAGCGCCTTCGATCTGCAAATTGGCCGAATGCTCGGTCGCCAGGCGCCGCGTGAACGATTCCGGCGGTGCCGGCGTCTGCTCGGCCGGCTTGGAAGCCGACGGCGCGGCGGCGGTTGCCCCT
>DATBFY010000457.1:0-4836 GCA_036558265.1 Tepidisphaeraceae bacterium | reverse complement strand
CGTCATCGCCTTCGCCACATTCGACTCGATGGGCCACATCCTGGCCGTCCCGGGCAGCTACCTGGTCATCACCACCCTTCAGAACAACGTCGTCAGCCCCTATGCCTATGGCCAGCACCTCAAGCTCAACCCCGTCGCCGTCCTGATCGGCGTCCTGCTCTGGTGGTTCCTCTGGGGCACGCCAGGGGCCTTCCTCGCCGTCCCGATCATCGCCACGGTCAAGATCATCGCCGATCACACGGACACGCTGAAACCGGTGGGCGAATTCCTCGGAGAGTGAATGCGCATCCTTATGTTTTACGTTTTACGGCCTTTCGTTTTATGATTCGCGCATGACCCACTCCCACGACTTCGTCCTCGCCGAGCAAACTCACCACTTCATCCGCTCGGAGAAATGGGACGCCGCCGTCCTCCCCTTCGGCGCCACCGAGCCCCACAACTTTCACATGCCCTATGGCACCGACAACTTCCAGGTCGAAGAGGTCGGCCGCCGCGCCTGCGCCCGCGCCTACGAACGCGGCGCGAAGGTCCTCCTCCTCCCCACCATGCCCTTCGGCGTCAACACCAACCACCTCAAGGTCAAGGGCGCGCTCGCCCTCTCGGTCACGCCGACCACTCTGCTCAAGCTGATCACCGACCTCGTGGACGCCCTCGAACGCCAGGGACTCAAAAAGCTCGTCCTCCTCAACGGCCATGGCGGCAACGAGCTCAAGCCCCTCTCCCGCGAGCTCCACCACCGCACCGGCGTCTTCATCTGCGTCTGCGACTGGTACCGCGTCGCCGCCGACCTCTACCCCACCCTCTTCAAAGCCCCCGGCGAGCACGCCGACGAGATGGAAACCTCCATGGGCCTGGCGTACTTCCCCCACCTCATGCGCATGAGCCAGGCCGGCCCCGGCACCATGCACAAGACGAAGTTCGACGCCATCAACAAGGGCTGGGTCAGCATCACCCGCCCGTGGCACCTCCTGACCGACGACACCGGCGCCGGCGACCCCAGCGCCGCCACGCCCGAAAAGGCCCAGAAGCTCATCGAAACCGTCACCCAGCGCCTGGGCGACTTCCTCTACGACCTGGCCACCACGCCGATGGACGAGAGCTTTCCGTTCGTCCGGTGATTTCCTCCGGTCCGTCGTGCAGATCCGACGCAATCCCCGCATACCGCTCCCAACGAGAGGGCGTCGCGGCGCGCCGGGGACCGATCGACCCCTACGCCACACCCCTCGATCGCGTCGCATTAGACTAGACTCCACGCCGGCGCCTCATCGTGTGTCCACCGGCAGCCCCCGGCGGCCGGGCCCCGCACCCTCCCCACCGTGCGGGACGGCCACCGTCGCGCGGTCGATGCCGTCATCCGCCCGTCATGCTCAAGCCCGCGGCATCGTCCGCCCGCCGTCCGGCCCTTGGGCCGATGACCCCGTCGCCAGCGCGCTCCACCCCGCCAGCAGGATCACGATGATCCCGGTGATCACGTTGTTGACCGTGGCGGTCTGAAATGCGCTGAACCTCACGACCCATGGGCTGATCAGCACCCAGATCCCCAGGAGAACGTTGATCCAGCTCACGCCCACGCCCTTATCGGGACTGAAGAAGCGGTAAAGCGCCAGCAGCCCGATCACGATCCCCAGGACGACGTTGTTCGCGGTCGCGGCCGTATGGGATGACCCGAACGCCAGGACGAAGGGACTGATCAGTAACCAGACGCCCGCGAGCACGTCCAGCCCGCTCGCCGTCTCGGTCTGTCCGCGATGCTTGATTGCGTATGCCATGATACATGGCTCCTTTCCAGGTAAGAGGCCCTGCGGGACGGACCCGCCGCACATTTGGCAGGTCCAACCCGCGCCATCATGAAGGGCGGCAAAGGCCATGCCCGCCCGCCGGAATTCTATTGGGTGCCCATTATTTTTCCTGCGCGGATGTGGCGGAAGTCGCGCGGCTCGGGCAGCGCGGACCTTCCACAGGTCGTTCGGGCTCGAAAAACTCGGCTCTACGGCGCCATTTCGGACGGGGGACCGGAGGAGGGTTGAGCCTGTCGCTGTCGCTCGAGCCGGTGCCGCAGAAGGTCCACGTGGACGCGGAGATTGTAGAACTCCTGCATGTACGAGAGGGGCACGGTCTTGCGCTCCGACAACTCGCGATCGAGCACGCGCAGCACGGCCATGTCGCGCGCGATGTCGTCGTCGTTGTCGTCGGAGGCGCCGGCGTGGCCGCCCGCCTGCGCGGCGCGGTCGGCGCCGCGCGCGGCCCGGTCGCTGATGTGGCGGTCCAACTCCTGCAGGATCCGGTACCACCGGTAAATCCGCGAGCGCATCCGCCAGACGTACAGCGGGGGGGCGATGCGCATCAGGGGCAGGACCAGCGTGATCAGCGGCAAGAGCAGATACTTCAGGCGATCCACCAGCGCCGCCACCCAGAACGGGAGGTACTTCTGGAGGAATGGAGGCCCCGACTCGAAGTACGTCCGCGCTGACCGGTCGAGCGGCCACTCGACGTACCGCGTCGACGGGAACTGGTATGGCTCCGACAGCAGATCGCCGCGCTCGTGGGCGAGCTTGGCGGCCCGGATCGCCAGGGGAACGATCGCCGGGTGCAGGTCCGCGCGGCAGACCAGGTTCGCCGCGCACGCGATCAGTTGCACGTCCTGCGGCGGCAGGTCGCGCGCCAGGTCGATCGCGCCGCGCGGCAGGTTCACGCGCGAGAAGTAACGGAAGCGACGCGTGTACGCCTCCGCACGGTCAAAATTGAGCGGACGAACGTGCCCGGCATCGCCGAGCAGTTCCTTGACCAGCGCGGCGTCCGGCGAGAGGACGAAGACGGCGACGTCGACGTCCCCCTTTCGCAGCGCATCCGCTGCGGCGACGCCACCGATGGGCACGAGCGTGACCCGGTCGGCGACGCCGTTGGCCTGCATCAGCCGCCGGGTGATTTCCAGCGTGCCGCTGTCCTTCTGGCCCGCGGCGATGCGCCGCCCCTCGAGCTTGAACAGGTTCGGCGTGCGCTCCTCGCGGACGAACATCCAGACCGGTTCGTAGTACAGGCTGGCGATCGCACGGACCTGGTCGTCCAATCCCTCGGCGGCGACGCCCCCCTGCACGATCGCCAGGTTCGCCTCCCCCGATGCCAGCAGCCTGTAGTTCTCGACCGTGCCGGCGGTCGCGCGCACCTCGAGCGTGACGCCGTTGGCGGCGAAGGTCTCGGCGTAGCGCTTTGCAAACGCATAGTAAGCGCCGTCCACCGGACCGGCAGCGATCGTCACCCGCTTCGGCGGCGCCGGCGCCATCAGCGCCCACCCCAGCAATCCCGCCGCCAGCGCCAGGGCGATCCACGGCGCCCACGACAGGAGCAGTTCCCGCCGACTGGGATGGAGCCGCTGTCGGATCCACTCCCGGGCGCGGCGGTCGGAGTCCGCATCGCCCGCATCGGCGCCGCCGGCGGATGCTCCAGAGCGGATTTCGCGCTCGCCCATCAGGCACCTCCGGCCCCGCCACCACCGGGCGTCGCGATGCGCTCAACGACGACGCCCGGCAACGCTCGACCACGGGTGGAGTATACCACCGCCGTCGTCCGCCCTGGCGGCGGATTATCCATCGCGGCGGTTGCGGAGCATGATCTGATTCACACTCAACGTCATCACCGCGCCGAGGAACACGACGGCCAGGCTCGCCAGACCCTTCCATGCATCTTTGCGCCAATGATCGCCCCAGATCAACATCAGCCCGTACACCACGCCCGCAATGATGCAGACGATGGCGATCGTGTAGCAAATACGATTGACAATCTTCAGCGACATGAGCCTCCGCGATGGATGACGGATCGACGTTCACTGAACCGGGCCGACGACCAGCGATCGAATCACGAGGACCGTCGTGGGCCCTGGTCCAGTGCGGTGTTTGCTTCTGTCAAAGATTCTTCGGCGAGACGCTCAACCCCGACCACTTCACGGCGCCGGTTGAAGACCATCCAGAACTCCGAACCGATGATTTGCAGGTCCGGCGGCACAACGTCGAGCGGTATCTCGCAAGGCACGTGCGGTCCGAGGCGAACTACCCCGGGCGGCGGAGGCGCGAGCGGCAGGACGCGAACGCGAAGCATTCCTGGCTGCAGGCACATCTGCGCTTGCACCTTAATCCTATAGAGCTGCTCCTGCGACATAACGTACCGATGTTCAATGGCCGGCCGGCTGCCGCGCCCGGCGTTGAATCATCCGATGCCCAGCACGCCGTTGCGAACCAGAACGAATGCCAGACCCGCGATGAAACCGCAAGCGGCGACGGTCTTACCAAGAACGGCAATCCACGCCTGATCGAAGACGTTGCCCCAGAAGTAGTGGCAATGGACGAAGACGCCTGCCGAGATCCACGCGATTCCGAACGCGACCGCGTTCGGGCCGTGCAACGTCATGGTGATTCGACCACCGAACCGGATTTGCTGCATTGCGATCGCATAAACGCCGTATCCGATCAACGCGAGTGGCAACACGAGGCCGAGTCCCCACTGATGGAACGGCCCCTGGCCCGGCTGGTCCTCCCAGTCGTCATCGTACGCGGTCGGGTTGTGCGGATATCGCCACCACATCGCAGGTCGCCTTGCGTCGGACAACGGACCAACCCTCATTGGCCGGCACCGCGCCGACGCAGCTTGAGTCTACCAGAACGCGCAACGCCGTGCCGGTCCATTCCAATGTTCGGTCATCTCCCCGGTTCGATCCGGCCCCACAACGCCGCCTGCTGATCGATCCCTTGCTGTTTCGGCAATGGGCTCCACTTGGCCGCGCCCAGCCCCGCCTTTTGGAGCAACCCATCGAGCCCGCTTGCGAACGCCGTGATCGGACCTGGG
>DATBFY010000456.1:0-6082 GCA_036558265.1 Tepidisphaeraceae bacterium | reverse complement strand
GACCCGACGTTCGGCAACGGCGGTTTGGCCTACGTCGATTTCAGCGGCGGCGCCGACGCGATCCAGAGCATCGCGTTCGACGGCCAGGGCCGCATCCTGGTCGCGGGGATGGCTAACGGGGCTGCCGCCGTCGCCCGTCTCTCGGCCGACGGCGTGCCCGACGCGACGTTCGGCCCCGGCGGCGTGCGGACCGTCACGCTGCCCGTCAACGACAGCGTCGGGGGGCAGTTCGTCCGGGTCGCGGCCGACGGCAACACCGCCATCGTCGTCGCCGGCACGGCCAGCACGCCCGACGGCCCCGACTTCTTCACCGCCCGCTTCGACGCCGCCAACGGCGCGCAGCAGTGGCTCGCCGTCACGGACCTGGATCGACAGATCGATAGCGGCGCCCCGCCCAGCTTCGACACCGCCAACGCCCTGGTGGTCCTCCCCGATCACAGCATCATCGTGGGCGGCGGGAGCTCCGACGCCATCAGCAACATGGACGAGTTCGCCCTGGTCAAGTACGACGCGTCCGGCGTGCCGCTCAACACGTTTGGCGTCAACGGCGTGGTCAGGTTCGACGTCGGGGGCATGGACGACATCAACGCGATGACGCTGGCGGGCGGAAACGTCTACGCCGCCGGCTGCACCGGCGCCAGCGGCGACCAGATCGCGGTCGCCCAGCTTGATTTCAACGGCAATCTCACGGGACTGGGGACGGCGGTTTTGGCGCCGGTCGGGCAGTCGATGCCCGGCGGCGCGACCGGCGTGGCCGTGGACGGCGCGGGCAAGGTCGTCGTCGCCGCCACGCTGGCCGGCTCCCCGTTCCAGGTCGCCGCCGCCCGGTTCAATCCCAACGGCACCGCCGATACCGCCTTCGACACCGACGCCCTCGACGACGGCCTGCAGCCGCTCACCCTGCCCGATGTCGGCGCCAGCGCCAACGCGCTGGCGAGTTCTCTGGCCATGCTCGACGACGGCCAGATCGCCATCGCGGGCCTGGCGGACGGGAGCCCGATCACCGGCGGCATCGACATGATCCTGGTCCGCCTGAACGGCGACCCGGTCAACCACGCGCCCGTACCCACGTTTATCAACCATCCCGCGACCGGCACGCAGGGCTCAGCACTGGCGTATTCGGCTACCTTCAGCGACCCCGGCGACCCGGCGCCGCACGCGGAAAGCTGGACCGTCATCGACGCGTCGAACAACGTCGTCGCCACGGGCACCGGCGGCACGTTCAACTGGACACCCGCCGCCGCCGGCACGTTCACGGTAACCTATACCGTCACCGACCAGGGCGGCCTGAGCGGATCGATCAGCCAGTCGGTCGTCATCTCCCCGGCCGTCACGACCGGCACCGCCGTGGTCATCGCGGGCGTGCTCACCGTCACCGGCACGGCGGGCGGCGACGGCATCACCCTCGGCCTGGGCGCCGGCGGCAACTACGTCGTCACCATCAACACGCAGCCGGCGTTCGTCTTCCCCTTCGCCTCGGTCGGCGGCATCCGCATCGACGGGGGCGACGGCAACGACGTGATCCTCGTCACCAACTCCGTCAGCGTCGCGGCCGAGATCCACGGCGGCAACGGCAGCGACATCCTGACCGGCGGCGGCAGCAACGACGTGCTCCTGGGCGAGGGCGGAAACGACTTCCTCTACGGCGCCGCGGGCGATGACGTCTTCGTCGGCGGCGGCGGCGACGACGTGCTCTTCGGCGGCAACGGCCGCGACGTCCTGATCGGCGGCGACGGATCGGACTTCATCGCCGGCAACAACGGCGACGACCTGCTCATCGCCGGCACCACCGCCCACGACAACAACGTCTCGGCCCTTTCGCAGATCCGCCTGGTCTGGGGCGGGGGCGGCGACTACGACGCCCGCGTGAACGCCCTCAAGGCCGGCCTGCTCGCCGACGGCAACCTCTTCGACGACAGCGACGTGGACGTGCTCTCGGGCAACAACGGCAAGGACTGGTTCGTCGCCAACCGCGACGGCAGCGCGCTGGACATCGTCCTCGACATCCAGAAGAAGGAGACCGTCACCGACGTCGATTGACCCGGCGCGCGACGATTCCGCGCTTTCACTTTGACAGGACCGGGGAAGGAGAACCCCCCGACGCCCCGACTTGAATGGTCGGGGCGTCTTTGTATCACGCACCTTCCAGTCCGAGTTGGCCCAAGAAACTCACGGGCTGGAAGGTGCGTGACGGAATTATTCACTTCACAAAATCCCCACTACCGGTGGGGCTGGTCGCGAAAAATCAGAATGAGGTAATAGACCACGCCCACGATCACCGCAGTCCCCGCGAACGTACTGGCCCAAAGACAAGGGGGCTGGTTTTGTCAGGTGAATAATTCCGGTGCGTGATACGAGGGTTTGACCATGGATTGAGGCAAAACGCCGAGGGGCCGGCGGAGCCAGAGGGCCGGGAAGGGGAGGTGTTGATTGAGGGTTCGCGCGCCGGTCTGCGGGTGGTGCGCATCGCGCGTTGAGGATTTGGGGAGATGTGCTGACGCTCCTGCCACGGGCGGCGTTTGCGCATTTTGCCGGGAGGCGGGTTGCGATGCGCGTCGATCCCGGTCTGGCAAAATGCTCCAACGCCGGTGGTCCCGAGGGCCCCGTCGCGAAGTCGGCCACGGCCTACCCGCGGTGGAGGCAGGTTTGCGGAGGGTGTTCGGAGGGCTCGGACAGGCGCAATGGAGCGGGTCCGCCGCTGTCGCGGCGCCTACACCGTCCGGGTTCCCCCGCAGCCGGGCCACCCCCGCCCATTGGGGGGTGAGGGGGGCGGCGGCGGCGGCGGCGGCGGGGAAGCCAGCATTCGCAGGTCGCCGAAGGCGCCATCGGTTGGATCGAGAGCGGGGCGCGAGGGTGGTGCGGATCGGCCGGATGCCGCCGTGTGCAGGAACCGCAACGAACGCGGCTGCCGGGCGATGTTGCCTCAAAAAATGGTCAGACCCTGAAACGAATGGCGCGCTATTCCCCGCCGGCCGCGTTCGCCTGCTGGCTCGGATTCTTGTCGTCCGCGTCGTACGCCTGGTCGGCGTTGTCCCCCAGCACCTCGATCCGCTCCATCGAGATCGCCCGGCCGGTCGTCTCGTCGATCTCCGCCAGCGCCCCGCACATCCGCACGTCCCCGGTGGCCACATCGAAGGGGGTGGGCATGCTCGTGGTCATGTGCCGCAGCACCTTGTCCTTGCGCCGACCCAGCACCGAGTCATAGGGCCCGCACATCCCCATATCGCTGAGGTACGCGGTGCCGCCGGGCAGGACCTTCGCGTCGGCCGTCGGGATGTGCGTGTGCGTGCCGACGACCATCGACGCGCGGCCGTCCAGGTGATGCCCCATCGCGACCTTCTCGCTGCTGGCTTCGGCGTGCATGTCGCAGACGACGACTTTCACGCCCGCGGGCAAGCCGCGCAAGATCTTGTCCGCCGTCGCGAACGGGTCATCGGAGGGGAAGTTCATGTAGATCCGCCCGAGCAGGCAGAAGACGGCCACCGGCACGCCGGCCGCGGTGGTCACTACGGTGTGCGTGCGTCCCGCTGCCTGCGCCGACAAATTTGCCGGGCGCACGATCCGCTCGCTCGCCTGCAGGGTCGGGACGATGTCGGCCTTGCGATAGACGTGATCGCCCAGCGTCACCACGTCCACCCCGTACGCCCGCACCTTGTGAAACAGATTCTGCGTGATCCCCGAACCGGCCGCGATGTTCTCGGCGTTGGCGATGACCAGATCGACCTTCCGATCCCGCACGACCCCGCGCAGCTTCTGTTCCACCACCTTCCGGCCCGGCCGGCCGACGATATCCCCCAGACACAAGATCCGAATGGCCATTGCCGCCAGTATAGCCGCACGCCCATACGCCGAAACCCCGCGCAGCGCGGCTCATTTGCTCCCTCTGCAATCGACCCCTAAAATCCGCTCGACGACAAACGCAGAAAGAGCCGTAAATGCCCGTTCCCCTCAACGTGATCCCCAGCCCCGCCGCCCCCGCCCAGCCCGCCGGCCGCAAGCCGTCGTGGCTCAAGATGAAAGTCCCCGCCGGCGAGGAGTATTCCAAGCTCCTGCACCTGGTAAACGACCACCGCCTGCACACCGTCTGCCAGTCCGCCAAGTGCCCCAACATGGGCGAGTGCTGGGCCGCCGGCACCGCCACCCTCATGATCCTGGGCGACGTCTGCACCCGATCCTGCGGCTTCTGCCACATCGCCACCGGCCGCCCGCCCGAGCTCGACCTGGACGAGCCCCGGCGCGTCGGCGACGCGGTGCGCATCATGAACCTCGGGCACGTGGTGATCACCAGCGTCAACCGCGACGAACTGCCCGACGGCGGCGCGGCGGTCTGGGCCGAGACCATCCGCCAGATCCGCGCCCAGTCCCCCGGCACCAGCGTCGAAGTCCTGATCCCCGACTTCTGCGGCGACTGGGACGCGCTGCGGCTCGTCCTCGACGAGCGGCCCGAGATCCTCAACCACAACATCGAATCTGTCCCCCGCCTCTACAAGGTCGTGCGCCCGCAGGCCAAGTACCACCGCAGCCTCAAGCTCCTCCAGATCGCCAAGGACGCGGGCCTGGTGACCAAGACCGGCATGATGCTGGGCTTGGGAGAGACCCAGCACGAGATCGACGCCGTCCTCGACGACCTGGTCGCGATCAGTTGCGACATCCTCACGCTCGGCCAATACCTCCAGCCCACGGCCAGGCACCTGCCCGTCGAACGCTGGGTCCATCCCGACGAGTTCCGCATGTGGAAAGATCGCGGCGAGCTCAAAGGCCTGCGCCACGTCGAATCAGGGCCGCTGGTCCGATCCAGCTACCACGCCGAGAAACAGGTCCGCGCCCACCAGGCGGTGTGACCGCCGACCCGACTCTAGACGTTACAATCCGGTTTCATGTCCTCCTCGAGTCCTGTACCGGC
The DNA here is from genome assembly GCA_036558265.1 of Tepidisphaeraceae bacterium. Lineage (GTDB taxonomy): Bacteria > Planctomycetota > Phycisphaerae > Tepidisphaerales > Tepidisphaeraceae > RYN-433. Next base: position 1,179 of record DATBFY010000456.1, on the reverse strand, counting down.
GCCGCTCGAATACGCCCCGCGCGCTTCGGATCGGCCGGCCCGCGGCTTCCGCGTCGCCTTCTGGGCCGCCACCGCGTACTGCGCGATCCTCGCCGCCCTCCTGGCGCTCTACGCCGTCCAGCTCCGCCAGATCCGCATGTTCCTGCTCTTCCTGCCGACCTATGACGCGTTCCGCCGTCTCTTCCTCATTGATCTGGCCCTGCCGGCGGTCTTCGCGATCGCCAACGTGTTGCCGGCGATCGCCTACTTCCGCGCCGCCCGCGGCCGCGCGCCGCGCGGGCTGATCGTGGCCTACTGCCTGATCCAGTCGATCCTGATGACGACGCATTTCCTCATCGTGTGCTACCTGTTCGCCCGCAGCCCGCACGATTACCAGGTTGCCCCAGGCCGCTACGCCAGCATCGGCGTGCCGGGCTCGGCCCTGGTTCGCACGCTGATCCTGAACGCGTTCCTCACCTTGCCGATGCTGGCGCTGTTGATCCCCCGCGTCCGCCGCGCCTGCCTCGCACGGGGCTGACGTTATACTTGCCCCGCCCGCTCGCATGACGCAGCTCCAGACCACCACCGACCTCCCCGCCGCCGCGATCGACGAACGCGCCCTCATCGCGCGCGTGCTGCGGCGGCTGGTGCCGTTCATGTGCTTCCTCTACTTCCTCAACTACCTCGACCGGGTCAACATCCAGTTCGCCAAGCTCCAGATGAACCAGGCCCTGGGCCTCAACGACGCTCAGTACGGCTTCGCCGCCGGCATCTTCTTCGTCGGGTACTGCGTCTTCGAGATCCCCAGCAACCTGGTCCTGCTGCGCGTCGGCGCGCGGCGCTGGGTCGCGCGCATCATGATCACCTGGGGCCTGATCTCCGCCTCGATGTCCCTGATGACCGGCCCGCGGAGCTTCAACGTCCTGCGGCTGCTGCTGGGCGTCGCCGAGGCGGGATTCTTCCCGGGGATGGTGCTGTACCTGTCGTTCTGGGTCCCCTCGCAGGCGCGGGCCCGCGCGCTGGCGTGGTTTCTGACCTCCACCGCCCTCGCCGGCGTGATCGGCTCGCCCATCGCCGGCCTGCTCCTCCAGGTGAACGCCCTGGGCCTGGCGGGCTGGCAGTGGCTCTTCCTGGCCGAGGGCATCCCCACCGTGATCTTCGGCGTGGTCACGTGGTTCGTCCTGGCCGACAAACCACGGG
>DATBFY010000455.1:0-3595 GCA_036558265.1 Tepidisphaeraceae bacterium | reverse complement strand
GACCTGAAGGCGAAACACGAGAAGCCCGACCCGGCCAAGGTGAAGGACGTGGTGATGAACGCCTCCGACAAGGCCGTCGCCAAGGTCGCCTCGTGGCAGGAAACCGGGGGCCTGTTCGGCCGAGTCGCCCTGGCGCTGCTGGCGGTGGTGATCATCGGTCGGCGGAGGCTGCTGCGCGTGTTCCAGATCCCGGCGCTGTTCGTGGTGCCGCTGGTGTTCTGGTGGATCTCCGGGCACCTGCAGGAGGACAACATCAACTGGATCAAGGCGGCGATCTTCGCCTGCGGGTTTTTCACGGTGGCGCAGTTCAGCTTCTGGGGCAACTACATCCCGCTGGTCTTCCCGCTTCACCTGCGCGGGACGGGCGAAGGGTTCGCGGCGAACATCGGCGGTCGGATCCTGGGGACGCTGGCGGCGTGGATCACGCTGACGCTGTCGGCGCCCGCGCCCGGCACGCCGCCCAACCCGTCGCGGATCGCGCTGATGGGCGCAGCCGTCGCGGCGGGGTATGCGCTGGTGGGGGCGATCTTCACGTTCTGGCTCCCTGAGCCGGCAGAGGCTGCCCGCGAGCAGGGCGCCGAGGCGCTGCCGGTCGCGCAGTCCTGATCCGCAACGTTGTGGATACGTTGTCGGGCACGCCCGCGCATGACTCGCGACGATCGCCGCCGGCGCTATAATGAACTCCAGTGCCGTCGATCCGCCCGATCCAACAGCTTTCCCCCGCGCTCGTGAACCGCATCGCCGCGGGCGAGGTGATCGAGCGGCCGGCGAGCGTGGTCAAGGAGCTGGTCGAGAACGCGCTGGACGCCGGGGCGCGATCGATCGTGGTCGAGATCGAGGACGGCGGGCGGGAGCTGATCCGCGTGATCGACGACGGGGAGGGCATCCCGGCGGCGGACCTGCGGCTGGCGTTCGCCGAGCACGCGACCAGCAAGATCCGCGACGATTCGGACCTGTTTAACATCGCGACGATGGGCTTTCGCGGGGAGGCGCTGGCGTCGATCGGGAGCGTGGCGCACGCGCGCATCGTCTCGCGCACGGCCGATTCGCAGGCGGCATATGAGATCTTCAACCGGGGCGGCGCGGTTGGCGACGCGCAGGCGGCGGCGGGGAACGTCGGCACGACCGTCGAGGTGCGGAACCTGTTTTACAACGTGCCGGCGCGGCGCAAGTTCATGAAGGGAGCGTCGACCGAGTTCGGGCACGTGACCGACACCGTGCTGCGGCTGGCGCTGCCGCACCCGGACGTGGCGTTTTCGGTTGCGCACAACGGGAAGAAGGCGCTGGACCTGCCCGCCACGGACGCCACATCGCGCTTGCTGGCGGCGTGGCCCGACGAGTTTGCCGAGCAGCGGTTGCCCCTCGAGTCGCGCGACGCGGAGATCCGAATCACCGGCTTGATCGGCCTGCCCGAGCTGGCGCGGCCGACGACCAAGTACCAGTACCTGTACCTCAACGGGCGGCACATCCGCGACAAGTTCATCCAGCACGCGCTGCGGGAGGCGTTTCGCGGGTTGACCGAGCCGGGGCGGCACCCGGCGGCGATCCTGCTGCTCCAGGTGCCGCCGGGGGATGTGGACGTGAACGTCCACCCGACCAAGATCGAGGTGCGGTTCAAGGACTCGGGGCGGATCCACGGCCTGGTGTTGTCGGGCGTGCGCGAGCGGCTGCTGGGGAGCGACCTGACGCCGTCGGCCGTGCCGATGCGGGCGGACAACTTCGAGACGACCGAGCGGCCGGACGTACGTGCGACACTGGCCGCGTTCTTCCAGCAGTTGCCGCCGACCTTGTCAGCGCCCCAGGCGCCCGCCCCGTTACAGTTGCACGCACAACCCGGACCCGCGCCGGCGCTGGACTTCTCGCGGATCGGAACCGAGCAGGCGCAGTCGGATGGTGCGAAACCGCAAGCGGCCGACGAGGACATTTCCCAGTCCGCCTCCGTTGAGCGGGCGCAGCCCGACATTCGCAATCCGCAATCGGCAATCCTCGCGACGACCGCGATCCAGCTCCACAACGCGTACCTGGTCACCGAGACCCCCGAGGGCATGCTGATCATCGACCAGCACGCGCTGCACGAGCGGATCATGTACGAGGAGCTCAAGGCGCGGATCACGCGGGGGCCGCTGGAATCACAGCGGCTGCTGATCCCGCACAGCGTGCCGGCGACGGGGCGGCAGATGGCGCTGCTGGAGCAGGTGCAGCCGCTCCTGGCGCGGCTGGGGATCGAGGTGTCGCCGTTCGGGCCCGACACGGTGGCGGTTCACGCGTTCCCGACGTTCCTCGCGAAGCTCGACCCGGTGGAGTTCATCACCGACCTGCTGGAGCGCGGCGAGCAGGAATTGCTCGACCTGCACGATGAGGAGCTGCTGCACGAGCTGATGGACATGATGGCGTGCAAGGCGGCGATCAAGGCGGGGGACAGCCTGTCGGCGGCGGAGATCCAGGCGCTGATCGCGCGCAAGGACCTGGTCGATCGGAGCAGCAACTGCCCGCACGGCCGGCCGACGACGCTACGGCTGTCACTCAAGGACCTGGAGAAGCAGTTCAAGCGGACGGGGTTCTGACGTAGGTTCCGCTGTGCGGAACATTCGGACGGCCTCGCGCGCCCAGGCACGTTCCGCACAGCGGAACCTACGATCTTCAGTGTCCGCGCAACAGCGCGGCCTCGGCGCTTTCCTCGTCGAGCTCGGCCATGCGGCCGCCGGCGGCGGTGGCGCGGGCCTGCGATCCGTCGCCGCCGGTCGTCGTCGTGATCACCGCGGCGCCCGTTTCGGTCGCCAGGGCGGCGGTGGTGCCGCGGATCGCGGCCATGCGCGTGTTGTGCTCGACGTCGATCAGCAGCTTGATCACCTCCGCGATCGCCAGCACCGTGATGATGGCGATGAACGTGGCGACCACCGCCTGCCCGGCGAGCAGGAAGCGTTCCGACATCCGCGCCGGCGCGGCGAAGAGCGACCAGCCGATCGCCCAGACGCCCAGGCCCAGGATGGCGACGGCGGCGATCACGTAGAGGATGCCCAGCGCCCGGAGGACCGGATAGCGACCGCCGGTCATGACGTGCGTCCTGTTCATAGCGACCTCCCAAGGAAATGGGAATTAAGATGTGAACCGCGCTCCGACAGGAGGTATTTTCGACCCCCGGCGGGGACGGACGCAACCGTAAATCCGCGCGGCTCGGATGAGGTCGGTGGGAGGCCCGACGGAACTCAGACAACCACGGAGAAGACGGAGGACACAGAGGAGATTGAGAAAGGACGAATTGCCTTTCTCTGTGTCCGCCGTGTCCTTGGTGGTCTCTGTGGTGCATTCTGTTCTTCACGGATGAAGAGCACTCTTTTGACTCGGAAGACGACTGTTCTGAAACGGGGAGCGTAGTGGATCGGCTTGGGCACCTTTGGGTTAGCAGGTATAGTGGCCTTGCCCGGAACAAATGCTGGTGAGAATCCAGTCGCCGGTCGTTTTCACGATTGGTGTCGTCTAACTCTGAAGACACCCGGGTTTTTTTGCGCGCGAGTTCAAACTGACCCACAACCCGGGGGGGGCAGGGGTCCGTCGGGTCCAATTTCACCGCTGCCGCGGTGCCTACACCGTCCGA
>DATBFY010000454.1:0-3464 GCA_036558265.1 Tepidisphaeraceae bacterium | reverse complement strand
CACCTATTGGTACGATTTTGATGCGCTGGGAAGCACAGCGGGCCTGTCGAACGCGCTCGGTACCTACGGTGATAAGTACAGCTACTCGCCTTTCGGCGGCATTCTCACCGCAACAACCGCCGTTAACAATCCGTTCCAGTTTGTAGGTCAGTTCGGCGTTATGCACGAAGCGCCCGATATAGATTCGATGCGCTTTCGGTTCACCTCTTCGAATCTTGGCCGTTTCATCACGGCTGATCCGCTCTCATACGCTGGTCGCGATCAGAATCTTTATCGATATGCCGGGAACGATCCGTTATCGGCCATTGACCCTTTGGGCTTACTGAAGTTTTCAGTCAGCGTGGGGGGTCACATCCCGATAGGTCCGCTTTACCAGTACGGCGGATCGTTGAATTGGTCGAGTCATCTACTCGATGAGCCAATGAGCACCGAATTCGGTCGTTCTGAAGACTTCCAGTTCGGAGGAGTTGTTGATTTCGGCATCTCGGGTGAAATCAGTAATTCAGATCCAGATCTTTATATCAATATTGGAATTGGTGGTGAGCATGGCATGGGAATCGGAGTCGGTTTTAAGAGCGGGCAGCTACTTCCCGTCTCCATTGTTTTTAGTATTGGATTCGGATTAGGACTACCTGTCACTATCACGATTCCGGAAAATCCGCCTGTCAACCCCCAGAGCGCCTCAGTTGCGAACTCGTTTGATCCCAACGGTAAATCTGCTGCCGCTGGTTATGCCGCGCAGTCGTTTGTTCGCACCGACTCGACAATCCCTTACCGTATCACCTTCGAGAATATCGGCCCCGCCTCACTGGACGCCAGCGGCAGCCCCTTCGCGACCGTCGCCACCGCCCCCGCCCAACGGGTCACCATCTCCGATCAGCTCTCGTCAAACCTCGACTGGAGCACGTTCCGCCTTGGCTCGATGGGTTTCGGCGACACCGTCGTCTCACTCCCGCCCGACAGTCAGAGCTACCGCGGCGTCGTGCACGTCACGATCGGCGGCAAGCAATTCGACGTGCAGTTGGAGGCGGGCATCGACCTCGCCACGGGCAAGGTCTACGCTACGTTCCAGAGCGTCGATCCGAACACGAGTCTCCCGCCGGACGTGCTGACCGGTTTTCTGCCCCCCGAGGACGGAACGGGCCAAGGCAAAGGCTACTTCAGTTACACGGTGCGGCTGAAGGCCGGGCTGCCGACGGGGACGCAGGTTCGCAACGTCGCCCTGATCAGTTTCGACGACCAAGCGGTGATCGCGACCAACCAGGTCAACGATCTCGACCCGGCCGCCGGCACGGATCCGACCAGAGAGGCGCTCAACACGATCGACGCCGGCGCTCCGACCAGCAGCATCACCGCGATGCCGGCGCAGTCTCCAGGCTACTTCCTGGTTCAATGGTCGGGCCAAGACGACGCTGGCGGCTCTGGAATCGCATCGTACGACGTGTACGTCTCCGACAACGGTGCCCCCGCCACGCTCTGGATCGCCAAGACTGACCAGACCCAAGGCGTCTATCCCGGCCAGCAGGGGCACACGTACTCGTTCTACACCGTGGCCTATGACAACGTCGGCAACGTCGAGACGGCGCCTGCGGTTCCTGACGCCACGACGAGCGTCGTCGACGGCACACCGCCTGGAGTTGTCTCGGCCGGCTATGACCAGGGCACGCCGCTGGTGGTCGGACCGGTCAAGTACGTGGTCGTCCGATTTGGCGAGAACGTCAAGCCGTCCCTCGACCTCACCGACGTGAAGGTTACGAACGTCACGACGGGCCAAGACCTGGCCCCGGCGTCGCTGGCTTACGATGTCGCCACGAATACGGCCGTCATCGGCTTCTCGTCGGCCATCATCCCCGACGGCAATTACGTCCTGAAGCTGACTGCCGCGGGCGTCACCGATCTGGCGGGTAATTTCGTGGACGGCGATGGCGACGGCCAGCCCGAAGGCGACTTCACGTTCTCGTTCTTCGAACTCACCGGAGACGTCAATCGAGATCGCAAGGTTGACGAGGCCGATCGCCAGGCGGTGCAGGGGGCACTGGGCACGGCTGGCGTGCGCCCGCAGGACGGGGACGCGAACGCGGATGGGAACGTGGACTTTAACGACCTGGTCGCGCTGGCGCAGAACTACAACCAGACCGGCACGACCCTGCCACGAGGTGACTTCAATGGAGACGGCAGTACCGACTTCGGCGACCTGGTCATCCTGGCCCAGCATTACAACATGGGCGGTCGTTCGGACCTGAACCGCGACGGGATCGTTGATCAGAAGGATCTGGACCTGCTGAACGCGAATTTCGGGAAGACGCTGCCGGCACCGGCGGGTGTTCCGGCGTCGCTGCCATTTGCCTCCGCCCCGTCAATCGCGGCCGCCCTCCCCGCCGGATTCGAGGCGCTGTTCAACAGCCTGACCGCAGTCGCGCCTGCAAAGCAGGAGCGGACCGCCAATGCCTCGGAGGTCGTCACTTTCCCTCGAAAGGCCGCCAAACCACCGACGCAGCCTCCGCAGCCTCCGCCGCCTCAGATTCAGCGGGCCACACCTGTAAGCAAATCGCTGGCGAAGCCGGTGGCATCAGCCAGCCGGACATCGACGAGTTTCAGATCCACGCCGCCCATTCCCACCAAGGTGTTCAGCACGACAAAGTTGAGCGAGCGAAGGAAGCTGGCGGATGTGCTGGCTCGCAGCAGCATTTATGCCATACATACATCGAGAAACTTCGAAAACTCTGCAGTTCTCGCGGGAATGGTGCAGTTTCGAACTCGATTTCGTCCGGTTAACAGCCCGCCATAAAGAGAGAACGGTTATGAACAGGGTTTCGATCGGGGACCCGATCGAAACCCTATTCGGAAAGAGAACGCGCCGGCGGTCACGTTCTTCCGGCTCCGGAGCGACCGGGACGGCGACGGGACCTGCAAGACGACCGAGCACGAGGACAACTTCGCGATCGACGGCGGCGACTACGTCGACGTCCAGCCGACCTAGGTCGTGGGCGGCAACCTGACCTAGGACGGGGTGCACAGCTTCGCCTACGAGGCCTGACGGCTAAGAAAATAGGCAAGTCGGGCGCGGGGCACACTCGTGCGACCCACGCCCGACTCCGCCGTCCATCGATCCATTGTTACCGTGACCGCCCTCGCGCCACCTTCCGCAGACCATCATTCAGATGCTCTTCGAGCACCGACCCGCCAACCCCCATCAGCTTTTCCGCGATCTCCTTCTGCGCGTGATACTGCCGCCGGACCTCGCCCAACCGGCCCGCAAAAGTGCAGTCGTCGCACGTCCCGAACAGGTACGCCGCCAACAGCCGCTCGGCCGCAGTCCGGCTCAGGCCCATCAGGAACCGCTCGACCTCCGCCACGCCGGCCCGGATGACCGCTTCCGCCATCTCCGCGTTGTCGTCGTAGTCGGCCGGGTTGAGTGACACGACGCCAGGAGGCTCGGGCACCCGCCTGACCAGCTCGATCAA
>DATBFY010000453.1:0-9444 GCA_036558265.1 Tepidisphaeraceae bacterium | reverse complement strand
TGCGGCGTTTGCGCATTTTGCCGGGAAGTGGGTTGGAGTTCGATCGTCCCCTGTCCGGCAAAATGCTCCAACGCCGTGGGTCACGCAAGTGCCCGGCGAGCGTTCGGGTTGCTGCAGCGGGACCGTTTCGCGTTGCTCGCGAAGCGGCCAGGCGTTCAAGCCGCTAGTCCGCAACAACGTCATGAACGGCGCTCTGAAGCATGAACGCGGACCTGGGTGAATTGCGGCATTGGTGGGGGTGGGCATAATGACCGGCGCGTGAGCGAAGTGGTTGCCGGAAACATCAAGGTGGGGATGGGGACGGCGGACGTGGCAGTCGCCGACGTCCGTCCCGTGCCGCGGGCCACCCTGCGCAGCGGCGTGGGGGTGGCGCGGTTTTACGCGACTTATGCCATGGGGGCCGGTTTCCCGGCCGTCACCGGGCTCATGCTTTACGGCTGGCGGGCGCTGCTGGTCATGCTGGTCATGCTGCCGACCGCCTACGCGAGCATCCTCGTCTGGCGGCGGGTCGGGGCGCGGGGGCGGCAACTGCACGCGGGGCACGGGCTTTGGCTGACGATGCTGCTGTGGCTCATGCTGCCGGCCCACCTCATGGGCGGGGCGACGACGATCCAGCGATACGACCTGTGGGCGATCCCGTTGGCCGCCTCGATCCTGCTGGTGATCAACATGTGGCTGCTGGGCGGGGTGGGGTCGGGGCGGGTTCACCCGGTGCTGGTGACCTACCTGCTGCTGGTGGTCGCGTTCGAATCGATGCTGATCCCCACCGCGGTGCTGCAACGCCACCGCACGTTCACCGGCGACCTGGCGAAGGCCGTCCCCCCGCCCCAGCCGGCGCACGCGTACATGAAGGAAGGCTACCTCCAGACCCCGCACGTGGAGGGGGCCGATGCGCTGGCGCTGGAACCGGCGGCGTCGCGGCTGCTGGCGTTCACGTCGGGCCAGCGCAGGCCCGACCGCTCGTGGCTGAGCCTGGAGTCGCTCCTGCGGGACGAGATGCCGCCGCTGGAGGATCTGATCATCGGGGGTCAGCCGGGGCCGATCGGGGCGACGTGCGCGGTGGCGGTGATCATCGGGGGGCTGTTTTTGCTGTATCGCGGGATCATCGATTTTCGCGTTCCGGTGTTCGTGCTGCTGGGGGCTTTCGTGGCGCTGCTGAGCCTGCCGGTGCCGCTGTTCATCAAGGAGGGCGGGCCGGACTGGCGGTGGTTCATCTTCCGGGCGCACCGCGTGTTGACGCCGGGCGGCGTGCGCTACGAGAGCATCGGCTGGGCCAAGGCGATCACGTTCGCCAACTACGAGGTGGTGGCGGGGCCGCTCTTATTGATGACGTTCTTCATCGCGACGGCGCCGGCGCTTCGGCCGATGGCGCGGCGGGCGCGGGTGATCTATGCGCTGCTGGTGGGGATCCTGGCGGCGGGGTTGCAGTTGTACGTGTCCATCTCATATGGGCCGTACCTGGCGCTGTTGATCGTAAGCCTGCTCACCCCCCTGCTGGATCGAGTGTTTCGGCCGCATCCGCTATTGTAGACAGGACGAACGGTGTCGGATTGGGTAAACGCATCGCCATTCTCGGCTCAACCGGATCCATCGGGACCAGCGCCCTGGACGTGATCGAGCACCTGGGTCCGGACTACCAGGTGACCGCGCTGAGCGCCCATTCGCAGTCAGGTAAGTTGCTCGAGCAAATCGCCCGATATCGCCCGCGGGCGGTGGGCGTGACCGATGCCAGGGCGCGGGACGAGGTTCGATCGCGGTTGCGCGGGGGCGGGCCGGAGGTCTACTCCGATCTGGCGGAGCTGGTTCGGCGGGACGACATCGACCTGGTGCTGGCGGCGGTGGTCGGGGCGGCGGGGCTGCCGGCGGTGTTCGCCGCCGTCGAGACCGGCAAGACGCTGGCGCTGGCGAACAAGGAATCCCTGGTGGTCGCCGGCTCGATCCTGATCCCCTTGGCGCGCAAGCACAAGGTCGCGATCCTGCCGGTCGATTCGGAACATTCCGCGATCTTCCAGGCGATGCACTGCGGTCAGCCCCGGGAGGTCAAGCGGTTGATCCTGACGGCCTCGGGCGGCCCGTTCCGCAACGCACCGGCCGAGCAGATCGAAAACGCGACGCTGGCCGATGCGCTCAATCACCCGACCTGGCGGATGGGGAGCAAGATCACCATCGACTCGGCGACGATGTTCAACAAGGGCCTGGAGCTGATCGAGGCGTGCTGGCTCTTTGACCTGCCGCCCGAGCGCATCGACATCGTGATCCACCCGGAATCGGTCGTGCACTCGATGGTCGAGTTCAACGATGGGAACGTGCTGGCGCAGCTTTCACCGCCGGACATGCGCACGCCGATCCAGTACGCCCTGACGTATCCAGAGCGTTTGCCGTCAAACAGCCGCAAGCTCGACCTGAGCCAGGCGTTCAGCCTGAACTTCCACCCGCCTGATCCGCAGCGGTTCCCGGCGTTGTCGATCGCGCGGGAGGTGGCGCGGCGGGGCGGAACGCTCGGGGCCGTTATGAACGCGGCAAACGAAGCCGCCGTAGCATTGTTTACGTCCGGCAAGATCCGCTTCGGGATGATTTGGCGGGCGGTGTCGCATACAATCGCCGATCATACGGTTCAGCCGTCGCCATCACTGGACGATCTGATGGAAGCGGATCGCCAGGCGCGGCGTACGGTTGAGGCGTTCGTCCGGGAACAGGCGCGGGACTGAGGCGCGTTCCACAAGTCTTTGGCTTTCCAGAAATTAAGTTTCAATGCTGCTAGATTACCTGTCCAACACCCTCTCCATCGTCCTGTTGATCGTCGGCTTCGGGTTCGTGATCTTCTGGCACGAGCTGGGGCACTTCCTGGCCGCCAAGTGGGTCGGAATCAAGGTCGAACAGTTCGCCGTCGGCATGGGCCACGCGATCGTGTCGTTCCGCAAGGGGATCGGCTGGCGGTGGGGCAACACCCGGGCGGAGTACGAGGGGCGGATCAAGCAATACCTGGACGCCCGAAACCCGGGCGAGTCCCAGGAGGAGTACAGCGAGGCGCAAGTCTCGCGCGCGGCCGACGAGCTCGGCCTGGGCGAGACCGAGTACCGCCTCTCGTGGATCCCCGTGGGCGGGTACGTCAAAATGCTGGGGCAGGACGACCTGCGGCCGGGGGCGGACGCCGACGACCCGCGCGCCTTCAACAAGAAGAGCGTGCCGCAGCGGATGCTGGTGGTGTCGGCCGGGGTGATCATGAACATCATCCTGGCGGCGATCCTGTTCATGGTGCTGTTTTTGTACGGGTTCCGGGCGCCGGCGCCGGTGGTAGGGCAGGTGCTGGCGGGGTCGCCGGCGCAGCAGGCGGGGCTCAGGCCCGGAGATACGATCCTGACCTTCGACGGGCAGACGCAGCACGACTTCACCAAGGTGACGCTGAACACGGCGCTGGCGTCGCCCAACGAGCCCCTGCACGTGAAGGTGCGGCGCGCGGACGGTAAAGAGGAGACGCTGGACGTTCAACCCGTCAAGCCGGAAGGGACGTCCAAGGCGTTCCTGGCGCTGGGCATCACCTCATCGTCATCATTGGAAGGGATCAAGCAGCGCGAGTGGCCGGCCGAGCCGGAGAACCCGGACCTGGAATACCCCGGCGTTCGGACGGTGCGGCCTGGCGACGTGATCGCGGCGATCAACGGGCAGGCGGTGCGCCCCAGCGCCACGTTTAAGGACGGCGACGCGGGCGATTACTGGCGCCTGGTGGACGCCGTGCAGCAGTCGGGCGGGAAGCCGGTCGAGCTGACGATCAAGCGCAAGGACGGCAAGGTGGAGACGGTCGCGCTGCGCCCGCACTTCCAGTTGCCCTTCCTGGACGAGCCGCCGTACAGCTTCAACATCGCGGGGATGCAGCCGCGGATGCGCGTGGAGTTCATCGCGGACAAGAACTCGCCGGTCATCAACCAGTTCAAGCCGGGGGACGTGATCAAGTCGATCGAGGTGCGCAACGCCAGCGTGCCGGCGAGCCAACCGGGCGACCGGGCCGGCGACGTGTCGGTGCCGGGCTTCATCAAGACGGTCGGCGAGGCGGGGCAAAAGGATCGGACGATCGATTTCGTCGTGCTGCGGGACGGGAAGGAAGTCAACGTCAAGAACATCAAGGCGAACCTGAAGGTGGGGAAGGATCGCAACAACAACGACCGTTACGGCGTGGGAGTCGCGCCGGGCTTCGACGACCAGACGCCGGTGATCGCCGCGGTGGTGGAGAAGAGTCCTGCCTCAGCGGTGAAGGACGGCCTGCCGCCCGGGGCGCGGATCACGGCGGTCGATGGCACGGCGGTGCAGACCTGGTTCGACGTACGAAGCGCCCTGGCGGCTAAATCGGGAGACCACACGCTGACGCTCGCCACCGAGAGCGGCAAGCCGGTGCAGCGGACCCTCTCCCTTTCCGAGAAGGATCGGCAGGCGCTTGCCGAAATCCGGCTGGCGATCGCGCCACTGCTTCTCAACGAACAGATCGTCGTCCGCAAGACCGCCAATGCGGGCGTGGCGCTCAAGTGGGGCGTCGAGGAGACGCGCGACCTGATCCTGCAGTTTTATGTGACGCTGCAGCGGATGTTCGGCGGGAGCGTGAGCGCGAGCAACCTGATGGGGCCGGTCGGCATCGTCGGCGCGGGCGCCCGCTTCGCCTTCAAGGGGACGGACTGGCTGATCTGGTTCCTGGCGATGATCAGCGCGAACCTGGCGGTGGTGAACTTCCTGCCAATCCCGATCGTGGACGGCGGGCTGTTCCTGTTCCTGATCATCGAGAAGATCCAGGGCAAGCCGCTGAGCCGCCGCACGCAGGAATTGGCGCAACTGGCGGGGATCCTGTTCATCGCGAGCGTGTTCGTGATGGTGACGTTCAACGACATCACGCGGATGTTCGGGCGGTAGCGGCCCCTAAGTCCCCACTTTCATTTCCGTCGAAAATCGGGTATTCTTGAGGCTGCTTCGCCCGTCCCGTGGAGGGCCGTTGCGGCCATCTCACTGATAAAGCCCGGTCCGGTTCCCTCTGCACGCCGCGTGCGGCTATGCGTTTGCGCGCCCCGGCAGAGGGAGTTGACACGTCTCGACGGAGGAACCCGTTCATGTCCGATAATACCCGCCGCCGCCACCGCGCCGACCCCGCCGACCTGTTTCAATCGCTCGAATCCCGAATCCACCTGGCCTACTCGTCGTCATTTACCGCCCAGTTTGCCGGCGGAGGCAATTTTGACCCCGCCGCCGTCACCACCGACCAGCTCGGCAACGTCTACGTGATGGGGCATTTCAACGGGGTGGTCGATTTCAATCCGGCCCGCTCCAAGATCCTCAACCGAGATTCGGCCCTGGGGTCGATCTTCGTGGCCAAGTTCTCGTCGATCGGCCAGCTCTTCTGGGCCGGACAGTTCGGCAAGTTTGACACGGTCGCCAATTCCATGGCCGTGGACGCCGACGGCAGCGTCTACGTCGGCGGCGCGTTCACGGGTGCGACCGACTTCGACCCCGATCCGAACCTGACCAGCAACCTGACGCCGGCCGGCGGCGCCGATGCGTTCCTCCTCAAGATCACGACCACCGGCCAGCTTGCCTGGGCGAACAAGGTTGGCGGCACGGCGAACGAATCGGTCGCGGGTGTCACGGTCGATGGCCCCGGATACGCCTACCTCGCGGGCACAAGCGCGGGCGGCACGAAGACCGCGTTCCTCTCCAAGTTCTCCGCGAAGGGCAAGAGCATCGCCGCCGACACGTTTGGCAACGGCAGCGCCAACACGGACCTGACCGCGATCACCGCGGATGCCAGCGGGAACGTCTACCTGGCGGGCAGCGTCTCGGCGGGCGGGGTCGACCTGGACCCGTCGCCCACGGCTGCCCACGCGCTCGCCGCCGCGGGCCGGTTGATCTTCAAGCTCACCCCCGACAACGCCTACGCCTGGGCCGACCCGTTCGCCGCGAGCGGGATCGACTTCACGCGGCTGGCGACCGACGGCGCCGCCAACCTTTACGCCGCCGGCAAATACTCCGGCGCCGCCGACTTCAACCCGTCATCGCGCAAGGCCTACGCGATCACCAGCGCTGGGGGCACCGACGCGTTTGTGCTCAACCTGACGTCCGGCGGATCGTTCGCGTTCGCCAGGAGCATCGGTAGCGCGGGCAATGAAACCGCCGACGAACTCGCCGTTGATCCCGCGCGCGGAGATCTCCTGGTCACCGGTCGCTTCCAGGGCAAGACGTACTTCAACCCGGGTTTTAGCGCCTACCGCCTTTACAGCGCCGGCGGGGACGACGCCTTCCTGGCGCGCTATTCGTCCGCCGGCGTCTTCCAGGAGGCGGCCCAGTTCGGCAACGCCGACAACGACGGCGCCGCCCACCTGGCGGTCGGAACGACGTCCAGCGTCTTCCTCGCCGGCTCGCTCAGCGGCTCGCTCGCGATCGACTTTGACCCCGGTCCCGTGCGCCACCGCCTGGCCAATTCCAACCCCGGCGACACCGACGGTTATTTCGTCAAGCTGCTGCTGGCCTGACCCGCGCGGGGCGGCCCGCTCGCTCCCGACTTCCGAATTGCAAATCAGGAGTCGGTCGGGAGAATCATCGGCCGGAACACCCGATGCCACAGCTCTCCGACGAGCAACTCCGGTCGATCATGGATGAGGTTCGCGCTGGGCGGTTGATCCAGGCGATCAAGCTCTATCGGCAGTACACCGGCGCGGGCCTCGCCCAGGCGAAGCGGGCAGTCGAGCAATTGGCGGCGGGACAGCGACTCGATCCGGATGCCCAAACGCCTTCCCTCGCGCCGGATCTGTCCGACGAACAGACTCAGGCGATTATCGAGGCATTGGCCGCAAACCAGAAGATCCAGGCCGTCAAACTCTACCGCCAATACACGGGCGCCGGTCTGGCCGAGGCCAAGTCTGCCGTCGAACAACTCGCCCTCGACAACGGCGACGCCCCGGATGCCGGCCCCAGCGCCCGCATCAAGTCTGGTTGCGGCGCGGCCATTGTCATGCTTATCGCAAGCTGCATCGCGGTTTATGTCCTGGCACACCGCTGAGCCGATCCCTCGTTCGCCGGTCCCGGAAACGCTTGTAGGCACTTCGGCGTCTATACGGGCACACGGCAGGAAAATCACCCACAACGCACGTTGACGACCGGAGCCGACCGCCCATAGCTTGGCGTCATCCTTTCTCCCAAAGGGTCCTCATGCAACCCGTTCACAGCCAGCCGTTCCTGGAAGTTCTGGAAGCTCGTCGTCTGCTCGCCGCCGGCGACCTCGACGCCTCCTTCGGCACGGGCGGCGTCATCGTCTTCCCTGGGGAGGAGCAGGCCGAAACCCTGGCCATCCAGGCGGACGGCAAGATCCTCCTCTCCAATCCCAGCGGCCTCCACCGTTTCAACCCCGATGGCTCGCCCGATACGAGTTGGGGACGAGGCGGCCTCCTCAAGGGCTTCGGCAGCGCGTTCGCGCTCGATTCCGCGGGCCGCATTGTCATCTCGCTGCCGAATAATCAGCAGAAGTACGGCGTCGCGCGCTTGATGCCCGACGGTTCGTACGACCCGACCTTCGGCAACGGCGGCCAAGTCATCACTCAAGTTGGCGATACGCTCCCCGCAGATTTCGGTTCCGTCGTCGGCATCGATGGGAGCGGGCGGATCATCGTCCTGGGATCAAAGCTCGTTCAACCGGCCGATCCAAGCGATCCCGACAGCCGAGACGTTTACGAGCACACGATCGTCCGCTTCATTCCCGACGGGTCGGTGGACACCTCCTTCGCCGGCGATGGCGAGTACACCAGCCGCAACATCGATCGCCTCGAAGGCGCCGCCGTCGCCGATGACGGCCGGGTCGTCCTCCACGGCCAGGTCAACATCGGACAATCCACCCACGATGGCCAGTACGAGTTGATCAGTGCCACGGGCCAGCAGCTCAAGGTTACGCCGGATAGCGGTGGATCGACCTTCACCTACGGCCAGGACCGCGCCGCCGTCTTCCGCCCGGACGGCACGCTGGCGATCGGCTCGTCCTCGGTCGGCTTCTCGGGCGTGAGTTTCGACGATCGGTTTACCCAACTCTTCTTCAACCCGCTCGACCCCGACGACGCCACCGACGGCTACATCAACGATGTCGTCAACGCCGGTGCCAACAAGATCCTGGTCGCCGGTTACGGTGGTGACACCCCCACGCCGCCCACCGGCGGGACCGGCCTGGGCCTGGCGCGACTCAACGCCGATGGCACGCCCGACAAGACCTTCGGCTTCGGCGGCGTCGAGGAGATCGACCTCAACCGCCGACGGTCCGACTGGATCGACCGCCTGGCGGTCGCGCCGGATGGCAGCATCTACGCCGCCGGCTTCGTCGGACGACGAGGCGACGCCGATTTCGAGTACGGCAACGGCCCCAACCTGTTCCTCGCCAAGTTCGAAGGCGGCTCGCGCACGCTCGGCAGCCGCCCGCCGGTCGCCAATTACAACCCCTTTATTTACCCCGCCCGCCCCAGCGCCAACGCCGCGACGCACGAGATCAAGGTCGCCTACGCCGCGGAGGACCTCATCGACAAGACGACGCTCGACAACTACGACATCCGCATCGTCGGCCCCAACGGCTTCAGCGAGCGCGCACGCCTGATCGGCGTCAAGGACCAATACGACGGCCAGCGCCGGATCGCGAGCTACGCGATCGACGCCCCCGGCGGCACGTGGAACCGCGCCGACAACGGCTATTACACCGTCTATCTCCGCAGGAACCAGGTTTACGACAACTTCGGCCACCCCGTGCCCGCGCAGGTGTTCGGCCAATTTAAAACCTACTTCCCGCGCGGGCGGCATCACGCGACCACGGTCGCCGCATCGTCGGCGATCGCTCCAGCGCTTTCGTCCCCGTTCAGCACGGGCGCCAGGCGGTCGATGACCCTCCGAAAGCACGCCGAGTTTGACCCCACTGATCAATCGACCGATCCGATCCTGGCGTGAGCGCCAAAAGGAGGAACGATGCGACCCGACGCCCCCGTCCTCGAACCCCTCGAAGCGCGCACCCTCCTCGCCACCGCCCGCATCGCCGATCACGTCGAGAACGCCCGGCCCTCTCAACTCTTCATCGATCCCAAGGCCGACAACGTTCTGGTCACCGGGGTCAATTATCCCTTGAACGACCCGCCCATTCCTGCCCGAGGCCTATTACAGGCCAAGGGCGATGCCGACCTCGTCCTCGCCACCTATACGCCCGACCTCGCCTTCGTATCCGCCTCCGGCGGCGCCAGCCTCGATACGCTGGGCAACTACTTTCCGTCCGGCGGCTTTTTCGTTACCGCTCACGCCGCTGCCGATTCGCTCGAACTCTACTCCGATCCCGAAACGACTCTCAACCTCGCCGGTCGCACGTTCATCCTGGGGGTCGATTGATCGGTGCGCCGACCCTTCACAATCGCCAATGAAGCGATCACCGGTCACTCCATCGCTCGAACTACT
>DATBFY010000452.1:0-6786 GCA_036558265.1 Tepidisphaeraceae bacterium | reverse complement strand
GAGCGGGTTCCACCTGTATCGCGTGCAGCCGATCACCGGCGGGTTCCAGTTCTACGTGGACGGGGCGCTCAAGACGACGATCAACGCGACGTTCCCGAACGGCACGCCGCTGAAGATCGCCGCGTCGGCGTTCGCCGGGTCGCCCGCGCTGAGCGTCGATTTCGCGCGAGTGGCGGCGTATCCGGCGAGCGGGACGTTCACCTCGTCAGTGTTCGACGCGGGCGCGATCGCGAACTGGCTGAACGCGAGCTGGACCGCGTCGCTGCCGACCGGCACGAGCATCGTGATCGAGACGCGCAGCGGGAACGTGGCGACGCCGGACGGCACGTGGTCGGCGTGGACGGCGACCGGGACCGGCGGGAGCATCTCCAGCCCGGCGGGACGGTACTTCCAGTACCGCGTGCGGTACGCGACGACCGACGCGACGCAGACGGCGGTGTTCTCCGATATTTCGATCCTGTGGAGTTGATCAGAAGTTCATGCGGGGACAGCGAACGACGTCATCCTGATTATGACGAGGTCTTACGGACGAAGGATCTGGCCGCGAAGGGACGACCGCGTCCCCTCGAAGCAAGATCCTTCGGTCGTTTGAAACTCCCTCACGATGACGGTCGCGCATCCGACGTTTCACCTCTGCCGATCCACTCGCGGCCTCCCATCGATGCCATCGTGAAGAGCGCTTGATGTGGCGTGACGTTCCAGGCGAAGGCCAGGTCCGTCTCGGTCAATCCATCGCCCAGGAGGACGACCTCGTCGCCGGCGCGATCGTCGGGGTGGAGGGTGAGGTAGGCGGACTGCATGCCGATCTCGGTGATGTGTTGGCGGCGGCCGTTGATCAGCACCGGGCCGGGGCGGAGAAAGTTGGAGTAGCCGGCAACGATGACGCCGTGGTGCGCGGTTTCGCTGGTCCAGGCGGTGTAGCCGATCGGGCCGATGGAGTGGTGGGCCTCGGCGAGGCGCGTGGTGACGCGCACGGCGCCGCGGTAGAGCGCCAGTCCCGGGCGGACGGCGTCGAGGCAGGCGGCCGGCTCGTCGAGGAGTGCGGTGGCGGCGGCGTGGAGTTTGAGGCCGCGACCGGCGCAGAGTTCGCGAAGGCGCTGGACGTGCTCGAGTCGCGTGGCGTGGGTGAAGGCCTCGTCGATGCCGCCGGCTTCGATCGCGCGATCGATCTGGTCGGGGGCGCAGGCGAAGCGCTGCATGCCGGTGTCCACGCAGAGGACGGGATGCGCGTCTCGCAGTGCGGCGGCCTGCTCGGTCGTCGCGACGGCGGGCCGGACGTGCGCGGCGAGCCAGGTTTGCGGGTCAAGGGTGGCAGGGGGGCCCAGGGTAATCGCGGGCTTGTGGGTTCGATTCCAAAGGTCGATGGAGGTGGCTTCGTCGAGCGTGAAGACGTAGAAGCCGACGACGCCCGGAACGTTGGCGAGGGTTGTCGCGACCTGGGCCGCCCCCAGGCCATAGGCGTCGGCCTTGATGGTGGCCCAGACGGGTACGCGGACGCGCGCGGCGAGGGCGGCGGCGTCGTCGCGGATGCGCGTCAGGTCGATCGTCACGTTCACGTGGGGGGAGATCATCGCGGAGAGGATTGAATCCGGCGGGGGCGATGGCGTCAAACGCGCAAGTGGGCCGGGGGAGGCGGCCCGCAAGCGGGCCGGCTAAACGGGAGGAAGCTTGATTTAATCGCCACGCTGGATGAAACTCGCCGCTCATTTTTCGCAGGAAGACAAGACTGACGAGGAGATGCGCGCCATGGCCGCCGATTTCGCACCCGATCCCAAGCTCAAGTTCACGTTCGGCCTCTGGACGGTCGGCAACGTCGGCCGGGACCCGTTCGGCGGGCCGGTGCGCGAACCGATCTCGGCGCCGCAGATCTGCGACATGCTCGGGTCGGCGGGGGCGTACGGCGTGAACTTCCACGACAACGACCTCATTCCGATCGATGCCTCGCCGGAGCAGGCGGCGCAGATCAAGAAAGACTTCAAGAAGGCGCTGAAGGACAACGGCCTGGTCGTGCCGATGGCGACGACCAACCTCTTTTCCGACCCGGCGTTCAAGGACGGCGCGTTTACGAGCAATAACGCCCGCATCCGCGCCTACGCGATCCAGAAGACGATGCGGGCGATGGACCTGGGGGCCGAGTTCGGGGCGAAGATCTACGTCTTCTGGGGCGGGCGCGAGGGCGCGGAGACGGATGCGGCCAAGAACCCGGTCGACTCGATCAAGCGGTTCCGCGAGGCGATCGACTTCCTTTGCGATTACTCGATCGAGCAGGGGTACGGGTACAAGTTCGCGTTCGAGGCCAAGCCCAACGAGCCGCGCGGACACATCTATTTCGCTGTCACGGGGAGCTATCTCGCACTCATTCCGACGCTCAAGCACGCGGACATGTGCGGCGTGAACCCGGAGGTGGCGCACGAGCACATGGCGGGCTTGAACTTCGTCCACCAGGTGGCGGCGGCGCTGGAGGCGAAAAAGCTCTTTCACATCGACCTGAACGACCAGGAGTTCGGGCGGTACGACCAGGACTTTCGCTTCGGGCAGGCGAACCTGAAGCACGCGTTTTTCCTCGTGAAGCTGCTGGAGGATTACAAGTACAACGGCCCGCGGCATTTCGACGCCCACGCGCTGCGCACGAGCGATTACGAGGACGTGAAGGCGTTCGCCAAGGGGTGCATGCGGACGTACATGATCCTGAAGGAGAAGGCCGCGCGCTGGAACGCGGATGCGGAGGTTCAAGGGCTGTTGAAGGAGATCAACGTCGCGGATTCGAATTACGAGAAGCTGACGAAGAGCTTCAGCTCGCAGAACGCGAAGAAGCTGCTGGACGCGCCGCTGGATCGGGTGGAGCTGGCGAAGGCGCGGCTGCCGTACGAGAAGCTGGATCAGTTGACGATGGAAGTGATCATGGGGGTGAGGTAACCCGACGAGGAGGCCCCGTGAATCGACTCGGTTTGGCGTGTCTCACGATCGCGGTGCTCAGTGGTTCGGCGTTCGCGCAGGAATCCGTCGTCGGCGGCGGCGCGGTGGAGGCGCTGCCCGCGGTGGGTGTGGTGCCCGAGCAGGTCTTCGCGCGGTTTCGGGAGGGGGACCGCGACGTGGCCCGGGGGTTCTACAAGAAGTACATCGACGTGAAGGGATTGGCCGTCGTCGCGTCCGGCGAAGTGGCGGATGAGGCTTTGCAGCGGACGTACTGGATCGTGACGCACATCCTCGCCGGCCGACCGGATGTCCTGGAGGCAATGAAGAAGGCGGGCACGCGGCTGATCGTCATCGGCAAGGACCAGGTCTATACCGACATGCCCGAGTACCGGAATCATCCGAACCCGGCGTACCAGAACGAGCGGGTGCGCGGCACCGGCGGGCTGGGCGTCACGAGCTTCGGCGAGGAGAACCTCCTCACGCTGGCGGGCGACCGGTACGACGACGAGAGCATCGGCGTACACGAGTTCTGCCACACGGTGGACGCGGCCCTGCGCACGATCGACCCGACCTGGCGCGACCGCCTCAACAAGACGTACCGCGGCGCGCTGGACAAGGGGCTCTGGAAGAACGCCTACACCTCGACCAACCCCGCCGAGTACTGGGCGGAGATCTGCCAGTCCTACTTCGATTGCAATCGGATTAACAACTGGAATCACGCCGCGGTCGGGACCCGGGAGCAGCTCAAGGAGTACGACCCGGACGGGTACGAGCTGGTGCGGACGACCTTCAAACTGACGCCGGACATCGACTGGCGTTACCGCCCGATGCGGCCGCAGCCGAGCGTCGTTGCGCCGCCGGCGAAGATGAAGGTCGACCCCTATTACACGAAGTTCACGTACGCCCGCGAGTTCCCCGTCCTGGGCTCGAACCGGGTGAGCGACGCGGCGATGCTGAAGGCGAACGACACGATCCGCAAGATGTTCGCGTACCGGCATGACCTCCTCAAGGCGATGATGGCGGACGACGTGCGGCTGATCGTGCTCGGCCGCGGCGAACGGCTCGCGGATCTGCCGGAGTTCAAGCATTCGAAGGACGAGGCCGCCTTCGACGCGGCGCGGTTCGTGGATTACACGCCGCAGCGCAAGCTGATCGTGGTGCCGGAGGAGAACGTGCTGGGGTTGGCGGGCGACCCGTTCGGCGGCGAAAGCGCGGTGGTGATGGGGATGGCGAAGGGATTTTACCGGGTCGCCGGTCTGCGGCCGGTGGATCCGGAGTTCGACAAGCGGCGACAGAAGCAGCAGTACGAGCTCCGCGTGAAGCGGCTGGACGTGGAGTTCGACCAGCGGGTGCAGAAGGCGTACGGGCAGGCGGTCGAGAAGGGACTGTGGAAGGGGACGCCGGCGGCGCGGGACCGGTTCGAGTACTGGGCCGCCGGGGTGGCGGCGTACTTCGATGCGGCGGGCGCCGGCTATCCGCCACAGAACGCGGATCGGCCGATCACGACGCGCGAGGCACTGCGGGCGTACGACCCGGAGCTGTACGCCATCGTGGACCAGACGATGGCCTACCGCGAGCACCAGGATTGGCGATACGAAGCGGCCGGACGGTAGCACGCGAGCGTCGCGCGCGATCACCCGCGCCCGGCGATGAGTCGCTTGAGCAGGGGGGTGAGCAGCAGGACCAGTAGTCCGGCGGCGACGGACGAGATCACGAAGAGCAGGAAGAAGTCGGCCTCCCCGCCGAGCTTGAACCAGCGGTACCAGAAGAGGCTGAGCCGGCCGCTTTCGATCTTCTCGATCTGCCCGGCGATCTGCCCGCCCAGCTTGTTCGCCAGCGCATTGGAGAGAAACCAGACGCCCATCAGGAACGAGACGTACCGGGCCGGCGCCGCGCGGGTGACGAACGAGAGGCCGGTCGGCGAGATGCACAACTCGCCGAGCGTGAGGAGCGTATAGGTGGCGATCAGCCAGAACATGCTCGCGCGGTGCGCGGGCGACGTGCCGAGCGAGCCGACCACCATGAAGACGTAACCGCCGCCGAGCAGCAGGAGCGCCATCGCGATCTTCACCGGCATGCTCGGGTTCAAGTTACGACGGGCCAGCGCCGACCAGAGGGCGGCGAAGACGGGGGCGAGCAGGATGATCTGGAGCGGGCCGATGGACTGGAACCACGTCGCCGGCATCTCCCATGAGCCGATCCGACGGTCGGTCATCTCGGCGGCGAACAGGTTGAGGCTGCTCCCCGCCTGCTCGAACGCCAGCCAGAAGATCGCGTTGAAGACGATGAAGATGAGAATGGCGGCGGTCGGGCCGCGGTCGGCGGGCTCCTGTTTCCGGACGAAGCGGACGGCCCATGCGACGATCGCGGCGACGACGAGCCACTGGAGGGTGACGGCGGCGGCATGGCCGACCGCCGTCGCGGTGGCGCGGTCAACCAGGGCGCCCAGGCGGCCGAACGCATCAACGTGGAACATCGCGCCGACGACCGCCGCGAGCACCAGCGCGACGGCAAAGAAGAGCGGGGCGTAGTTCGGTTTGCCCGCGGGCGCGTCGCCGATGTGGCCCAGGAGCCGGGGGCGCGCGGCCAGGTAAAGGATCAACCCGAGCACCATCCCGACCGCCGCCGCGCCGAAGCCCCAGTGCCAGCCGACCTTCTCGCCCAGGGTGCCGCAGACGAAGGCGCAGATGAACGCGCCCAGGTTGATCCCCATGTAGAAGATCGTGAAAGCCCCGTCCCGCCGCCCGTCGCCCGGGGGGTAGAGCGCGCCGACCATCACGGAGACGTTGGGCTTGAAGTGGCCGGTGCCGATCACGATCAGCGCCAGCCCGCCGACGAAGATCGACATGCCCAGGTGGTTTTGCGCCAGCCCGCCGATCCCGGAGCAGGCCAGCGCGACGTGACCCAGGGCGATGACCAGCCCGCCGACCAGCATCGAGCGGTGCGCGCCGATCAACTTGTCGGCGATCAATCCGCCGAAGACCGGCAGCAGGTACGCCATGCCCGTGTACCAGCCGTAGAGGTTGGCGGCGGCCTCCTTCGACCACCCGCGGCCCGGGTTGCCGCCGGTCGAGGCGGCGGCCACCAGGTAGAGCACGAGCAACCCGCGCATGCCGTAGTAGCTGAACCGCTCCCACATCTCGACCAGGAAAAGGAGGTAGAGGCCGCGCGGTTGGCCGAAGAGGGTCTTCTCGACCGGGCCGCGGGAGGCGAGGGTCATCGTGGACATGAGGTGCAAAAGTACCCGACAACCGGCGATCCGGGTATCGGATTGGGCGCACCCGCCCCGTCCCCCGGGCGCTATACTCAGGCGCCGAGGCGCGTCCATGCCCTTCTCCACCACGCTCGCCCATCGCGGGTACACGTTCACGGACTTGCGCGACCTGCTCGGCAAGGCGACGCCACCGCGGAGCGGCGACCAGCTCGCGGGCATCGCCGCCCAAAGCGCCGCGGAGCGCGTCGCGGCGCAGACGCTGCTTGCGGACGTGCCGCTTACGCGATTTCTCGAACAGCCGCTGATCTCTTACGAGCAGGATGAAGTCACTCGCCTGATCGTGGATACGCATGACAAAGCGGCGTTCGCCCCCGTCAAGGATCTCACCATCGGCCAGTTCCGCGAGTTCCTCCTCGAATACGGCACGACCGCCGACGTACTCGCGCGGCTCGCGCCAGGCCTGACGCCCGAGATGGTTGCGGCCACGAGCAAGATCTGCCGCAACCAGGACCTGATCCTGATCGCGAGCAAATGCCAGGTGGTGACGCGCTTCCGCTGTACGATCGGGCTGCCGGGACGGCTCGCGACGCGGCTCCAGCCCAACCATCCGACCGACGATCCCAAGGCCATCGCCGCCGCGATCCTTGACGGGCTGC
>DATBFY010000451.1:0-7742 GCA_036558265.1 Tepidisphaeraceae bacterium | reverse complement strand
GGGCATCGCCGTGCGCCCGATCGCCACCCCGTCCGCCTGTCGCATCAACCGCACGTAAAGCGCGTTGTGCTTGACCGAGAAGATGTCCTTCAAGACCGCGAATACCTCGTTGGCCGACTCGGCCGTGAACCGGAACGGTCGCGATACCTTCTCCTGCTCCAGATAAGTGTCCCAATCGGTCACAAACAGTTGATAGCTGCCGTCCGGCAGGTCCCGCGGCATCTCGAAGTCCAGCGGCAGTACCGCCTCCTCCCCACGGAAGGGGCGATAGGTGACGAACATCTTGGCCGTCTCGCCCGGCTGGTACTTGGTCTTGGGGAGGTTGACCGCGAGGATCTTGGCGTCGCGCGCTTCGGGCGTGACTTTGACGGTGCCGGAAAGCTTCTTAAGCGTGATCCGTTCGAACGGGTTTTCCGCCGCCGCCATGATCGGCGTGCCGATCTCGAAGAAGAGTTCGGGCGCGTGGGTGTTGACCGAGCGATTGCTGACCTTGACTACCTGGCCGTTGGCGAACTCGAGGTTCAGGTCGTAATCGAGCGTGTGGTACTGGGGAAGCTCCTTGGTCCCTCCCAAAACCGCCTGGATCGCCGCCGCGGTGATCAGCGGCGTCAGTTTCGGATGCCACGCGGCATTGAATCGGTACGTCTGATTGTTCGAGCCGTCCGGATATGAGATCGCGATCTCCATCGGCACCATGGGCGGCGGCGCACCGAAGCGGCCCGTCACGCCAACCGTCTGATCCGCCGTCAACGTCCCCCGGAGCTTGGTGAGAGAGCCGAGCTTGAAGCTCGAATTGAGATTGGCGATCACCGCACTGATCTGGCCGCTGCCCATGGGGAGGCTGACCGGGCCTTCATTGTTGAAGGCGTGACCGAATCCCCAGACGCGGTCGCCCAGGACCTCCGTGCAGGTGCCGATGGCGGTCATCTCGACGTCGCCGGTGATCAGGGGGACTCCGAGGACCGACCCGGGTTCGAGCTTGGCCGCCTCGTCGTTTGCCACGGCTCCGCCGGCGATGCCGCCTTGAAGGGGGACCAGGCCCATGGCGTTGAACACGGGCGCGAAGTCGTTCAGCACCGCTTGCGACATCCCGGCGGTCATGATCGGGGTCGCGAGCGGCATCAGTTTCGGCGTCCGGCCGTCCCCCGCCCAGGTCTTCAGCGGTATGGCAGATGAGCCTCGGTTCTGCTTCAACAGGTTCCGCAGATCGACGAGGGAGTCGTCGAGCGACCAAGTCGCCTTCTTTTCAGCCCGCCGGCTGGGGTCGGTGCGGGCCTGTTCGGCGTCACCGATCCCAGAGAGGGTTTGCTGGCCCTCGCGGATGCCGAGCATGTATTCGATTGGCTGCACGCCGGCGACGGGGTCCTTCATCATCGGCCAGCCATATGCGAATGCCCCGACCAGCCGATCGCGGCCCTGGCCGTCCTTGAGGAAGATGGGTGAGCCGCTCATGCCGGCAATCGCGCCGGTGTGCTCAAGGTTCGCCCCCTTGCACTCAATCAGGATCACGTCGTACTTCGGATTGAAATTCTTCAGGACCGATAGCACTTTTACGTCAAAGCGGTCGATCTTGGTTCCCTTGAAAACGGACAGGCCGTAGCCGGTCATCCCCTCGCGGACTTCGGCAACCCGCATGTGCCGGGCGGGATCGAACAGGGAGGCTGCGTTTGCAGCAGGGGGCGCCGGCGACTCAGCCCTTGCCAGGCAAGGAGTTAGGGCGCAGAGGACGAGCAGGCTCAAGCAACGACACGACCGCATCACGTCACACGCCTTTCCGCGTCGCCCGTTCACTGGGGCGTTTGCGTCTCGCACGAAAACCAGGGCTTCAATCGTAGAATCGGCCATAGACCGTCGCAAGCCGAACGCGGAATGAAACTAATTGACACCCCTGAAAGGGATCGATAATTTGAGAGTTAGCCGGGGTTTCCCTTCCGTGGCGGGCCCTTGTTGGCGCGCCACCCGGCTGGACTGTAAAAATTCGTTCGAACGTCCCCCGCGCGCGCGAGATACCGCGCAGCCGCGGTTGCGAGGGTCTTGCGACCCGCTGAGATTGACGAGGAATTCACGTTTCGCCGATCGCGTCTGGCTTGCTGACGATCCACGCAGGGTGGGCGATCCGCGAAACCTGAGTTCTTCCCTTGCCGCCTCGCAAGTCTTCCACATCCGCGCCACCGCACATGCCCCGCGCGTCCGCGAACGCTGGCGTTCCCCTGAGCAAGGTTTCAAAGCGTGACCCACGAGACCCGCGAAACGGCCGAGCAAATCCTCCAGCACACGTTTCGGAATCCCGACCTGCTTACCGAAGCCCTGACGCACGCGTCGATCGCCAACACGCGTTTGTTGTCGAACGAGCGGATGGAGTTCCTGGGGGATGCCGTCCTGGACCTGGTCGTGTGCGAGGCGCTGTACCTGCGCTTCCCGGAGTACCTGGAAGGGGACCTGACCAAGATCAAGTCAGCGGTGGTTTCGCGCAAGACGTGCGCGGAGATCTCCAACGAGACGGGATTGACGGACCTGTTGATCACCGGGAAGGGGATCAGCTCGCGGGACGCGCTGCCCAGCTCGCTGGCGGCGGCGGTGTACGAGTCGATCATCGCGGCGATGTACCTGGACGCGGGGTTCGACGTGGTCAAGCGATACATCCTGCGGACGATGACGCCCAAGATCGACGTGATCGCCGCCGACGCCCACCAGCAGAACTACAAGGCGGTGCTGCAGCAGCACGCGCAGAAGAGCCTGGGGGCGACGCCGATCTACGAACTGCTCGACGAGAAGGGCCCGGATCACAGCAAGTGCTTCGAGGTATGCGTGCTGATCGACGGCAAGCGGTACACGAGCGCGTGGGGCCCGAACAAGAAGACGGCCGAGCAGAAGGCGGCGCTGTTCGCGCTGGAAGAGCTGGGCGTGATCGACGGCGGCGGCGGCGGCGGCAAGCGCTCGGCGACTGACGAGTTGGTGGAATCGATGGAGACCAATGGGGAGCAAGGGGACTGAAACGCGCGCGGCCGTCCAGCGCGCGCGCGGAGGCAACATGTCGATGGGACGGACGGATGGCGTGTGTCGTCATGTGTTCGTTTGGGTCGTCCTCAGCAGCGTGGTACTGCTGTCGTTCCGCGCCCACACCGCTCGGGCGGCGCCGTACGCGGACACGGTCGGCGAGCAGGCGGGCACCGACGACACGGAAGTTGACATCGCCGGCGTGGTGGTCACGCGCGACCTGGCGAATCTCAATTTCCAGATCAACCTGACGGGAGACATCTCGACGGCGAACTTCGGGAATTACCTGGTCGGGCTTCAGACCGGGCCGGGCGGCAGCACGACGCTGGACACCCCGTGGGGCAAGCCGGTCGGGATCAGCAGCGGCATGAACACCTGGGTGGGGAGCTGGGTGAACTTCGGTGGCGGGGCGCAGGTTTACCAGTGGGATGGCGTCGCGTGGAACCTGGCGACGATCGGTACGGTGACGCTGGCCGCGAACTCGACGACGGTTTCGTTGCCCCTTGATTCCCTGGGCCTGGCGAGCGGGACGCCGATCAAGTTCGACGTGTGGAGCACGTATGGCGCGCCGGGCGGGCAGTCGGCGTACGACGCCCTGGACAACCCGCTGACGACCGTGCCCGACCCGTGGAACGGCACGCCGTACGACAGCGCGGGGGGGCCGCTCGCGCTGTTTACGCTGAGGGACGCCGATGCCAACTCGGACGGGGTGGTGGATTTCAACGACCTGGTGGCGCTGGCGCAGCACTACGACGGGACGGGGCTGTGGGCGGACGGGGATTTCAACGGGGACGGGGTGGTGGATTTCAATGACCTGGTGCTGCTGGCGCAGCATTACAACGAGGGGGCGGGGGGCGCGGGGCAGGTGGTCAGTGTACCGGAGCCGGGGCTGGCGGGATTGGTAGGGGCGATGGTGATTGGACTGTGGCGGAGACGCCCAGGCTGAAACGTCTTTGCCTCTTGCCTACGGCTTGCTCGCCTGCAGATACGCGAAGAAGTCCCGCAACTGCGGATCGGACATTCCATCAAGCAGTCCTTCGGGCATGATCGAGAGGGCCAGGGCCCGCTCTTCCTTGATGTCGCCCTTGGGGAGGATCGTGCGCTGGCCGGTGGCGTCCGTGATCGTCAGGTGATCGGCGGCGCGTTCGGTGACCAGGCCGATGAAGGTCTGGTCGTCGGTGGTGTCGATGCGGAAGTTGGCGTATTCCTCGCGGATGGCGGCGGAGGGGTCGACGATGTTGGCGAGCAGGAAATCGACGTTGCGGCGCTCGTAGGGCGTTAAGTCGGGGCCGACCGCGCCGCCCTCTCGGAAGAGCGTGTGACAGACGGCGCAGCGGGCGGTGAAGAGTTCCTTGCCGCGTTTGGCGTCGCCGGGGGCGGCGGTGACGATCGCGCGGATGCGGGCGATCTCGTGTTCTTTCTGCTGCGAGGTGGGTTTGGCGGGTTGGCCGAAGAGTTTGCCCATGAGCGCGGCGATGGCGCGGTCGTCGGATTGGCGGAGGCGCTGGAGCTGGTCGGGGGCCAGGTCCGATTTGTCGATCCGGCCGGTCTCGATCGCCTGGAGCAGGTCCAGTGTCCAGGGCTTGCGCGACAGCAGCGTGGAGATGGCGGCGGGGCGGACAGCCTGGTCTTTGGGGAGCTTGTCATAGCCAGCGATGATCGAGCGGCCAATCGCGGGGTCGTTGAAATGCACCAGGGCCGCCAGGGCGGCGCGGCGGACGGAGTGCCACTGGGACTTGAGCGCCACGTCGAGCAGGGCGGGGGCGGCCTCAGCGGGGCCGACCTGGCCGAGCAGCTCGATGGTCTTGATGCGACGATCCTTGAGCTTCGGGTCGTCGTCGCCGATCGAGCGGATGGCGGCGGCGAGCGCGGCCTTGTCACCGGCGCGGGCGGCCAGGTCTGCGTTGCCGCTCTTGGCGAGCAGGGCGGCGAGATCGGGGATGAGTTTGCCCAGCGGGCGGCCCTCAAAGGCATCGTTGATGCCGGCGTAGAGAATTTGTCGCTCGGCGTCGCCGGGGGCATTCTGGATGAGTGTGACGAGGGCTCTCTGGTCGTCCTCGGCGGACCCGGTCACTGAAGTGACCAGGCCTCGGGCGAGGCGCGGGGCGATGGTGTTGCGGGCGATCGGGTTTTGCCAGATCGCGGGGTCGTCGAAGAGGGCGACGACAGCGTCGCGGTGGGTGTGGCGCTGCTGCTCGACCGCCCACCAGAGGAGCAGGGGGATGTGCGGGTCAGATTCGTCGCCGGCGCGGCGGAGCATCTGGTGCAGGATCGGAACGGCCTGGTCGCCGGGGAGGCGCTTGGCGCTGCAGGCGAGTTGCGAGCGAACCTGGGGATCGGTTTCGGTCCTGGCGAGCTCGAGCAGCCGCTCGTGGAGGGGCGAGGGAAGCAGCTCCTTTTCATCGGCGAGGAGGCGGACGGCCCAGCGACGGACGTCCGGGCTCGAGTGGGCGAGCGCCGCGAGCGCGGTGGGTTCGTCGAGGCCATCGAGGAGGTGGATGGCCCAGAGGGCTTCCAGCGCTTCCTGGCCTTTGCCGTCGGCGAGCATCGCACGGGCGGCGGGGAGGAGGGATTTGTCGTGGCGTTGTCCCGAAAGGCGCAGGGCGAGGTCGCGGATCGTGCGGCTGGGGTCCTTGAGTTTCGCGAGAAGCTCGGTCCCGCTCGCGTGGGCGAGGTCGATCGGCTTGGCGGGGGTCCAGTTGGCTGGCCGGATGCGCCAGATCCGGCCGGTGGTGCGGTCCCACGTATCGCGGGGATCGACGTGATCGATGCGGTTCTCGTAGAAGTCGGCAACGTAGATCGCGCCGTCGGGGCCGACCTTCAGATCGACGGGGCGGAACCACCCGTCGTCGCTGGTGAGCAGCGGCTCTTCCTCGATCGTCTTGAAGGTGGAGGCGAGCGGTTCGATCCGGGTGACCTGGACCCGCGACTGAAGCGGATTGGGGCCGATGATCTTCCCGACGAGATCCGGCATGAGCGTGCCGCTGTAGAACTGAAAGGTGTGGGTCAGGCGTGTGGCGTCGCCGGTGTGGGGCATGTGGTCGAAGAAGCCGAAGGCGCAGGGGTTGGTGAGCGGGCCGTGCTTGCCCCAGCTTTTGATGTAGTAGCCGCCCTGGACGTAGTGGAGGCCGCGGAAGCGCCCCCAGTTGGTGCCGGAGTAAAGGCGTCCTGCGTCATCGAGGAC
Organism: Tepidisphaeraceae bacterium; assembly: GCA_036558265.1. Classification (GTDB taxonomy): domain Bacteria; phylum Planctomycetota; class Phycisphaerae; order Tepidisphaerales; family Tepidisphaeraceae; genus RYN-433. Next base: position 1,561 of record DATBFY010000451.1, on the reverse strand, counting down.
CACGCCGAAGGTGTTGCCGCCGCCTTCGGCGAAGAGCTCGAAACTGTGCTTTTGCGGGTGGTAGCGCCAGAGGGCTTGGCCGAGGAAATCGGTTGTCTCATTGCCGATTGCCGATTGCGGATTGCGGATTTCGACTTTGACCTTGGCGGTGCAGGTGGAGCCCTGGGCGCCGTAGATCCAGCCGTCGGGGCCCCAGGTAAGGGAGTTGGCGACGGCGTGGGTGTCTTCGAGGCCGAAGCCCGAGAGGTGGACAACGGGGTCGGAGTCGGGGCGGTCGTCGCCGTCCTTGTCGGGGTAGAAGAGCAGGTACGGCGGGTTCAGGACCCACACGCCGCCGTCGCCGGGGAGGGCGGCGGTGGCAATGTTCAGGCCGTCGAGGAAGACGGTGGACTTATCGAACGTGCCGTCGCCGTCGGTGTCCTCGAAGATCGTGATGCGGTCGTGGCCACGGTCGCCTTTGGGCGGCGGTAGCGGGGTCTTGTCGAACTTGGCGCGGATGTACTTGTCGTACTCGACGATATTGAGGCCTTGCGGGAAGGGGTACTGGATGTACTGGGTGACCCACATGCGCCCGCGGGCGTCGAAGGCGATGTTGAGCGGCTGGCGGACGGCGGGTTCTTCGGCGATCAGATCGACGGCGTAGCCGGGGCGGGGGTGAAAGTGCTTCAGCGACTCTGCGGCCGAGAGCGGGCGGGTGCCGCGCGAGGCGGCGCGCTTGGTGTTGAGAACGGAGTCAAGGCCGACGGCGTTTTTAGCGGCGTCGGGGACGGAGGCGGGGGTGTCGGCGCGGGTGAGGCTGGCGATCAGGAAGAGGATGAGGGCGAGAGGGCGCATGCGTTCAAATTCGTGAAACGTGAAGCGTGAAAACGTGAAGCAAGTTCCTTTGCGAGGGTGCCTTGGCGAAGTGACTTGTTTCACGTCTTCACGTTTCACTTCAACTCCGCGATCCGCAGATTCTTGAACTCGACCTTCATCGCCACACCGGGGTGGACCTGCAGGCCGATCGGGGCGGGCTTCAGGTCGTCGGGGCAGTTGTAGGTCAGGACGTGCTGGCCGTTGAGCCAGACCTTGGTGGTGCGGCCCTGCTTCTCCATGCGGAGGGTGTTCCAGTCATTGAGCTTGAGAAGCTTGTCCACGCCTTTGGCGCGGGCGTCGGGGGGGTACTTGCCCTTGTAGTAGATCGAGCCGGTCATATCCACCTTGAGCGAGCGGCTGACGCCGATCTGCACCTGCGATTCGGGCTTGGCGTAGATGTAGCCGGAGTCGATGTTATCGCCGAAGCGGACATCGGATTCGAGGACGAAGTTGTCGTAGGACTTTTCGGTGTAGATTACGTTGCCCTTCTTGTCAGGGGAGCTTTGGCCAGTGAGCACGCCCTCCTCGACCTTCCACCAGGGGTTGGGGTCGGGGACTTTGAAATTGGTGAGGTCCTTGCCGTTGCAGAGCGGCTGGAGGGGGACGTCGGTGGGTTTGTCGTCATCGGCGGCGCGGGCGGGAACCGTCGTGAGAAGGAAAGTGAAGATCAGGGCAGACAAGAATGTCTGCCCCACCATCGGAAAGA
>DATBFY010000450.1:0-8522 GCA_036558265.1 Tepidisphaeraceae bacterium | reverse complement strand
GGACGTTTGCCAGGTCCTGCTCGGCCAACGCGTTGACCAGGTCGGCGGCGCTTCTGCGGATGCGCGGGTCGATGCGCATGTCGAGCGGCATGTCATGGGTGAACGACATGCCGTAGTGCTCCTCGAACAACTGGTTGGTGCTGATGCCCAGGTCCGCCAGGATGCCGTCCACGCCGCTGTCGACGCCGACCTCCTTGAGCACGTCGGCCAGCTCGGCGAAGTTCGCGTGGAAGAGACGGACCTCGCAGGGGGCATCCGAGAGGCGAGTTTTGGCGAACTCGAGGTTGCGCGGGTCGACGTCCAGGCCAATCAGGCGGCCGGTCTTGCCCAGCCGAGCGGCGATCGCCGAGGCATGGCCGGCGCGTCCGAGGGTGCAATCGACGATGGTTTTGCCGTCCGCCGGGGCGAGGGCTTCAAGCACCTGGTTCATCAAGACCGGATCATGGCCGGTCGTCGGCAGGTCCATGCAGACATCATCGGACGGCACGCGCTTGGCCCGCAAGCGAGGTTTTCGCAGGACGTCGCCGCCCAATCATCGCAAGATTCTCCTACACCTTCGGCGGCCCCCCTGCTATCCTTCCCCCTTCGCGCAAATTCACCATCTATTCCTTCTGAGGAGGAACCGTCATGCTGAAGAATGTACTCGTCGCCGTTGCTGTCCTGGCCGTGCCGGCGCTGATCGCCCATGCCGAGGCCAAGGATGACGTCCAGGCCGCGTGCAAGAAGCTGGCGGACGCCGCCAACTATTCCTGGAAGACCACGGTCGAAGGCGGCTTTAACTCCACCACCGAGGGCAAGACGCAGAAGGACGGCGCGACGACGCTCTCGCTGACCTTCGGCGACAACACGCGCGAGGTCGTGATCCAGGGGACCAAGGCCGCGCTCAAGACCGACGACGGCTGGAAGGCCGCCTCGGAGCTGCAGGACGAGCAGGGTCCGCAGCGGTTTCTGGCGCGCATGGCGACCAACTTCAAGGCGCCGGCCGTCCAGGCGCAGGAAATCGCCGACAAGACCAAGGAGCTCAAGAAGGCGGACGACGTCTACACCGCCGACCTGACCGAGGCCGGCGCCAAGGAACTGATGAGCTTCCGCCGCGGCGGCAACCAGGCCGGCCCGCAGATCAGCAACGCCAAGGGCACGATCAAGTTCTGGGTGAAGGACGGCGTGCTTTCGAAGTTTGAATACAACGTCCAGGGGAGCATGACCATCAACAACGAAGACCGCGACATCAACCGCACGACGACCACCGAGATCAAGGACGTCGGCAGCACCAAAGTCGAGGTCCCCGCGGACGCCAAGGCCAAGCTGCAATAGCGTGGCACGGCGGCCCGCGCGAAATTGGGTGGCACTGGCAAGCTGTCCTGCTTGCCAGTGGTAGCGCTGTGCGAAGATCGTTATCTTCACCGACATGCGCATCATCACGCTCGTTGCCGCGTTGCTGACAACCGCTGTCGCTGCCGCGCCAAAGACTTCCACCGCCCCCGCCGACGATGGTTCGGGGCCCCGTGCCGCCCTGCTCATGTACGATAAGCTGGTCGGCCCGAACCAGACCGACAAGGCCCTGGGTCTTTATTACACGACCAGCACGCGCGAGCGCGCCTTGGCAAATGCGCTGGCCACGGTCGATGGAGCGCTGGCCAACCTGCACAAGAGCGCGACCGCCAGGTTCGGAAAGGAGACGGCCGACGACTTCGTCCGTGCGGTGGACGGCACGACCGTCGCCGAGATCAACGCCGCCAAAATTCAGGTCACCGGCGACACGGCGTCGGTCAGCTTCCCGGGGTCGAGCCGGCCCACGACGATGATTCGGGTCAACGGCGAGTGGAAGATCGCCGTCAAGGCGCTCGCGCAGGAGCTTCAGAGTAACCCGCGCAGCTTCCGAGCGGGTTTGGCGAAGCTCGCCAGCGGCATCAACCAGGTCGCCGACAAGATCGCCCAGGGGCAGTACACCAAGTCCGACGCCGCGAAGAAGCAGCTTTTGGAGAGCTACAAAGCTGCGTTCGGCACCCCCAAGGCCGGGTAATCAGACGAGCCGCCCTTCGAAGTACTGTTCTGACCAAAGGTTACGTCTCAACAGCCTGGACCCTAAAATTACCTAAACATTTTGCTTGACTCCTGCCGAACTGTTAGGGCATAATTAAACCTAACATAATCCGTCCTAGGAAGGAGTCTTGGACGTGCAGACGACGCGACAGATCGAACGATTGTGGAATGCCCGCCAATACGACCGTCTCGTGCGTGAACTGCTCGCCGCCCGACCGGAGTTCTCCCATCGCCTGGTGGTCGAGTTGTCCAAAGCCGTCCCCGTTGCCGCCCTGGCGCTGATCCGACTGGATGAACTGAGCCAGGGGTATCACTCGCTCAATCAGACGTTAATCCGCACGATTCTCGCGGCCCAGGAGGGGGATGGCGGCTGGGGCGACCCGCTGTTGACCGCCCTCTGCCTGCGCGCCTTGATGTGCAATCGAGGTCAGGGCATCGCGATCGATCGCGGTCTTAATTATCTGTCCGACCTTCAGAAGTCCGAGGGCGCGTGGCCAGCGGTGCCCATCCGACGGACCGCCGCGGACGCGTATGTCAGTGCGTTCGTCCTGTTTCAGCTTGGCGACCAGGAGGCGTTCCGCACCGTTATCCGGTTCGACGCCGCCGTCAAGTGGCTGGCGCAAAACCAAGCCAGTCTGGATGACGACAGTCAGCGTCTCTGGCGCCGAGCCAGCCTGCGGGCGCGAGTGCGATCGGACCGAGGGTCGCGCGTCGCCATTGCCGATCGGCCATTAACCTGCGATCTGTTTGGGTCGGAGGGTCCCGCATTCGGGGCAGCGCTCCGGGGAGGCGCACAGGTCGTAGCCGCAGCACGGGCATAAGCCGCAACGTCGCCAGCGGCGCTGGCGGCGGTATCGCCAAAGCCATCCGGTCAGCCGCAGGGTTGGGACCACAGCGGTTGCGATGATCAGCGTCGGGAATCGGACCCAGACCGTGCGCCTCCAGCGGGTTTCGTGAGCGAGCGCTCCGGACGCGGGACTCGGTCTCTCGGTGAGCGAGTTCGATGGGTCGGGTTCGCGGGAGCTCGAGTCTTCCGCCAGGGTGAAAACGCGAACGCCCAGCCACTTCCACTCGGTGTCGTAGCGACCCGCCGGCGCGAAGTCCGGTCCGTTGGTGCTGAGCTGCGCTCCCCAGCCGAGCGAGCCGTGCGACGCCGCGTTGAGCCATGCCAGGCGTCGCCGGCCGAGCCAACCGTCCAGGGTCGAGAGGTAGACCGAGCATCGCAATACGCCTGTCCCGGCGGCCAGGGAGTAACTGGCCTGCGTGACCGCCTCTCCCCGGTGCTTGTCATGGGTGACGGTGAGGGTATCGCCGGTCTGATAGCTCCGCACCCAAAGCACGACGCTCCCCGCCAGCAGGAGCAACAGGATCGCGGTGGCGAGGTTGTTCAGGATGCGGAACAGGCGTGACATGAATGTGCCCCTGCGCGACCTTTGGATAAGCCCAACCCGGAGGCGATCACCCGCCGCCACCCAGGTCCAGCCAACCACCCATGATCTGGTCACCGCGCATCACACCGATGCGGACGCGGCCGGTGGAGGGGAGGTGGTCGAGCAAGCCCGCGAAGTCGTCCAGGGTCTCGACGCGGTAGCGGCCCAGTTGCACCAGGACGTCGCCCGGCTCTATCCCGGTGCGCCCCGCAACGCTCCCGCGCGCGACCTCGGTGACCAGGAGGCCGTCCTCGACGGACATGTGGTACTTCTCGGCGAGCATGGGGGTCATCTGCTGGATCACCAGGCCCAGCCTGCGCTTGGCCTGAACGATCGCATCGGGGAGGGGGACGGGCCGGGGCGTGAGGCGCTCGACCCCGGTATCCCAACCCAGCTCGATCGGTTGACCTGACCTGGCCTTCAAAAGGGCGACGCAGGCATCCACGATCGTCGGGCAGGGCAGTCCGTTGATCGATTGGAGCACCCGGGGCTTGCCGTCGTGGTTTTCGTAAACCTCGCAGGTCACGGTGGAGGGCTCGGTCACCTTACGGCGTTCGGCGAGCTTGAGCGGCACGTCCACCTTGTTCACCGCGGCCGGTCGCATCAGCTCGGGGATGAGGTCGCGCAGCTTGTTGACCTGGATGGCGAACCCGATGTTCTGCGCGTCGCCGCGGATGGCGGTATTGATGCCGATCACCTGGCCGTAGGCGTTCAAGAGCGGCCCGCCGGAGTTGCCCGGATTGATGGCGGCGTCGGTCTGGATCAGGTCTGCCAGCAGGACGTGCTGGCGACCGTCCTTCAGGTCGCGGTGGATGGCCGAGACGATGCCCGTGCTGACGCTGTGGGCGAAGCCCATGGGGTTGCCGACGGCGATCACGGGCTCGCCGATCATCAGGTCGCTGGAGTCGCCCAGTTCGAGCGCCGGGAAGGGCTTATCGCTGCCGGCGATCTTGAGGATGGCCAGGTCGGCGTCGGCGTCGCTGCTGATGAGGTCGGCTGGCAGCTTGCGGCCGTCGGCCAGTTCCACATTGATCTTCCGCGCCCGGTCGATCACGTGATTGTTGGTGACGACATATCCCTCCTTGTGAATGATGAATCCGCTGCCCAGCGAATTGGCCGGCACCTGAACGGTCTGCCCGGCGTCAAAGGGCGACCAGAAGAACGGGTCATCCCCTCCGAAGGGCGACACGCGTCGTGCAACCGTTTTCGTGGTCGAGATGTTGACGACCGCATCCTTGGTCTTGCGAACCACTTCGACCGTGACCGTCTTGCGGAGGTTGATCCCTTCTGGCGGGTCGGCCGACGCGGGAAGCGTCGCGATGCCGATCGCCCACAGCACACACAAACTGCTGGCGTATTTCATAATCTTCTGACTTCCCGCGGGCGGAGTTGTTGCCGTCAGCGGTCAAAGTTTTTCGACCAGTCGGTAGAGCGGGATCGGCGGCGCAGGCGCAAGCTGCGTTGGCTGCGCGGTTCGACGAAGTTCAGCACGTGGGGATGGCGGATCAGCAGGTATCCCAGGGCGGCGCCACCGATGTGGGCCGCCTGCCCGCCGGCGTTGTACCCACCGCTCAACGCGGTATAGGCCGCCCAGCCGACCAGGATAAGGGCCAGGTATTTGAGCTGGATCGGCACCGGCGGGAAGATGAACATGATGGTGACGTCGGGCGCGAGGATGGCCCCGGCGACCAGCACGCCGAAGATCCCCGCCGATGCCCCGACCAGGGGCACGTCCGCCCCGTGAAGCAACCCGACCAGCAGCAACAGCATGTAAGAAATCGCCCCGGAGCACCCGCAGAGGAGGTAAAAGGCGAGATACCGCCGCCAGCCCAGGTAATTCTCGACGATCGGGCCGAACAGGAAGAGGCTGAGCATGTTCGAGAAGAGGTGTCCGAGGTTGGCGTGCAGAAACTGGAAGCTGAGGAATCGCCAGGCCTGGAACTCGAGCACCGCCTTGGTGAACGAGAAATAACCCCAGGCTTCCATGGGTCGGATTGCGTATCTCGAGACGACCAACGGTCGCTCGGCGGGGGGCAGTTGGCGGAGAGCCTCGCCATATTGGTTATAGAACATCTGTCGGGCGAGGAAGGCATCGATTGCGAAGATCGCGACGTTGACCACGATCAGCCACGTCGTGACCGACCACATGGAAAAGACCCCGAAGCCGCGCCGAGGGGTTGGAGTGCGGTAATAGTCCCGATCGTAGATGCCCATGGCCAATTAAGTTTAGGGGCGGGTGGTTTGGGGTACAAATTGCCAGGAAAGGGGCGGAAAGGTGTGAAATGTTGATGTCCTGACGCAAAAGTGAGGAAAATCGGAAAAGGGCGTGAGAAAGGCATAAGAACGGACTTAATCCAAGCGAAAGCAATTTGGACGCTGGTATACTCGGGGCACGGGCAAGCCTCATGGTTAGTACGGTTCGTTCCCACGCGATGCAGTATGTCGTGGCGCTGTTGATCGTCGGCGCCGCGGCGGTCCTGACGCGCCTGTTACTGAGTTGGGGTTGGGCCTACCCGGCACTGACGCCGTTGTTCCTGGTCGCGGTGGCGGTCAGCGCGTGGATCGGGGGGGTCGGACCGGGGTTGATGGCGACGGCAGCATCGCTCCTCGCAATCGGCGGGCTGGTGGTGCTGCTGAACCTGGGGGACATGCAGAAACTTGGCACGGTGGAGGTGCTTCGAATCCTGAGCCTCCTGCCGGTCGCGTTGTTCATCGGGCTGCTCTACTCGGGAAAGGCCCGCGCCGAGCAAGCCCTGCGCGAGCGGGATGCGCGGCTGCAACTGGTGAGCGAGCAGATTCCCGGGGGGCTGTGGTCCACGGACACGGAACTGCACGTGACGTCGGGCTTCGGCGCGCAGGCGGGCCTGCTGCACGGGCCGGCGGGGACCAGCCTGTACGACCACTTCAAGACGCAGGACTCGAGCTTCGAGCCGATCGCCGCCCACCGCCGGGCGCTGCGCGGGGTGTCGAGCAGTTACCAGTTGCGGTGGTGCGGCCGGACGTTCCAGTCGTACGTCGAGCCGCTGCGCGACGTGGAGGGGAACATCATCGGTGTGGTGGGGATCGCGACGGACATCACGGATCGGGAGGCGGCGGAGGACGCGATCCGGCAGGCCAAGCAGCAGCTCGAGGCGGCGAACCACGCGAAGGATCGGTTCCTGGCGATGCTGAGCCACGAGTTGCGGACGCCCCTGACGCCGGTGCTGGCGCTGGCGTCGTCGCTGGCGGAGCGTGCGGACCTGCCGGCGACGCTGCGGGAGGATCTGGAGATGATCCGCCGCAACACGGCGCTGGAGGCGACGCTGATCGACGACCTTTTGGACCTGACGCGGATCAGCCGCGGAAAGCTGCAGCTCAACCTCCAGGAGGTGGACGCGCACGAGCTGCTGCGGAACGCGGTGGAGATCTGCCGCCCGGACGGGGAGGGGAAGGAGATCGCGATCGAGCTGGAGCTGTCGGCGACGCGGCGGTTCGTGCGGGCGGATGCGGCGCGGTTGCAGCAGGTGTTCTGGAACCTGATCAAGAACGCGGTGAAGTTCACCCCCGCGGGCGGGCGCGTGCGCGTGCGCACGGCGGATCACGCGGACGGGAAAGGGATTCACGTGGAGGTGGCGGATACGGGAATCGGGATCGAGCCGGAGTTGTTGCCGCGGATCTTCGACGCGTTTGAACAAGGGGCATCGTCGATCACGCGGCAGTTCGGGGGGCTGGGGTTGGGGCTGGCGATCTCCAAGGCGCTGGTGGACGCGCACGGCGGCCGGATCGCGGTACAGAGCGACGGGCCGGGGAAAGGGGCGACGTTTGTCGTGGAGATGGAGACGGCGGCGGCGCAGCCGTCGTCTGCGGGCGACGCGGGTGCGGGCGGAGGGGACGCGGCCAGGGCGCAGTCGCTGCGCATCCTGCTGGTGGAGGATCACGCGGATTCGGCGAAGGTGATGCGGCGGTTACTGCGTGCGGCGGGGCACCAGGTGGAGACGGCATGCACGGTCGCATCGGCGCGGGAGGCGCTGGTGATCAACGGCGGGGGAAGGCTGTACGACCTGGTGATCAGCGACCTGGGGTTGCCGGATGGGAACGGGCTGGAATTGATGGGGGATGTCAAGCGGTATGGTTGCCGGGCGATCGCGTTGTCGGGCTATGGGACGGAAGAGGACGTTCAGCGGAGCATGGCGGCGGGTTTCGCGGCGCACCTGACCAAGCCGGTGCCGATGTCGACATTGCGGCAGGCGATCGCGCGGGTGTCGGCGGCGGAGCAGGGAGCGGTGACCACGCCGTCCTGAAGACGAACGCGATGCGCGGTTTCGGAAGACCCAGCCGCTGTAGCGGCCTCGCCGGAAGTGGGCACGGACGGACTTGAACCGCCATTGCCGGTGTTTCAAACCGGTGCTCTACCTTTGAGCGACATGCCCGAAATTGAAGGATGAAGGTGGAAGGCGGAAGGATGAAACAGATCACGTCATTTCGCGCTGCTGTTCGATTTTCCGCGGCACCCTCATCGGAATAGCAGGTCGCGGGATCGAACCGCGATCGCGGGGTTATGAGCCACGCCGGATCACCAGACCCAGCCACCTGCAATCGAAGGATGAAGGATGAATGCGGACTACGGGGCGCCTCGTGCGCGAACCGGCGTCCGACACCGCCCTCACGTGCGCCCTCGGCCACGGGCGTTGCGACCCGCGGGTACGAACGCCGGAGGTCGCCCGCGGGAGAGGGAGAGAGTCGATTCATCCGTCTGCCTTCATCTTTCATCCTTGGATTGCACTCGGCAGGACTCGAACCTGCACCTTGCCGGTTAAGAGCCGGCGGCTCTGCCTTCGAGCTACGAGTGCGAATCGAAGGATGAGGGCGGAAGGATGAGGGATGAATCGGATCAAGTCGATCGAACGCCCGGCGTGATCTGTTGCATCCTGCATCCTTCATCCTTCATCCTTTGATTACGCCTGGTTGGATTTGAACCAACAGCCTCCGTGGTGTGAGCACGGCGCTCGGGCCGGTTGAGCTACAGGCGTGAAGTTAGTTGTCAGTTGTCAGTTGTCAGTTGTCAGTTGT
>DATBFY010000449.1:0-5518 GCA_036558265.1 Tepidisphaeraceae bacterium | reverse complement strand
ACTTCTGGTGTTCGAGCTCCTTGTTGGCCCGATCGAACCGCTCCTGGGCCGTGTCCACCGCCTCCGACAGCGAATCGAGCTGCTTCTGTTGCGTCGCCATCGCCGCCAGCTTGGCGTCCGCTTCCCGGGCCGAGAACCACTCGCTCCCGAACCGTTTGAACCCCGGCCGGCTCGCCTCCAGGCGCTGATTGGCGATCACGTAAAACGACGCGCACTGCCCGAAGAACCCGTTCTTGCGCTCCTGCGCCGTTGCCGACTGCAGCGCCGAGCCCAGCGCGTTGATCATCGGCTCGTCGATCTCCTTCGGGTGCGCGTTCAGATAATCCTTGACGAGTTTGGCGGCTCGCATGTGGTTGTTGCTCGCCAGGTGACACGCCGACGCATTCAGCACCAGCGCGCGATCCGGCGAGCTGGTCAGTGAAACCGCCTTGTCGAAGATGCCCGCCGCCTTGAGCACCTCCTTCTGCGCCAGCATGCACAGCGCCAGCCCGTGCGTCGCCTTGGCGTTTCGCGGATCCAGCGCGACCGCGTCCTGGAAAGACTCGCGCGCCGGCTGATACTGCCCCGCCGACAGCGCGTCCATCCCCTGTTGAAGCAGGGAGTCGATTGACTTGGCCTTATTGGCGGCGACATTGGCGGGCGACTTGCCCGCCGCCGCGGCCGCCGGGCCTTGAGCCCGCGCGCCCGACGCCCACCACAGACTCATCATCGCCGACACCGCGGCCAACGCACCGATCGACCAGCCGACCGTCACCTTCCTTCCGAACCACATAATCCTTGCTCCACAGGTACGACGACGTGTCCGCGCGCCTTCCCACGGCGCGCGGGATCTCCAATATAGACGCTCCAACGCGGCCACAGTTGCGGATCGCCCTTAAATTGTCCGTTCGGCCCGGCGCGCACGGCACGGTTGACATCGCTCACCGCGCTGGTGGGGGCGGCGGGAAGCGCTCGAGCAACCCGCGCACCGCCTGCAACAGCCGCCGGTCACGCTCGTCATCGCTGACCTTGTCCGGCAGCACCTGCTGTTGCCGCCCGCGCCAGATGCCCGCGCCAGACGTGCCGCCCAGCATCTCGATGGTCAGGCTCCCCGTGCGGTTCGCGTCGAACGCGCCCGCGTCCTGTGAACTGCCCATCGGAACGTACGGATTGTTGCCTGCCGCCGCCTGTTCGGTCACGTCCCGACGCGTGCTCCCGCCGCCGCCGACATCCGAGGCCGCCTGCTCGATCGCCACCTCGTAGCGAACCAGGAAGTCAGCCTTCCCCGGCGCAGCCGCCGCCTGATATCCCTTGGCTCGCAGGTCTTGCTCGATCGCCGAGGCGATCGTGCCGCGCAGGTTCACGCCCAGCAGCCGCTCGCGCGCCGTCAGCAGCAACTGGTCGTTGGGCTCGATGGCGAATGTCTTGAGCGCCGCGAAATCCGCCTTCGGGTCGTATTCAAAATAGGACTTGGGCGCCGCGCACCCGCCGCCGCCCATGACCGCGACCATCCCCATCACCACGACCGCCACCCGCAGCAGACGCTTGATCATGCCGTTATCGTATCCTGCTGCCGCACGGTGGAGAAGCGCGCGACCAATCGCCGAAGCGGGCGCGCGCGACAACCGCGCCTGTCGCGCCCCGCGTCCTTCCCGTAGAATCCGCCCCACGATGTCACAGCCCGACGGCCCATGGACGGTCCGCCGAACCCTCGAATGGACCACCGCCTTCTTCACCCGCAAGGGCGTCGACGCGCCGCGCCTCTCCGCCGAGCTGCTTCTGGCACACATCCTCGCCGTCCCGCGCATCAGGCTTTACACCGACTACGATCGCCCGCTGACCGACGACGAGCGCGGCAAACTTCGCGACTTGGTCGCCCGCGCCGCCGAGCACGAGCCCATCGCCTACCTCACCGGCAAGGCCCACTTCTTCAACCTCGAATTCGACGTCACCCGCGACGTCCTCATCCCGCGCCCCGACACCGAGACGCTCGTCGAAAACGTCATCCAGACCGTCCGCCGCCAGATGGTCCTCGACGCCCCGCGCATCCTCGACCTCTGCACGGGCAGCGGTTGCATCGCCGCCGCGCTGGCGCACAGCCTGAAGAACGCCGTCGTCATCGCCACCGAGATCAGCCCCGCCGCCGCCACTCTCGCCCGCCGCAACATCGAGAAACTCGGCCTCGCCGGCCGCGTCACCGTCGAACAGGGCGACCTCTTCGAGCCGCTTCAGACCATCGTCGATCCGCAACCCTTCGACCTCATCGTCGCCAACCCGCCTTACATCCCCCACGCCCAGCTCGAATCCCTCGACCGCAGCGTCCGCGAATACGAGCCGCTCCTCGCCCTCGACGGCGGCCCCGACGGCCTCGACCCCCACCGCCGCATCCTCCGGGACGCCCCGCCCCGCCTCAACCCCGCCGGTCGCGTCTTCCTCGAGATCGCCTGGGACCACGGCACCCTCGCCAGAGAACTCGCCGAGCAGCAGGGCGCCTGGGACGACGTCCGCATCCTCAAAGACCACGCCGGCCACGACCGCGTCCTCACCGCCACCAAGCGCCCGTAGGTGTGCTCGTCATTGCTTGAACCGTCCGTCGCCCGCCCGCGTCGTCGCGCCCCGCGCCCTCTGCGTCGCCGAAAACTCCCACCGCGGAATCGGATTGATCTTCCCCAGCTGCTTCGGATCCAGAATCGCCCGAATCCGCGTCACCCGCTCCTCCATCACCTTCCGGTCCGCCGCCCGCTTCTGCTCCGCGTACGCCGCCAGCGCTTCCACCACCCGCACCCCCGCCGCCCCCTTCCCCGACGCATCCGCCTTCGCCCACGCGCGATACAGGTCCAGGAACCGCTCGCGGTCGATGTCCGGCCACCGCGCCGCCGGCGCCTCCGGCAACGCGCCCAACCCCTTGCGCTGTCCCTCATTCACCCCCAGCTCCCTCGCGAACTCCTCCTGCGCCAAAATCCGCCGCACGCCCAGCGTGAGATAACCATGCTCCCACTCCCGCTCCGACAGTGTGAAGAACCCGAAGTTCGCGCTGACGCCCCACTCCTGCACCGCGACCTTGAAATACGCATCACCCGCCTTGAACAACACGTCCCCGCCACCGCCGCCCTCGCGCGGATACACCCCGTCCGGCAACTCCGCTTCCGCCACCGCCGCCATCACCTTCGCCCGCTCCCGCCCGTCCTCCCTCATCGGCGCCGGCCGACCCGCCACGTGCGGGTTCCCCGGCGACGGCACCACCGTGTGGATCCCATGCGCCCCTCGATCCGACCGATAAAGGTATTTCCAGATCAGCCCCGACCCCCCCAGCAGGATCAACCCCAGGATCGCCAGCGCCAATCCCAACGGCATCACCTTCTCCGAATTTGTCCCGGGCATCGGGTTCATCATCCCTCATCATGCGCCGCACGCACGGGCGTTTCATTTCGCCCCTTCTCCCACCTTGAATTCATTCCGCGCGCCACCAGAATAAGCCCCATAATCGGGCTAACTCTTCCAGAGGGAGCCGCCCGATAAGAATTTAAGCGCGATCGGCCTTGCGCCGATTGATTCTCGACCGATGGACCGGTCGATAGACCCGTTAGTGGTGCACGAGATACCGCAGTTTTCCCACGCGGTATTTCGTGAGCGGTCAGCCCCGTCGCTGTTTGGCGGTGGCCAGCCGCGTGACACGCTTCGCGGGCCTGAACAGCAGGCCAAGGAAGGGCCAACATGGCAGATAGTTTCCTCATCCGCGGTGGTACCCGTCTCAAAGGTAAGATCGAGATCTCCGGCAGCAAGAATTCCTCGCTGCCCATCGTGGCGGCCTGCCTCCTGGCAAATGGTCCCACCCGACTCCACGGCGTCCCACGACTCTCCGACATCGACTCGATGAACAAGCTCGTCGGTGAGCTCGGGTGCCACGTCTACCGCAACGAACCCACGACGGCCTCCGTCGGCGACGGCCCCGCCCTCAACGGCCCCCTCGACATCGAAGTCCGCGACGAGAAGGTCTCCCACGCCCGCTACGACATCGTCAAGACCATGCGCGCCAGCATCTGCGTGCTGGGCCCCCTCATCGCCAAGCGCGGACGCGCACAGGTCGCCATCCCCGGCGGTTGCGCCATCGGCGACCGACCCGTCGACCTGCACATCCGCGGTCTCCAGAAGCTCGGCGCAGAGTTCCGCACCGAGGGCGGTGACATCGTCGGCGAGGTCCCCAAGGGCCGCCGGCTCAAGGGCTGCAACCTCTACCTCGGCGGCGCGCAGGGTCCCACCGTCCTGGGCACGATCAACGTCATGTGCGCCGCCGTCCTCGCCGAAGGCGTCACCACCCTCGTCGGCGCCGCCTGCGAGCCCGAGGTCGTCGATTGCGCCAACCTCCTCAAGAGAATGGGCGCCAAGATCACCGGCGACGGTACCCCGGAGATCAGGATCGAAGGCGTGGACCAGCTCACCGGCTGCGAGCACCGCGTCATCCCCGACCGCATCGAGCTCGGAACCTTCATCATCGCCGCCGCCATCACCAACGGTGAGCTCGAGCTCAAGCACTGCAACCTCGACCACCTCCTCGCCGTCACCGACCGCCTCGAGGAGGTCGGCGTCAAGATCACCCGCGAGAACGGCACTGTCTTCGTCTCCTCCTCCCGACGCCTCAACCCGGTCGAGATGACCACCCAGCCCTACCCGGGCTTCCCCACCGACCTCCAGGCCCAGCTTATGGCCCTGCTCTGCCTGGGCGACGGCATCAGCGTCATCACCGAACGCATCTTCCAGGACCGCTTCCTGCACGTGGGCGAGCTCAACCGCATGGGCGCGCACATCCGTAAGGAAGGCCCCACCGCCATCATCCAGGGCGTCCGCGAGCTCCAAGGCGCCAACGTCATGGCCAGCGACCTCCGCGCCTCTGCCGCCATGGTCCTCGCCGGCATGGTCGCCCGCGGCACCACCAAGATCGACCGCGTCTACCACATCGACCGCGGCTACGAGAAGATCGAACAAAAGCTCCGCGCCGTCGGCGCCGACATCCAGCGCGTCGAAGAGAAATAGTCCCCAGCCTCATCTTGCTCTTGGCAGACCGGGACCCACGCTCGCGTGAGTCCCGGTCTTCTCTTTCCCTGCGGGTGCCATGGGCAAACTCGTTTGCCCGTGGTCTTCTTCCGGCGCACCGACGCAAA
Organism: Tepidisphaeraceae bacterium; assembly: GCA_036558265.1. Lineage (GTDB taxonomy): Bacteria > Planctomycetota > Phycisphaerae > Tepidisphaerales > Tepidisphaeraceae > RYN-433. The sequence continues at coordinate 380 of DATBFY010000449.1, read as the reverse complement.
AAAGGCGGAGCCCCACGCGAACGGCGCGCAGGGCTCCGCATCCAATGACTCGCAATGCTCTTAACCGGCGTGCTCACTTCAGTGAAGCACGACCACATATGTTACACCCTCGGTCGCCGCACCACCCCCGTCAGCAGCGCCACGATGAACAGCACCAAGAAGATGAAGAACAGGATCTTCGCGATCGATGCCGCGCCCGCAGCGATCCCGCCAAAACCGAACACCGCCGCGATGATGGCGACGATGAAAAAGACAGCAGCCCAGTACAGCATAAAGCCTCCCAAGTCATGGTAACTCAACCCACGCTGGCCGCGCCCGCCTCACGGGGGCAACTGTCGGTCATGCGCTCGGGAAGACCGGTTTCGCAACCCCCGTGCCAT
>DATBFY010000448.1:0-3649 GCA_036558265.1 Tepidisphaeraceae bacterium | reverse complement strand
ATTCGCAGTCTCGGTCCGAATTGACGGTAAGGAGGTGTCACTTGAAGGTGATAGAAACTGGCCGCGCAATTTTGTGAGTTGTGGAAAGGGGAAATCCGACGGTGAGTGGGTGTTCTGGGACGATCTCGATCGGATCACGGCGACCCGCGCGGACGTGATCCTGCGCGCGAGTGGTCGGGCGGCGCGCGCGACGGTGGATCTGTTCGAGATCTGGGATGGGGAGTTGATCTTCAAGGACGTGCCGATCCGAGCGCCGGAAGGCGGATAATGGGGCCGGGACACGAAGCAGGCGGGACGCCCGCACCACAGTTGCAACGGGGAATTGACATTCCGCTGGGTTGAACTGACAAACCCATGCAATGAGCGATGTCCCGCCCAATCCGTCGAACAAGCCCCCCTGCTCGCGCGAGGATGCGCTGGCGGTATTGGGGCGGTTGCGGCAGGCGGGGCAGGTGGCGTACTTCGCCGGCGGATGTGTGCGGGATCTCCTGCTGGGGCTGGAGCCCAAGGACTGGGATGTGGCGACGGATGCGCCGCCCCAGCGCGTGCGGGCGCTGTTCTCCAACACGCAGGCAGTCGGAGCCGCGTTCGGGGTCATCCTCGTGCGGCACAGCAAGTCGGTGGTGGAGGTGGCGACGTTCCGGACGGAGGGAGCGTACTCGGATGGCCGGCGGCCGGACGCGGTGGCGTTCACGGATGCGGAGCACGATGCGCGGCGGAGGGATTTCACGATCAATGGGTTGTTTCTGGATCCGGAGAAGCGGGAAGCGGGAAGCGACAAGCGAGAAGAGGTTGCGACGCCGGACGGGGTGGTGATCGATTACGTGGGCGGAGTGGAGGATTTGAAGAATCGGATCCTGCGGGCGATCGGCCAGGCGCAGCAGCGGTTCTCGGAGGATCATTTGCGGCTGTTGCGGGCGGTGCGGTTTGCGGCCAGGTTCGCGATGGCGGTGGAGGAGGAGACGGCGCGGGCGATCCGGGTGAACGCGCCGCGGCTGCGGGGGATCAGCCCCGAGCGGATCGCGGACGAATTGCGGATGATGCTTGCACCGGCGACGCGCGCGGTGGCGTGGCCGATGCTCTGGTCGTACGCGCTGATCGACGTGATCTTTCGGTTTTTGCCCAGTTCAGAAGGCGTGGAGTTCGACGCCAGACGGTCGCTGTTCCTGCGCGTGGCGCCGGGGCGAGCCATCTCGTTCGGGCTGGCGCTGGCGGCGGGGGTGCTGGACTATCGCATGCAGGGCGATCACGCCGCGGACCCGATCGCATTCGTCACGCGCAAGGAGATCCACGCGGCAGCGCGGGCGATGCGGGAGGCGCTACGGATCTCGAACGAGGAACTCGACGAGATGGTGGGGGCGCTGGAGCCGCTGGAGCATCTGCTGGGGCCGGCCGAGCCGGCGCTGGCGATAAAGAAGCGGTTCTTGGCGCGCCCGACGGCCGGGGCGAGCCGCGAGTTGATCCGGGCGATCGCATCGCTGGGCCTGCACGGCGAGCGGGCGGGGCGGCTGGAGGCGGAATTCGATGAGCTGGCCAAGGGCGAGGTCGCGCCGGCGCCCCTGATCACGGGGGACGACCTGCTGGCGATGGGGATGAAGCCGGGGCCGGCGTTCAGGCGTGTCCTGGAAGCGGTCTACGATGCGCAGTTGGAGGGGAGGGTGGGGACGAGAGCGGAGGCGTTGGCGATGGCGAAAACGATGATTGAAAACATGAAGACATGAAACATGAAGAGCACGGCTAGCGATGATCTTCATGTTTCATGTGTTCATGTTTCAGCCTCATCTCCCCATTGACCGGATCACTTCCCTCACGTCCCCGACCTGGTTGATCTTCAGACCGAAATTCTCGCCCACCTTGACGGCGTCCCCCAGGCCGATCGTCTTGTTGTTGATCAGCAGCTCCAAGGGCTCGTCGCTGGACTTGGAGAACTCGATGATCGCGCCCGGGCCCAGGCGCATAACCTCGGCGAGGGTAAGCTTCCGCTCGGCGAGCTTGACGATGACCGGGACCTCCAGGCGCATGATGCGCCGGAGCTCGTTGGCCGAGGCGGTAGGCGGCTTGGGGGCGCGCAGGACGGGCATACCCGGATTATCGGCCAAGGGGGATTGGGGGCAACAGGCGGGAGGTGGGGGAAGGCAAAAGGCAAAGGGCAAAAGGCAAAAGTGGGAGCGAACCGCCGCGCGGGGCCACTTGGTGGAGCGAAATGTTCCAGCGGAGGTATTGGGACAAGCTCGTCGGCGGGACGTGACGCGGCCAGCAGGCGGGTCGCCAAAACCGGGGCGTGGCGACGGCCGAGCCTGGTGCAAGCGGGCTGTGCTTTAAGTAGAATCCCGCACATAGGAGGATACGTTGATGAAGATGCGTGTTTTATCACTCGTGTTGGGTGCTTTCGTCGCGTCCGTTGTGCCGGCGGTGCCCTCGTTCGCGGCGGTCATCGCGTCGTCCGGGTTCAACGACGCGAGCGGGTTGAACGGCGACGCCACGCCGGGGTCGCCGTACACGATCGGTCAGACGGTTGACGGCCGGGGCGTCGGCGAGCCGGGGTGGGGGACGCCCTGGGCGGTCTCGCAGGGCGGGGCCGTAGGTGGCGGGGAGTTTGCCCGCGTGCTGTCGGAGGCGGCGAAAGAGGGCGATGGCGGGTTGCAGCTCGAACCGAACCCGACGTTCGGGACGACGCGGGCGCTGCGGGGCTTGGCGCAGGGGCAGAGCCGTCAATTCTCTATCGAACAGGACCTCAACTTTGTTGCTGCGGGAGAACTGTATTCGGAGCCGGGCCAGGGCGGTGAGGGGGGCGAGGGGATCCGGACGGGACCGGAGTGGCGGATCACGGGTTCGGCGGGGAACCGCCACTTCGAGGTGGCGGACGGAATCGGGGATCAATTTGAGCATTGGGAGGACACCGGCATCGCGCAACTGCCCGGGCAATGGCAGCACGTGGTGCTCGACGTCAACGTGGCGGCGCAGACGTGGACGTTCGCGGTCGACGGCGTCACGTACAACTCGCCGGACCCGCTGGGGTTCCGAGGCCAGCCGGCCCGGATTGATTACGTGGACTACTTGTCGACGTCGTCGGGATATATTGATTCGGTGGTGATCCAGGGCGTGCCGGAGCCAGGGGTCGCCGGGCTCGGGCTGGTTATCGTAGCCCGCCACCTGAGTCGGCGGCGGCGGCATCGCCACGGCTGATCTCCGGATGGAAGGAGAATCCCTGATGGAATCGCATCGGTGGGACGAGCGTTACGGTCAGCCGGGATTCGCGTACGGAGACGCGCCGAACGATTTCCTCATGGCCGTGGCGGGGCGGATTCCGCCGGGGCCGGTCTTGATGCTCGGCGAAGGGGAGGGGCGGAACGGGGTATATCTGGCTGGGCTGGGCTATGACGTGGTGGCGGTGGATCAGTCGGAGGTGGGCCTGGCTAAGGCGCGGCGGCGGGCAGAGGAGCGGGGCGTGCGGATTCGGACCCAGCAGGCGGACCTGGCGCATTTCGTGATCGAGCCGGGGGCGTGGGCGGGGGTGGTGTCGATCTTCTGTCATCTGCCGCCGGCGATCCGGGTGCCGCTGCACGCGGCGGTGGTGCGGGGGTTGCGGCCCGGCGGGGTGTTCGTGCTGGAGGCGTATACGTCGCGGCAGCTCGGGCGGGGGACGGGC
>DATBFY010000447.1:0-30956 GCA_036558265.1 Tepidisphaeraceae bacterium | reverse complement strand
GCTATCGGAACTCAAGGATCGCCACCGGTTCATCCTGCTGCTGGACGAGGCGCACGGGAGCGGCGTTTACGGCGCAGCGGGCGCCGGATACGCCGCCGAGAAGGGCCTTGCCTCGCGGGTCGATGTCAGCATCGTCACACTGTCGAAGGCACTCGGATGCGTCGGGGGCGCGGTGTGCGCGTCGAAGGAGTTTTGCGCGGCCGTGGTGAACCACGGGCGCGCGTTCGTGTACTCGACGGCGCTCCCGCCGATGATTGCGGCCGCGGTGACCGAGGCGATCGCGCTGCTGCGCGAGGAACCCTGGCGGCAATCGACGGTTCGAGCGATGGCGCGGGAGGTGCGCGCATCCATCGAGAAAATGGGGGTGGCCGTGCCCGCGGGCGATGCGCCGATCATTCCGGTCATCGTTGGGGATGAGCAGCGCGCCCTGGCGATCTCCGGACGACTGGCGGAAGCACGGCTGCTGGTACCGGCCGTGCGCCCACCGAGCGTGCCCAGGGGGGGCAGTCGACTTCGTATCACGCTCTGCTGTGAGCACACGCCCGATGAACTGCGGAGGTTGGTGGATGCGCTGGGGGAGGCGGTTTCGCGTTGCGAAGGTCGTTGAGGCGCGCGGCCCTTTGGGCCGCCGGTAAACGTGAGGCGTGGGTGCGTCGAAATCGGCGCGGGAAGATGACAAAAAGCGCTGACCGGGCTCGACCGGAAAGAAATATCCGAGAGAACCGGTTATTCGAAATGTGCGGCGCGGGGCTATCGTCTTGAGGCGATCGGCTGGGACGGCATGCCCTGCGCGACCCCAATGGGAGCGACCTGCTCACATCGGGCGAGGGTTCTGGCCATCAAGTCTGCGGCCGGTTCGATGGGGGGGTGATAATCCAGGAGGTGAAGAATCTGCTCGACCCGGGTAAGCCGTTGCTGAATGTCGTTACTGGGCGCCGCGGTGAAGCATGGAGACATGCCCTGTGGCCCGGCTTGATTGCGCTCCAGAATTAGATCAACGGCACAACAATCGTCGTTGTTGAGTCTGACGCTCATGCGTTTGCCCCGAACGGTATCTCGGTGTAGACCGGGCGACTCCATCGTCTCCGGCCGCGGAAAACGTGACCCTTGAACATGTAAGTTCGTCGCCTAAACTCCGCGACAAATTTCACGAACACTTCAGAAGTGACATCCGGTCCTACGACAGATCACCCCCCCGCGGTTCGCTGAATTCGATTTTTCCAACGGTCCGCGAAATGGGCGACGGCTGCATGCAGACGTGATTTAACGGTTCCAAGGGGTATTCCGAGTATGTCACTGATCTCCTTGTACGGGAACTGATGAAAATAGGAGAGCAGTAGAATTTCGCGCAAGTGTTCGGGCATTCCTTCGACGGTGTTCTGTACCACTCTCTGAAGCTCTTCGCGTTCCATGGCCTCGCCGGGCATGGGGTCGGTGGCCTCCATCAAGTCGATGAATTGCCCGCTTTCCTCGTCGTTGCTGATGTTGGCCTGGAGGGGATTGGCGGGCCTGCGCGCCTGGGAGCGCATCAGGTCGCGGGCCTTGTTGGCGGCGATGGTGAACAGCCATGGGCGGAAGCGCCGCTGCGGATCGAATTGATCGGCGGACTGATGAACCTGGAGAAAGCTTTCCTGGAAGATGTCTTCGGCGGCGGCACGGTCGCCGAGGAATCGGACGAGGAAATGGAAAAGCTCCCGCTGATAGCGCTCGACGAGCGTGGCAAAGCTGGCGCGGTCGCCCTCTCGATAGGCGGACAGAAGTTCTTCATCGCTCCTGTCGGCGATTCGATTGAGGTGCCGGCCTGGGGCTCGATCCGGGGTTGTGCCCGGCGCGCCGGTCCCATGGCCGTCGGGACGGTCCGGGCGTTGTTCCCGGTTGTTCCCGTTGGCATGGTCGGCGGCGACCCCGTGCATTCCGTCGGCCGGGGCTTCGCGCTCGTGATTGGTTGAGGAGACGCTCATTGAACCTCTGTAGCAAACCAGTTATGGTCTCGCCGGTCAATAAGAAAAACGGTTGGGGACGCCGAAGAGACCCTCTCGCCCTGGCCATTCAAGCCGCGTGCGGCGGTCACCGCGGTGGGGCAAATGCCGGACCGCGGGGCGGTCCGTAACGTAGGGATTGTATGCCGAGCCCCCGTGACAATCCGACGCATGTCGAATTTTTCGGGCTTTCCCCCAAGGCCCTTGGGGAACTCCTGCAGGGATGGGGATGGCCGCGATTTCGCGCGGGCCAGGTTCGCCAGTGGGTTTACGAGAAGTTCGTGACGGACCCGCTGAAGATGACGACGTTGTCCCGAGGCGATCGTGCCGTATTGCACGATCGCCTGGCGTTCGCGACGGCGACGGTGGCGCACAATCAGCTCAGCGCGGACGGGACGCGCAAGCTCCTGCTCACCTGGCCCAAGGGGGCACAGGCCGAGACGGTGATGATCCCGGACGGCGCGCGGCGCACGGCGTGCGTGTCGTCGCAGGTCGGGTGCCCGGTCGGCTGCCGGTTTTGCGCCAGCGGTCTGGAGGGGGTCAAGGGGAACCTGACCGCGGCGCAGATCGTCGAGCAGATCTATCATCTCAACGTGTTCCTGCAGCAGGGGGGCGATCCGGTGGGGCGGATCACGAATGTGGTCTTCATGGGCATGGGCGAGCCGCTGGCGAACTACGCCAGCGTGATCGAGGCCATTCGCATCATCCACGATCCGGGGTGCTTCAACATCGGCGGGCGGCGGATCACGATCTCGACCGTCGGCGTGCCGCCCAAGATGACCGAGCTGGCGCGCGAAGGTTTGCCGATCAACCTGGCGATCTCGCTGCACGCGCCCAACGAGCCGCTACGTAAACAACTCATCCCGTGGGCGGAACATTTCCCGCTGAACCAGATCATGGACGCGGCGCGGCATTACTTCGACGAGACGGGTCGGGAGATCACGTTGGAGTACATCCTGCTGGCGGGCGTAAACGACCGCCCGGAGCACGCGCAACAATTGGTAAAGGTCTGCCGGACGATCCGGGCGAACGTGAACCTGATCCGGTACAACGAGGTGGCGGGTTTGCCGTATGGGCGGCCGGCCTCCGAGGACGTCATGAGGTTTCAGGAGATCCTGCGCAAGGGCGGGGTGAACGCGCACGTGCGCAAGAGCCGGGGTCGGGATATCGATGCGGCGTGCGGGCAGTTGCGGCGGAAAAGCGGCGAGGCGGAGCAATTGGTGACGCTGGGGGTGGCGTCGCAGCAGGGGGGGATGAGGTGACTCGTAGCGCGGGACTCGGGGCGCTTATGTCTACCCCATGCGCGGGCCGATAACTCGGCTAGTAGGTCGCCGCTTGCGCGGCGAAAACACGGGCGGGCCGCCCGTGCCACGTGAACATCTGCGCGATGGGAGCCTGGTCATGAATCGATCGGCGTTGTGGGTCGTCCTGCTCGGATTGGCATGTTGCGGCACGGGGTGCGCGACGCTGCGGGGGGACAAGCAGAAGGTGAAGTTCGAGACGGATCCCAGCGCGGCGACCCTGACCGTGGATGACCGGCGGTACACGACCCCGGCGGAGGTGGAGCTCAAGCGCAAGGACGCGCACCGGGTGACGGTGGAGAAGCCGGGTTACGTGCCGCTGGCATTCAACCTGCAATCGACGTGGGACGGGGCATCGATGACTGACGTGGCGTTGCCGGGGGGGAGCGCGCTGTTCGGCCTGTCGGTGGCGACGGGTTCGGACCTGGCGTTCAACAACCTGGCGACGATCAAGCTGCAGAAGGCGGCCGCGCCCAACCCGCCTGTACTGGAGGTCTATCAGTACCGGGGGACGCTGCTGACCAAGTCGGAATACGACAAGGCGATCGCGGACGAGCGTGCGAACACGTCGCGGTTTATGGGGGGTAACGAGTGAGGGGGGTGGCGGGTAGAATCGTCCGCGATGTGTGAATGCGAGGACATGAAGCAGGCGGGACGCCCGCACCGCAATTTGAGACCGGGCTTCACGATGGTGGAGCTGCTGGTGATCGTGCTGATCTTCCTGCTGCTGATGAGCATCTTCATCCCGTTCGTGCGCAAGACGCGCGAACGGGATCACCGGGTGCGATGCCAGTCGAACCTGCGGGAGATCGGGGCGGCATTCCAGAAGTACGCGAAGGCGAACGCCGGGGCGTTCCCGCGCGTGGTCCACGACGCGGTGAACAATCCCGGCGGGTATTTCGCGTATTCCGGGCCGTATGCGCCCAACCCCTTCGCGGGCGACGGGCGGGTCGCGGCCAATGACGTGACGGCGTCGCTTTGGTTATTGGTTCGCGGCGGATACGCGTCGCCGGCGGTGTTCGTCTGTCCGAGCTCCAGCGACTACGCCGACCCGCTGACCGACGCGATGGGCAAGCCGACGGCGGCGACCGAGCGGTCGAACTTCAAGCGGGCGCGGAACCTGAGTTACTCGTACGCGTCGCCGTTCAGCGCCGCGGCGGGTTACAAGTTCAACGAATACCTGCCGTCGGACTTCGTGCTGGTCGCGGACAAGAACCCCGGCAAATCGTGGGGAAGCGACGTGACCGGGCCGGCGTTCAACGCGCCGCTGCTGGAGCTGGCGAAGGCCAACTCGTTCAATCACCAGCGTGCGGGACAGAGCGCGCTGTACGCGGACATGCACGTGGAGTTCAAGCAGAGCCCGTATTGCGGGTTCGGCTATTACGCGACGGGCTCGGCGGGGGACAACATCTACACCGTGCTCTCGGCGAGGCCGCTGGCGGACCAACCGACCCCCGACGTGACCATCCGGGGCCTGCTCGGGGCGGAGTATGGACCGGCGTGGCGGGCGGACACTTACCTGGTGCCAACGGCGGAGGAGGATCGCGCGCGGTAGGGGGGTCTGGGCCGGTTGATAGTTGTTCCGGCCCGTCTAAAATCTGGTCAGTTATGGCGAAGACCCCCACCCGCGAAGTTCTCGGGCGGCTTGTTGCTGCGCGCCCGCTGGTCGAGTTGGCATCGGTGCTGCGCGCCGGGGATGCGGCGACGGCTTCGGGGTTGTGGGGGTCGTCGGTGGGGGCGGTCACGTCGGTGCTGCGGCGGGAGCTGAAGCGGCCGGTGCTGCTGGTCTGCGGGCACGTGGACGAGGCGGACGACCTGGCCGATGACGTGGAATTGTTTCTGGGTCAGCGGCCGGACGTGCTGCCGGCGTTGGAGCTGTCGGGGGCCCTGGGGCATCAGTCGGAGGAGCAGGTCGCCAACCGGATGCAGTTGGTGTGGCGACTGGTCGGAAGGCCCTCACCCCAACCCGCTCGCGGGCAGTCGCCAATTCCGCTCGCTTCTCCCGGAGTACCGGGAGAGGGAGCAGAACCCTTCATCGTGGCGCCGATCCAGGCGCTGATGCAGCCGGTGCCTTCGAGGGGGCAATTGGCGCAGCTCGTGCGGGAGGTGAAGGCGGGGCAGTCGCTGGAGCCGGAGAAGTTGATCGTCTGGCTCAGCGAGCACGGGTACAACCGCCTGGAACAGGTGGAGGTGCCCGGCGATTTCGCCGTGCGCGGAGGGATCATCGACGTGTACCTGCCGGGTGAGTTCGAGCAGGCGGGGGACCAGGTGGGGTTGACGGTCCGCATCGATTTTTTCGGCGACCAGGTCGAGTCGATCAAGCGGTTCAGCATCGACACGCTAGGGTCGCAGGAGGCGATGGAATCGGTTCGATTGATCGACCTCAAGGGGAAGCTGGACGATTCGGATTCGGTCAGCCTCTTTGCCCACATGCCGGAGGAAACGCTGGTGGTCCTGTGGGCGCCGCTCGAGATCGCCGAGCAGTCCAAGGCGTATCTGGACCGGCTGCCCGAGGAGGTGAAGGGGATCTACCCGCTGTCGGCGCTGTTGAAGAACGCCGCGCGGTTCACGCGGCTTGAGATGTCGCAGTTCGACCAGGGTGCGACGGCGATCCAGAGCCTGGTGGGTAGTGGCGGCGGGGCGGACATCCCCCACGTGCGGCTGCCCATCCGCTCGGTACAGAAGTTCGAGACGGTCGCGAAGGAGGCGATCCGCGAGCTGGCGGAAATGGCGCGAACGCACGACATCACGGTCTTCTGCGAGAACGAAGGGGAGGAGAAGCGGTTCGCGGAGTTGCTCGATTCGGAGCAGCCGGGGTTGCGCAAGCAGTTGGCGCTTGCACAGGGATACCTGCATCACGGGTTCGTGTGGGGGGAGGAGAGTTCGGAGTCCCGCCCGCTCGCCTTCGTGGCGCATCATGAATTGTTCCACCGCTACGAGCAGCGCCGGCGGGTCAAGAAGGTCATCAACTCGCGGCCGGTCGATTCGTTCCTGGACCTGAAGGTGGGCGACTACGTCGTCCACGTCGCGCATGGCATCGCCAAGTTCACGGGGATGCAGACGATCACCAAGGAGGGGCGGCAGGAAGAGTACCTGACCCTGCGCTTCGCTGAAAATGCGACGCTGCACGTGCCGGCGGCGCGGATCAACCTGATCCAGAAGTATATCGGCGGGTTCCACGGGCACCCGCAGCTCTCGCGGTTGGGATCGGGCGCGTGGGAGCGGCAAAAGGCGCGCGTCAGCGAAGCGGTGATGGACCTGGCGGCGGAGATGATCGAGGTGCAGGCGGCGCGCGAGGCCGAGGCCGGCACCGCCTATCCGCCCGACACCGACTGGCAGCGGGAGTTCGAGGCCGAGTTCCCCTACGAGCCCACCGAGGATCAGGTCAGCGCCGCCGACGAGATCAAGCAGGACATGCAGAAGCGCCGCCCGATGGACCGCCTGCTGTGCGGCGACGTCGGCTACGGCAAGACCGAGCTGGCGATGCGGGCCGCGTTCAAGGCGGTCGAGTCGGGCAAACAGGTCGCCGTCCTGGTGCCCACCACCGTGCTGGCCGAGCAGCATTACCGGTCATTCAAGGAGCGGATGGCGGCGTACCCGTTCAACATCGAATCGATCAGCCGCTGGAAGAGCGGCAAGGAGGCCAAGGAGATCACCGGCCGCACCAAGGCCGGCGAGGTGGACATCCTGATCGGCACGCACCGCCTCCTGAGTGAAGACGTGAAATTCAGCGACCTGGGCCTGGTGGTGATCGACGAGGAGCAGCGCTTCGGCGTCACGCACAAGGAGCGGCTCAAGAAGGTCCGGCGGACCGTGGACGTGCTGACCATGTCCGCCACGCCCATCCCGCGGACGCTGCACATGTCGATGGTCGGCCTGCGCGACATCTCCTCACTGACCACCGCGCCGCAGGACCGACGCAGCGTTGTCACCGAGGTGATGCCCTACGACAAGCAGCGGATCAAGCTGGCGATCCAGCGCGAGCTGCAGCGCGAGGGGCAGGTTTACTTCGTACACAACCGCGTGGGCAGCATCCAGGGGGTGGCGGAGGAAGTGCAGTCGCTCGTGCCCGAGGCGCGCATACTCGTGGGTCACGGGCAGATGGCCGAGGGCGAGCTGGAGGAGATCATGCTGCAGTTCATCCGCCACGAGGCCGACGTGCTGGTCTGCACGACGATCATCGAGTCGGGCCTGGACATCCCCAACGCCAACACGATCATCATCGACAACGCGGACCGGTTCGGCCTGTCGGAGCTGCACCAGTTGCGCGGGCGGGTCGGTCGCTGGAAGCACCGGGCCTACTGCTATTTGCTGTTGCCGCCGGATCGACCGGTCACGCCGGTTGCCGCCAAGCGACTCAAGGCGATCGAGGAGTACAGTCACCTGGGCGCCGGGTTCAAGATCGCGATGCGCGACCTGGAGATCCGCGGCGCGGGCAACATCCTGGGCCCCGAGCAGTCGGGCCACATCGCCGCCGTCGGCTACGAGATGTACTGCCAGCTCCTCGAAGAGGCCGTGCGGCAGCTAAAGAACGCCCCCAGGCCTGTGCTGCCCGAGGCCCACGTGGACATCGGCCTTACGGCGTTCATCCCCAAGACCTACATCCCCGCCGACCGCCAGCGGATGGACGTCTACCGCCGCCTGACGCGCTGCACCGACCTGCAGAACGTCGAGGCGCTGCAGAAGGACATGACCGACGCGTTCGGCGAGCCGCCCCGGCAAGTCATGCTCCTCTTCGCGCTCACCGAGATGCGACTGCTCGCCGGCCACTTCGGCGTCGACAAGGTGATCAAGCACCCGCCGGACGTCGTGCTGACCGTTCGCGACGCGATGAAGGCAACCTACGGCATGGCCGGCGCCCCGGGCACGCTGCGCGTCGTGGACGAGCGGACGATCTACTTCCGTCCCCCGGACACCTACCTGGAGGCCGACACGCTGCTGATGGTGATGCGCAACCTGCTCAAGGCCGCTTATGAGCGCGAACAGCGCGGCGAGCCCGCCCCGGCGCCGGTGGCACCCGCCCGGCAGGAGCTCAAATCGAGCGGAGGCGTGCGCGTCCACCGGCAGATCGAGGCGCCCGCTAAAAAGTCCGAGCCGAAGGCTCCGGCGAAACTCCTCCCCACCAAGGTCGCTCAGCAACTCGAGAAACTCACGTCCCTGCGAGATCAGGGAATCCTTACCGATTCCGAGTACCACGCCGCGCGCGAACGGATCCTGGCCGGCAACCGTTGAAGTGCGCGCGTGCGATGGTCAAATGACCTCGTGGCTTCGCAACTGGGCTTCCAGCGCCTGCCGCAACGCCTCGTTCTCGCGCCGCAGGCGCTCCAGTTCCGGATCGACCGCCGCCGCCGCCGCCCTCGGCTCGGCGTAAATGCTGCTCGCCTGTGCCGATTCGGCCCATGCGATATTCCCGGTCCCGGCGTCCACGAGCCCGACCGCATCGATCTCGTTCCAACCGGGGACCTGCGTGGAGGCGATCTCCACCCGCACCATCGCAACCTTGATCGGCTTGGCGAGCGTCAGCATCAGCACCCCCATCTCCGACCCGAGCGACGGATCCTTTCCCTTGAACACGCGATATTGCATCCCCTTGTCGTCGGTGACGGTCACCTCCGACACCGCGCCCGGGTTATAGCTTTCGTAGATGAGGATCTGCGACGCCTCCACGGGCGCCGGGCCGAATCCCAGCTCGAGCCACTCATCCTGAGCGTCGGGGGTCAGCGACGCCCAGGCGCGACCGTCGTCGGCGGCTCGCGGCACGTTTGGCTCCCCGATCAACTGCTCGGGGCCCCACGCGCGACCGTCCTGTCCCTGCGGGGGCGTTATCAGGTCCGCCTCCACCGGTCCCAACCGCGCCAGGGCCTCTCCGGCGGCCAGTCGATAGGCGTGCAATGGCCGTCGCGCCTCAGCCACGGCCGGATCGGCAATCCTGGCAGCGCCGATCGCCAAACCGATCAAGCTTCCCAGCACGAGCATCCGTCTTCGGACTACCATGGGTCAATCCTCCGCTCGACTACAAGATTGACGCAGGACGACGCCGATCGTTCTCAAGAATTCCGCGCGGCCTCAACCCTTTCCCAAAAGCCGCATCACTGCCCGCGTAAGTGATTCACTGACCCGACCCCAGTCAATGGCGTCCCCCGCCATGCCCGGCGCGCTCAAGAGCCGCGCCAACGCCCGGCATCCCAGGCGCCGCATCCGCCACAAACGATCGAATTCGGCGCGCAAGCGCCGAACCGGGAGGCAACCGCCCCGGCGCGCCGTCTCGATCAGCGCCGCGGCGGCCAGTTCGGCGCTGCGCATCGCCAGGCCCATCCCCTCACCACCGATCGGCTCCAGGGCGGCGGCGGAGTTTCCCAGCGGGATGACGCCCCTTGGCCATCGCCGGGCAACGCCGTGCCGCGGCAGGGGGGAGGCCAGCCACTCTCCCGCGCGCCGCGCCCCGGCGAAGCGCGCCGCCAGCGTCGGATTCTCCGAGCAAACCTGCTCCCAGAGCGCGTCCAGATCGCCGCGAGATTGTTCCAAGCGCGCCGCCGGCACGCTGAACGCGACGTTCGACAAGCCCCGCTCGATCGGCGCCAGGCCCACGTAATGTCCGCGCACGCCGAACAGCTCCACCGTGTCGCGCGGGCCGACTACGTCTGCAAAGTGTGCCTTGACGCCAAAATCGCTGGTGGGCGGTGGCCGGTCGGGCAGAAGCGCGCCTTTGCCGTCGGCGACGATCACCCACGTGGGGCGGAAGGTTTCCACGCGATTGCTCGCCAGGTCCCGCACGAGCAGGGCGCCGTTGAGTCCCTCGCAGCGCGCCGGCTGCCGCACGCAGGCGCCCGCCTGGCGCGCGGCCTCGAGTAAGACGGCGTCCATCGCCCGACGCGACACCCCCCACATCGGATGCGGCAGGCGAAGCGTCAGCGAGCGCCCGTCCGCCGAATGAAGCGCCGTCCGAACGAGGATCGCCGGTCCGACGGCGCGCACCGGCTGGGCCAAGCCGATCCGCGTCAGGACGGCAACCCCCAGCGCGCTCAGTGATTCACCGCAAACCTTGTCGCGGGGAAAACGGGCCTGCTCGACCAGAGTCACGTCGCAACCCGCCCGCGCCAGCATGCACGCCGCGACGCTCCCCGCCGGCCCAGCGCCGATGATGGTGACATCGAACATGACCCAGAGACACGTGCACCTTCGGTGCGCGGCCGCTAACTGCCGGCGGGTTCGTCAAGGCGGTTCCAAGGAACGGATGAACGCGTCACACTGCCGCAGCCGCCGCCGCCTGCGGCTCGCCGGCGCGGGACCGCAGCGTGTCCAGCTTGTCCCGCACCTCGCGGGCGATGCCGCTGTTGGGGAAGTCTCGCACGATCTCCTCGCCGACGCGCACCGCCTCGGTCCACTTGTGATCCTGCACCGCCAGGGCGAACCGCGTCCGCAGGTCGTTGATCTTCTCCTTGAAGAGGTTGCGCACCGTGTCCTGCATCTGGTCGGCCTCGGCGCGCGTCAGGTACAGGTCCAGCTTCTTGAGGATCTCGATCGCCCCGTCGTTATCCTTGCGCGTGAGCGCGTCCTGGAAGCTGGCGATCAACTGGTTCTTGTGCGATTGCCGGCGGTTCTCGATCTCCTGGGGCAGGTTCGCCACCTGCGGGTCCCCGCGGAACGCGTTGATCATCCGCTCGGCCTCGCGCAGCGCGTCGCTCCACGCTTCGGCGCGGCAGTGGCGATCGATGACCGCGATCCCCTCGTTCACGTGCCGCCGCACGATGTCCTCCTGCGCACGGTGGATCTCCTCGCGGAACTTCATCGCCTCCTGGCGGTAGCCGAACACGCGCTCCATGTCGTCGGCGAGCACCAGGGCCGCCTCCCAGTCGCGCTTCGCCAGGTCTTCGCGGATCGCACGCCGCAGCGCGTCGCGATCCTTCTCGCGATACGCCACGGCCTTGGCGCGGTCGCTGAGCAGCAGCGTCTCGTTCACCTCGTTGAGGATCACGCTCATCCCCTGCAGGCGGTCGCTCAGTTCCTGGGTGACCTCCTCGCTTCGCTTCATCGCCGCCTCGCGAGACGAGGTCATCGCGATCGCCAGCGGCCAGGTCGTCAGAACGAGCACGAGCCCGACGCATCCGGCCGCAAGCATCGTCCAGTCCCGTCTGCCGGATTCCTGGACCGCCAGGAAGATTCCCACCCCGAAGACCGCCAGTGCCACGACGAGCACGACGGCATACATCCAGTTGACCGACGCCGCGTTACGTTTTTCCACGGTGCACCTCACGCGTTGGGGGCCGGCGGGGGGACCTGGGCACGCGTACCGTGGGCGCGGTCCGATTACTGGCCCTTCTGGTTGAGCTTAGCAGCCTGTTTTAATCCCTGTCAACGTGCGGCTTTGGAACCCACAGGGGCGGGAGGTTTCGGAGTCGAAATGGCAGGTTTTGCACGCGCTGGCGGTCGCGGTGACGAGGCGAATTCCCGTTCCGCCTCAACTCGGAGCACGACCTCGTGCAGGCGGCGCTGGCGTTCGGCGCCGATCACGCGCAGCAGCGCCCATGCACTGAACGCCGCGCCCGTGATCCACACCCATTCCATCTCCTCTCCCATCGGCATGCCCGGGCCGGCGAATTCATTTTCGGCGCAGCGCCGCCCAGTAGCCGCCGTCCCGGTAGCGCGCCGGATCGGAATCGAAGCTCGGAAGCGTGTTCCGCTCTTCTAAAGGCTCAAAGTCAGAATGTTGCTGCACGAAGACGTCAACGCGCGCGCCGTTCTCCTCCGGCCAGACGCTGCACGTGCTGTACACCAGCATGCCACCGGGTTTCACCGACGGCGCGGAATCGCACAGGATCTGATCCTGGAGGTTCATCAACGATCGCAAGGATTGACTCGTCTGCGCATAACGCGCCTCGGGCCGGCGCGCCAGCACCCCGCTGTTGCTGCAGGGCGCGTCGATCAGCACGCGGTCAAATTCCCGGGGCGCATCCGGCGGAAGGTCGTTCATCCACGCCGCGCAGTAGACGCTCACGTTCTTGATGGCGCGCTGCTCGAGCAGTCGTCGCAAGCCCTCGCAGCGTGCGGACGCCGGATCCACCGCGATCACGCGACCGTCGGGACCCACGGCCTCGTGCAGTTGAATTGTCTTGGTCCCCAACCCGCAGCAGCGGTCGAGGACGACGTCGCCCGGCTTGACGTCCAGGTGTGCGACGACGGCCCCAGCCGTCGGATCCTGCACCTGAGCGACGCGCCGACCGGCCCAATCCGCAAGGTGTGAACGCTTCGCGCCTTTGACGACGTACATCCCCGGTCGCTCGTGCGCAACGACCGTGATTCCGTCGCCGCCCAGCTCGGATGCATCACGCCCGTGCGCCAGTCGCACGATCGTCGGCGGCTCGATCTGGTCGTGCGCGCAGAAATGCAGCGCGTCCTCGGCGCCCAGCAGATCTTCCAGCTTTCCAAACAACTCCGGTGGATGGGAAAGCACGATCCGCGCGTACTCCGCCGGCGAGTCGTGCGACGGCAGTTCGGGCAGCGACTCGCGCGTCGCCTTGCGCAGCACGGCGTTCACGAACCCCGAGGCTCGTCTTTGGCCGAATCGCCTGGTCTGTTCCACCGCCTCATCCACCGCCGCCGATGCCGGGATCCGGTCGAGAAACCGAAGCTGATAAAGGGCGATCGCCAGGATCTTCTGAACGGCCGGATCGATGCTCTTGAGGCTTCGACCTGAATAATGCTGGATCAGGTGTTGAAGCAGGAGAAGGTTCTTGGTCACACCGACGACGATGTGCTCCGCCAGTGCCAGGTCCCGCGGATCGGCAGGGGGGTGGGAGGCGCCCTTCGTAATCGTGCCAGCGCGCCAACCCGGCAGTCGTCTGCCATCGAGCTCCCGCAGCGCGAAATCCCGCGGCTTCATGCGATCGACTCCAGCCGCATCCCCACTTCCCACCGATGCCCGTTCTGATATGCGTCGAGCGACATGGGGCGCTTTCCCTCGGGTTGCACGTCAATGATCTCTATCGCACCCGCAGTGGCGCAAACGTGCAAGTCCGAACCGATTGCGCCCCACTCCGCCGCACGGGCCGCCACGTCGGCGGTTTCGCACATCGGGCTCGCCGCCCGCGCCCGGACCAAGGTCAATCGGTCCACTTCCGCGCCGTGGCGATCGACCAGTCGCACCCGGCATCCGGGCCACGGGTACATGCCCCGGATGTGCCGCGCGATCTCGTCTCCCGATTTGGTCCAATCGATCTTCGTCATTTCCCGCGTGAGCTTCAGTGCGCGGGTCGCTTTCGATTCGTCCTGCAAAGCCTCCACTGCCGTGCCAGTCACCAATTCCTGCATCACGCGCAGCATCAGTGACGCCCCATCTACCGCCAGGCGGTCGTGCAGCTCTCCCGCCGTCTCCAGCTCGCCGATGGACAATTGGGACATTGCCAGCACGGCGCCGGCGTCCATGCGATCCGCGAGTCGAATGACCGAGTTGCCCGTCTGGGCGTCTCCACCCAGGATCGCCCAGTTAATCGGCGCCGCCCCGCGCCAACGGGGCAGCCGCGACGAGTGCAGGTTGACGCTCCCCAGGCGCGCGTGGCTGGCCACCTCGGGCGCGATCTTCTGCCCGAACGCGATCACGACCAGCAGATCGGCAGGGGGGAGCGATTCGCGATTGATGTCCTGGGTTCGGATCAGCGGCAGCCCCTGATCGATCGCGAACTGCCCGATGGGCGTGGGCGTGAGCTTGCGGCCCCGCCCTGCCGGTCGATCCGGTTGCGTGTATACCTGCAGGAGCTGATGTCCCGCGTCGAGCACCGCCCGCAGCGTCGGCAATCCGAACTCGCCACTACCGGCAAAGATGACGCGCAGTGGGGTCACTTGCGCTTCTTTCCTTCACCGGGGTGCTCGTCATCCCACGTTTGTTGCAGTTCCTTGAGCACGCGCCGGGCCGCCAGTCTCGCCACGGGACCCATGCGGTCGATGATCATCGTTCCGTTCAGGTGGTCGGTCTCGTGCTGCCAGATGCGGGCGATGTAACCGTCGGCCGTCTCTTCAAATAAGTTGCCCTCGAGGTCCTGGGCCTGCATTTTCAGATGTTTGCTGCGCCATATCTTTGCGTTGATATTGGGTAAACTCAGGCACCCCTCTTCGCCCTCTTCCTCCCCCTCCGCGTCCGAGAGGACGGGATTGACGTAGATCCGCTCCTGACCCTCTTCGCCATCAGGATTCATGACAAAAAGCCGGATGTTCTGCCCGACCTGCGGCGCCGCCAGGCCCACGCCCCGCGCCTCCTTCATGAGCTCCAACATGCGTGCCGCCAAGTCTTTGAGCGACGCGTCGAAGGCGATCACCAGTTGGCTCATCTTGCGCAACCGCGGGTCAGGATATCGAATGATTCGCAGATCGCTGGACATTGCGGCGATGACAGTTGAAGCCCGCAGCCATTGGTTGACAGGTTCAACGGCTGCCGTCTAGACTCAAGATCCTGTCCCTGCAGAGGGTACGTGAACGAGAGTAGACCGGTTTACGCCGTCTGGCAAGGCAGCGCAGCCCAGGCATTCGAGCAGCAGGATTAACCGTGGCCGAGCAATATCGAGAGATTTCCGAAGAAGAGCAGAAGAAGGCCAATGTCTTCTTTGAAAAGGCACGCGCGGTCGGTGCAACCGGCAATTACGAGTTCGCCATCGAGATGTTCATCCAGGGCCTCAACATCGACCCGGAGAACGTCGAGGCCCACCAGGAACTGAGAGATATTTCCCTCAAACGCAAGGCAAGCGGGGGCAAGGCGTTGGGCTTCTTCGAAAAGACCAAGTTGAGCACGAACAACAAGGACGACAAGCTCAACATGCTCAACGCGGAGAAGATCCTGGGGTTCGACCCGGGTAATACGGATTACATGGAGTCGATGCTGCAGAACGCGCACAAGGCGGGGTTCTACGACACGGTGATGTGGGTGGGGCCGATCCTGCAGAAGGCGAACGCCGAGGGGAAGAAGCCGGAGTTCAACAAGTTCATCGTCCTCAAGGACGTCTACAAGTCCATGGCGATGGACAACGCGACCCCGCCGCGCCTCAAGCCCGAGCTCTTGAAGCGGGCGACCAACGCCTGCCACTTCGCGCAGCGGATGAAGCCGGATGACATGGATCTGCAAACCGAGCTGAAAAACCTGGGCGCGCTGCACACGCAGGTCGAAGGCAAATATGACCAGGGGGGCAGCTTCCGCACGAGCGTCAAGGACCTCGCCACCCAGGAACAACTCCAGGCTCAGGACAAGGGCGTGCAGGAACTGGGCGTGATGGGGCGTCTGATCAACGACGCCGAAGCGCAGTACCGCGCCGATCCGACCGAAGCGGGCAAGTTGTTCAAGCTCGTGGACGTGCTGGAAAAGACGGAGCATCCGGATTACGAGGGTCGGGCGCTCGAGCTGCTCCAGGAGTGGTACGACAAGACCAAGCAGTTCCGCTTCCGCAAGCGCTTCGGCGACATCCAGATGCGGCAGTGGCGCAGAATGGAACAGTCGCAGAAGGAGCATTACCAGGCGCACAGGAACGACGAGCAGGCCAAGGCTGATTACGAGCAATTCCTGCGCGAAAAGTACGAATTCGAACTGAGCGAGTACAACCTGTGGGCCGAGAATTACCCGACGGACCTGAGCTTCCGCTTTCACGCGGCCGAGCGGTTGTTCTTCCTCGGGCGGTACGAGGAAGCGATCCCGTTGCTCCAGACGGCCGAGAACGATGCCAAGTACAAGACGCGGGCGCGGATGCTGCAGGGGCGGGCGTTTTACGAGTTGAAGTTCTACGACGAGGCCGTGGATACGCTCGACAACCTGGTCAAGGAATATGCCCACCAGGACGACGCGGCGAAGGAGATGCGGTATTGGTCGGCCCGGGCCCACGAGGATCGCGGCGACAGCGAGGTCGCGACCAAGCTGTACAGCCAGATCGTGCGGATGGAGTTCAATTACAAGGACGTGCAGGGGCGGATCCGCAAGTTGCGGGCGCAGCAGGGGGGGAATGCGCCGCAGACGTGAGGACAGCGGGAGCGGCAGATGCGGTGCGGGCCCCGAAGGGTGGAACCATGGGCCTCAAAAACATTCGGCTCATGTCGCGGCTTTAAAAATATTTTCGGCCTAATTTGGCTCCCATGCTGCGGCTACGCGAGCGTCTTCAAAATGACTCGCCTGAACTCTTTGCGGCGCTGCAACGTATTGCGCGGCGCGGTCAGCCTTTACATCCGTCCGCGCTTCCGTAGAATTCCTTGCCCTTTACAAGCAGGAGATCAGAAAAACGTGGCCCATTCATTATCCGCCAAGAAGCGAATCCGCCAGAACGAGAAGCGTCGCGCCCGTAACCGCCATCGCAAGACGCTGGTCCGCGACCAGGTGAAGGCGTTTTCCGCCGCCGTCACCGCCGGAGACATCGGCAAGGCCGAGGAAGAGCTCAAGAAGACGGTCATCCGCCTGGACAAGACCGCCGCCAAGCGGTCGATCCACAAGAACGCCGCCGCGCGCAAGCGCAGCCGTCTGACCCGGCGCCTGAACGCCCTCAAGGCCGGCAAGGCCAAGACCGCCTGAGCGGCCTCCATCCCGCGCGCGCACGATGCAATCCCATGGCCGACAACCTGATGGAAAAGATCGTCTCCCTGTGCAAGCGCAGGGGGTTCGTCTACCTGGCCAGTGAGATTTACGGGGGGCTGAACGGGTTCTGGGATTACGGCCCGCTGGGCGTGCTGCTCAAGAACAACATACGCGACTCGTGGTGGCGCAACATGGTCGAGGCGCCGCCGATCGGCCCCGATGGACATCCGATCGACATGGTCGGGGTGGACACCTCGATCATCCAGAACCCCAGGACGTGGGTGGCATCGGGTCACGTGGGGGGCTTCAGCGATCCGATGGTGGACGACCGCGAGACCAAGCAGCGGTATCGCGCGGATCACCTCGTGTGCGCGCATGCGAGGGTGGCGCGGAAGGGGGGTCAGGTTGAGGACCTCGGGCTGCTGGCGGTGCTTGATGGAGATGCCGCGGTCGAAGATTTCGTCAAGCGCGCCGACAAGCTCGCGCGCAAGAGCGGCGGCGGCGAGGTGCAGGAACCCCGGCGCGGGGACCTGGTGCCGTTCACGAAGCTGTCGAAGGAGCACCAGGCGAAGGTCTGGGGGCCTGACGCATCGCAGCCCGGCACCCTGACCGAGCCGCGCGATTTCAACCTGATGTTCCAGACGTACGTCGGGGCGATCCAGAACGAGGAAGCCAAAGCGTACCTGCGGCCCGAGACGGCGCAGGGGATCTTCCTCAACTACAAGAACATCATCGACACCACACGCGTGAAGGTGCCGTTCGGGGTGGCACAGATCGGCAAGAGCTTTCGCAACGAGGTGACGCCGCGCAACTTCATCTTCCGTTCGCGCGAGTTCGAGCAGATGGAGATGGAGTGGTTCTGCCATCCGGACGAGGCGCGCACCTGGTACGACTTCTGGAAGAACGAGCGGATGCGCTGGTGGGAGTCGCTGGGGGTGAAGAGGGAGAACCTGCGCTTCCGCGATCACGAGGCGGATGAGCTGTCGCACTACTCGAAGATGACGGTGGACATCGAGTATCGATACCCGTTCACCGCGCCGGAATTCGGGGAGTTGGAGGGGATCGCGCACCGCGGCTGCTTCGACCTCACGCAGCACCAGCAGCACTCCGGGCAGAAGCTGGATTACTTCGACCAGGAATTGCAGATCAAGCTGAAGGAGCAGGGGGCCTCGGCCGAAGAGATCAAGGCCAAGAGCCGATACATCCCCAACGTGATCGAGCCGGCGAGCGGGTTGACGCGCGCGGTGCTGGTGCTGTTGTGCGAGGCGTACGCGGAGGACGCGACGCGTCCGAGTCCGGTCTACATGAAGTTCGATCCGAAGATGGCGCCGATCAAGGCCGGGATCTTCCCGCTGGTGAACAAGGACGGGATGCCGGAGGTCGCGGAGAAGCTGTACATGGATCTCCGTATGCGGTTCACGAGCGAGTACGATCCAAAGCAGTCGATCGGCAAGCGTTACGCGCGGATGGACGAGATCGGGACGCCGTACTGCTTCACGATCGACGGGGATACATTGAAGGATCAGACGGTGACGGTGCGCGAGCGGGATACGCTGAAGCAGGAGCGCATTTCGATCGATCGGGTGCGGGGGTTTCTGGCGGAGCGATTGAATTGAGATCGACGGACGGGGGGGGAGACGGCCCGTGGGCGGGCCGGCTAAACGGGGGCGGCGGGGGTGTTTTTTGAATCCTGCGCAAATTCAGTCTTTGTGCGCATTGGAGTAGACACAATTCGGCGCGACGTCTAAGGTTCAACGAGATCGCCGAACGGGCGGTAAATGACATTGATGTGCATCGGGGAAGGATGCCCCGCGGCAGGGGACGTCGTGTGTCTCTGCGCGGGTGCGCCAATCTGTGCTTGCGGGTTAGAACTTTTTCGGAAAGTTGGAAGTCCGCGGGTGGGAAGGGCGTCTGAAATTATAGTTCGCGCCCATCGCGCGGGCTGATTTGATCTCTCGCGATCATGGCACGTCAGCAATTGGACATCCTCGCGCTCGAGCCGTTTCACGGCGGCGTCCGCCGCACCATGCTGGAGGCGATCTCCCGCTGCAGCCGGCATCGCTGGACGATCCTGAAATTACCGGCGAGGCGGATGGAGCGGCGGCTGCTGGTGGCGGCGACGTGGTTCGCCGAGCACCTGTCGCGGCACCGCGTGGGACGGGTGGATGCGCTCTTCGCCAGCGAGGCGATGAACCTCGCGGAGTTCTTCCGCCTGCGCCCGCAGCTCGCGAAGAAACCGTCGGTGGTTTATTTCCACGACAACCAGATGCCCGACCCTGACCAGGACGGCGTGCTGGAGAGCCCGACGGACCTGGTGAATCTGAGCAGCGCCACCGCCGCCACCGAGATCTGGTTTAACTCGCTCTACAACCTGCGGACGTTTCTGAGCAGGGCGTCGGGCATGGTCGCGCGGCACCCGGAGCTTCAGAATGCCAACCCATTGCCGAAGCTGACGGCCAAGGCGCACCTGGTGCCGCCACCGATCGACCTGGCCACCGCGCACGCGATGGCCCTGGAGGCGCCTGCCGATCGCCGTGACCCTCGATTCGTGCTGGTCGACGCGCGGCGAGGTGACCACCAAGTCCTCCGCGAGACGCTTGAGGCGATCGCCCGACGCCGCGAACGGATCCATCTGACCGTTATCGGCCGCCTCGACGGACTGCCCGATTCGCTGCGCCCGACCGTCCTCGACGAGCGGGATCACGCGGCGCACGCCGACGCATTGACGACCACCAGCGTGCTGCTGTCGGCGCGGACCGATGCGGCGGCGGACGACCTGGTCGTGCGCGCGATGACCACCGGATGCCTGCCGATCGTGCCGAACAGCGGCGTTTATCCCGACCTGCTCCCCGAGGCGTTCCACGAACGCTGCCTTCACGACGGCACGGCCCGGTCGCTGGTCAGCCTGCTGCTCGACGCGTGGTACCTGGCGCGGCCGGGCGGATACGAGATGCACGTGGAGGAGGCTGTGGCGCCGTTCGACGCAATCAACGCGTGCAAGGTAATCGACGAGCGGTTGGAGAAACTGGCAGCGGGCACGGTGAGCGTTCGCGTGGCAACCGGTCGGTCGCGGGTTGCCGTCAGCATGTCGTGAATCCCAGCCGTCGCCGGTCGGATTGAGTCCCCTGCCAAGGTCCGATAATCCGTGTTATGTTAAGTTCGACAACGGGGAGGCGGGAACGATATTTCGCCGCGAAAACCGGGGAATTCAGACGGTTTTGAGACTGACGGCAGCGATTGCGCCGCCGAAGCCGGCGGCCAGGGCGATGCTCCGACGCACTGCACGTTGTCGGGCGATCGAGGCGATCTCGACGTACCGCGCGGGCAGCGGGCGCGGGGTGCGGACGTTGGGCGGGATCACGCCGCGCTGGTGCGCGAGCACGTTCAGGACGACGGCGACCAGGCCGGCGGCGCCCAGGCTGTGGCCGAGTGCGCCCTTGTGAGAGTACAGGCAGGGGGATGACGGTGAGGGGCGTTTGTCGGCGAGCGCCGTTTCGATCGCGGCCAGTTCGACCGGATCGTTGGCGAGCGTGCCGGTGCCGTGGGCGTGGATCAGATCGACGGCGTCGTGGTCGCCGATGACCTTACTAATAAGGTGTGTCAGCACCCTGCCGGTCGGGTCGCCTGCGGTCAGGTGCGTGGCGTCGGCGCCCAGGGCGAAACGGTCGATGGCCACGTGCATCGGCGGATCGTTGTCGGGTGCCTCAGATTGAGGCGGTGAGACGTGCCCGGCTTCGAGACACACGGCCGCCGCAGCCTCGGACATCAAGAAGCCATCGCGGGTCAAGTCGAAGGGCCGGCAACCGATTTCCGGCGCGGGGAGCACGCCCAGGCGATTGAAGCTGCCCAGGAACAGGGGGTGGACACTGGCCTCCGCAGCGACGACCAGTACGCGGCGTGCTTCGCCGGACCGGATCAGCATGGCCCCGCGAATGAGCGCGAGCAGGCCACTGGCGCAGGCGGCCGAGACGGTCCATTTGGGACCTCGGCCCGGCAAGGCGGCGGCGATGTCGGCCAAGCCCGTTATCGGAAATATGCCATCGAATCCCCCTGCTTCACATGCTTCATTCAACATATGTTGCAGGGGGGTCAGCCAGGTTTCGACCGATCCCTTGCTGGTGCCAATGATGATTGCAAATTCATCATCATTCGACCAACTGGCCCTGGCCATCGCCTCGGACGCGGCGCGGCGGGCCATCTGGATCACGCGCGGTGACGAAGGAGGATCGAACTCCCCTGCCGCGCGGGAATGATCGGTGATGAATCGGCCGGCCAGCAGCGCGTCCCAGGTTTGAGCTGCCGTGATGCCCAGGGGCGTCAGGAGACCGATGCCGGCGATGACGGGTGTTGGCGTTGAAGAATCCGTGACGACGCTCTGGTCGCAAAGCGCCCGCGCTCGAGCCCCGGCGTGCTTCGGCGGTTGGGTCAACGTCTGGAGCGTCATGTCACGGGGCAGTCCGCGATGGTGGGCGTCGTGTCGCGATCGGGCCCCCCTGCTACTGCAGCCCGCACGTGCTCGGGCTGGCCGTCCTTGAACGGCGGGCGCTGCCGGAGGCCCATCACTTCCAGCATCGTCCGGTCCGCGTCGTAGTCGGCGCACGGGACCGCCTTGGTCAGCATGATCCGCTCTTCGCTGGAGAAGATCGAGTTGGCGCCGGCCATGAAGCAGAGGGCCTGGTCAGAGAATCCCATCTTGTGCCGCCCTGCCGAGAGGCGAACGGTCGCCTGCGGCATCAGGATGCGCGCGGCGGCGATCATGCGGACGGTCTCCCAGATCGACACCTCGGCGTTGTCCGCCAGCGGCGTGCCAGGCACTTTCGATAGCACGTTCACCGGGACCGATTCGGGGTGCGGATCCATCGTCGCAAGCGTGTGGAGCATCGAGATGCGGTCATCCACGCTCTCGCCCAGGCCCATGATGCCGCCGCAGCAGACCGTGACATCGGTTTTCCGCACGTTCGCCAGCGTGTCGAGGCGATCCTGGTAGGTGCGGGTGGTGATGATCGTTTCGTAATATTCGGCCGAGGTGTCGAGGTTGTGGTTGTAGGCGTAGAGGCCGGCCTCCTCGAGTCGCCTGGCCTGATGCTCGGTCAGCATGCCCAGCGTGCAGCAGACCTCCAGGCCCATGGCGGTGACGCCCTTGACCATGTCGAGGACGCGCTCGAACTGCGGGTTGTCGCGCACCTCGCGCCAGGCGGCGCCCATACAGACGCGGGTGACGCCGCTCGCCTTGGCGCGGGCGGCGATCTCGAGCACCTCGTCTTTCGCCATCAGCGGCTGGGCCTTGATTTCGGTCTGATACCGCGCCGACTGCGAGCAATACGAGCAATCTTCCGGGCAGCCGCCGGTCTTGATCGAGATCAGCTTGCAGACCTGGACTTCAGCGGCGTCATGGAAACGACGATGGACCTGCGCGGCCTGGAAGACCAGTTCCATCAACGGGGCGTCGAAGAGCGCACGCACCTCGTGGAGCGTCCAGTCGTGCCGAATCTCGGATGACATCGAAGGCGTGATCCTTGCGCGGAAGGGACGGATTACTGGAACGCGTCGGCCACGGGGCGCACCTGGCGCGGACGAAGGACGCGGGCGCGGTTGTCGTACGTGAAGACGGCCATCTGGCCCGTGCGGTTGTCCACGACGTAGACCGACTCGCTGCCCTGCCCGAACGCGGTGATGAGCTGGTAGTCGCGATCCTTAACGGCGAATACGCCCTGCGCCGGCGTGGCGGGCAACAGGCAGGCGATCAGGAGCAGCGCCCCCGTGATCGAGAGGATGCCGATGCCGAAATTCTTCTTGTCCATAGTTCACCTTGCGATCTTGCTGTCTTTGTTCTGATTCGAAGCAACACAGGTCTGCGTCACGAATGGCTTGGCGCGCCCACGGTCAGCGTGGCTTGCGTCCGGCCCCGCCGCCTCCTGCGTTCACGCCCCCACCGGCGCGGAAGACCTGGTTGAGATCGATCTTGGGCATCGGCGAAAGTTGATTCTGCGTGTCGTCGTAGCTCATGGCCGACAGGTAGCCCTGGCTGGTGTCGATCATGAACACCACGCCGTTGGGAATGCCGTTAAGCTGCCCCGGCACCATGATGTAGTCGGACGGCCGTCCCGCCTGCGCGTGGGCCGTCTGGTCGGGCACGTATTTGTTGATCAGGATCGCCGCCAGGATCACGTTCAGGGCCCCCAGGGCCCACAACACCGCCGATTTCATGGATGCCTCCTCAGAAGAAGAAGGATGAATGTTGAAGGATGAAGGATGAAGGCAGAAGGATGAACACCGTGATCTGTTTCATCCTTCTGCCTTCATCCTTCTGCCTTTGTCTAGTCCAGGTGCGTTCGTTTCGCGTTCTTGAACAGCGTCGCCAGCGCGATGACGCCCAGGAAGCAGATTAACAGGTACGCCAGCGCCGTGCTGCTGTTGGGCAACCGGACGGTGGTCGAGTACCCCTCGAGGCGACCCTCGAGTTTCTGCGTGTCCTCGTCCTCCTTGGCCGCGAAGGCGATCAGGGGCGCCAGGAGCACCGCGAACGTGACGTACCACTTGAGCAGGCGATACTTCATGGGGGCTATCATAACCAGCTTTCGATCGGACGGGCAAGCGAGCGGAAATCCTCCGCCGGCAGGCAGACCGTCTCCCATTTGACGCTGCGGCGTCGCATGTGATCGCGGTATTCCGCCAGGTCCACCCCCATCAGCAGGTACCAGCGGTCGCGAAACTCGAACATGCCCGGCTCGGGCGCAAGCGGCGGATCGATCCAGTAGACGAAACCGAGCACCGCCGTAAACCCCTCCCCGAACACCTGCTCCCACTGGAGAAGGTCCTTGACGTCGGCCTCGGTCGCCCAGGTCTCGAACCCGCTCCGCTTGCTCCGGTTTCGCAGGCTGCGGCCTTTCACGTCGATCAGCAGACGGGCCTTGTTCTGCGGGTAGACCACGAAATCGAAGCTCTTGAGCTTGGCGTTGGCGAACAGAGCCTTCTTCGCCTCGTCCACGGCGACGTAGGGGATCCGCTTGTCCCTCAGGAACGCTTCAAACGCGGCCTCGTAATGAACCGATCGATCGGCCATGCGGATGCGGATGACCCCGGCAGTTTAGCGGCTGAGCAGCGGGAGCGAAATGGCTCGGCCATTGCCCGCACCGTGAGCGTGTCCATTGCCATTGCCGTTGCCGTTCCTGTTCCCATTGGCCCCTGGCGAGGGGTAGATGCTTCCGTTGATCGGCCCCCGCCCCCCTGCCGTCAGGAGGATCGGCAGCAGGTTCGCACGACGTTGACGCCGTCGCACGCCGGTTCGTCGGCCGCCTCCGCCGGCCTTTCGCCCTTTCGCCCTTGCTTTTTGCCTTCGCTTGGCCAGTTTCTCCCTGGCATAGCGTTCGAGCTGTTCGGCCGAGCTGAACAACTTCTCCCAGCCGTAATCCCCACCATGATAATCACAACTTTCGGTCGAATAGGCGCGGCAGATGTTCGGACGCTTATCGTAGATGCCGCAGCGGTTGTCCTCCTGCAGGTGCTTGCACCGGGCGTAGACGCCCAGGTACCACTTCTTCTTCTCGATGAACACGAACGTCCCCTCGTGGACCAGGTACCAGCGCACGTCGTCGAACTGCCCGCGCGTCTCGGGCTTGTCGATCTCCAGCACGAAATACCGGCAGCACAACGCCGAACACTTGTCGCACAGACAGCCACTGCTGCTCATAGCGCGCACAGGGTAGCGACCCCCGGCGCGAGTTCCAATGTTTTTCGGACCCCGCGACGGGGCGCGCGGGTTTGCGGCAGTGCTCGTTCACGATAGCTTGAGGCTCATGCGCATCATCTCCGGCCAGTTTCGCTCCCGCGTCATCCTGCCACCCGAGGATAACGGCACGACCCGGCCGATCACCGACCGCGCCAAGCAGTCCCTCTTCGACATCATCACCCCCCTGCTCGACGGCGCCGTCGTCTATGACTGTTTCGCCGGAACCGGCTCGATGGGCCTGGAATCGCTCAGCCGCGGCGCACGCCGCGCGGTCTTCTTCGAGGCCGATCGATCCGCGCTGCAGCGGCTGAGGAAGAACATCGCGTCCCTTGACGTGGCGGAACGTTCGACCGTCGTATCGGGCGACCTCTTCAAATACTTCCGGTCCGCCCCACCGTCCGACGACCAGGCCGCGTTGGTCTTCCTCGACCTTTTTTATCGCTTTTTGCGGGAACAGTTCGATCAATTAAGAAGACTCGTCCTGGACCTGAGCAGTCACTTATCGGACGACGCCACCGTGCTGTTTCGCCATGACGCCGGCGACCATCTGGAGCTACCTCCCTTCCGCGAGGTGGACGGTCGGACTTACGGCGACATGAAGATCGATTTCTTGCTCCCGCACGATCCGTCTTCCATCTCCGATACACATTAATCGCACCTTATCAATGGGGTTCAGCAGAACTTTGCCAAAATAATGCAGAGCAATTCCACATATTGCTGAACTCGGAGTAGACTGGACCGTGAGGGCAAAAGAGGGCCCGCATCGCGGAGGGTGAAATCGATCTCACTCCGACCTGAGGCCAACGACGTCGTTGTCTCGCCGCGCCATCGGTCCTGATCCAGCGCATTGTGCTGCGCTGCACCCCTCTGTCACCCTGGGATCCACACCGAGGAGAGGATCAATGTCGTTCGCACGCCAGAAGGGTCGTAAGTCTTCCTATCGAATCGCTTCCCGCGCCACGCTGGGTCTGGCCGCGTCGCTCGCCGCCGGCGCGCTCGTCGCCCAGACCGCCCGCGCCGATGGCACCGCCACCGCCACCCTCCCCGGCGCCGACCGCACGTGGGACAGCACCGGCGTGTGGACGTGGGTCGGCGACACCGGCAGCCAGGTCTACCCGGGCGACGGCAAGGGCGCCGGCGCCGGCACCGAGGACGCCATCGCCAAGGTCCTCTACAGCACGCGCACCCTCAACGTCAGCACCAACGTCGCCACCCTCGGCGGCTTCACGATCGGCTCGTTCACCCTTCAGCAGACTCAGAACGACGTCACCCGTGGCCTGAACGTCAATTACCAGGGCGCGCTGACCGACAACAAGTTCGTCCTCAACACGAACCTCATCCAGCACATCGACGCCCCCGGCGTCGTCAGTGGCGGCGGCAGCGTTACCGGCCTCAACAACGCCCTGATCTTCAACGCCCAGTGGGCGCTCAATGCCAACAATCTCGTCCTCAACGCCAACACCGCCTCGAATACCCTCACCAACTCCGCCCTCAACTACACCGGCAACATCGCCATCAAGTTTGACGACTCCGACGTCACGTTCAACAGCCTCACCCTCCAGGGCGCCAAGGCCGTCGAGTTCGAGAACAACAACGCCAGTCGCACCGCCGTCTGGAACATGAACGGCGACGTGAACCTCAACGGCACCGGCCAGCTCCGCCTGCGCTACTGGGCCCAAGGCGCTGACGGCGACAGCGTCCAGGGCACCACCGGCCTGGGCAAGCTGGTCGCCAACGCGCCCAGCGGCTACGCCAACGCGTTCTTCGAGCGCGCCACCGGCACCGTCATCAACCGCTTCGCCTTCACCGACACCGTCCTCAACTCCGACCTCTTCTACGACCCCAACAACGCCCACGTGAGCCTGGGCAACATCCAGGTCAACGGCAAGCGAACCGCCTTCATCTGGGACAGCACCGCCGCCCTTACCGCCAACGGCTCCGACTACGCCAACATCACCGGCGACGCCGATTCCGAACTCCTCATCGCCGGCACCGGCACCTGGACCTTCGACAAGAACGTCCAGTCCACCATGCTGGGCAAGGTCGGCGTCTACGACTACCAGGCCAACTTCAACGCCAACGGCGCCATGGGCGCCACGGCCGTCGCCGACAAGTACGGCATGATCGTGCTCGGCGTCACGCCGACCGCCACCGACAAGTTCGAGATCCGCGACCGCGGCATCATCCGCGGCAACAGCGGCCGCCTGGCCGCGCTCGATACCGCCAGCAACATCACCCTCGCCCCCGGCGCCATCATCGCCCACGAGACCCTGGGCGCCACCGCCGACACCACCACCACGATCGCCAATCTCGGCACCGATCCGAAGTATTACTTCGGCCTGGGCGCCGACACCCCGGCGACGTCCAGCTCGTTCGACATCACCGTCGGCCCCGGTACCCCCTGGGCCGGCATCGCCAGCGACCGCGCCGCACGCCGCTGGAACAACGGCGTCATCACCGCCAACAGCGACTTCACCCTCCGCAGCGGCCGCTTCATCTCCGGTGGCACATCCCTCATCCTGGGCAACGGCACCAACGCCGGCGCGCTCTCGGTCGTCAACAACACCGGCAACGCCGGCCGCGTCAACGTCACCATCGACGGCCGAGTCGATTTCGACGACGACCAGTCCAACTACTCCAACGTCAACTTCATCATCGGCAATCAGACCGAGGCCCGCTTCTACCGCGACGCCGCGCTCGGCGGCGCCACCGCCACCGTCATGCCCGGCGGCTTCCTGATCGCCTCCAGCGCCCAGAACGGCGGTTCCACCGCCTTCAACGGCGACATCCTCATCAAGTCGGGCGGCGGCCTCCAGATCAACTCCAAGGACCTCGCCGGCAACAACGCCGGGCTCAACGGCACCGGCACGATCACCCGCGAGCCCAACATCATCCTCTGGCTCAACCACTCCGAGGCCCTCAACGGCAGCCAGTTCGGCCCCGCAAACGTTCAGGACGGCGACCTCATCCGCGTCGAGGCCGATGACATCACCCGCTTCAACGAGCTTCCCGGTGGCGTCACGGTTCAGGTCAAGAACGCCAATCGAAAGTTCGGCCCCGGCTTCACGCTCGACGGCGGCGCACTGGTGACCGACCACGCCTCGCGCACCGCCGATCGCGGCGCCGGATTGAACCAGATCAGCGTCGGCCCCAAGGGCGCGACATTCGCCGCCGCCACCCCCACCCTGACCTACGTCGATCCCCGCATGCCCGCGCTGCTCTACAACGGCAGCGGCAACGTCGGCGGGGCGATCACCGGTACCAGCACCCTTACCGTCAACCTCGACGTACAGCCCACCGACGCCGCCACCGCCGCGGGAACCGCCGCCGCGCCGATCACCATCGGCTCGGCCACCCCGATCGACGGGCTCAACATGATGGGCTCGGTCCTCTTCAACGGCGTGTTCAACTATCCCGGTAGCGTCAACAAGATCAGCAACGCCGACCTGATCTTCAACGGCGGCAACTCGCACATCGGCGGCGACCTGATCGCCGGCGGCGCCGCGCCGGGACTCTCCCCCAACGTCAAGTTCGGCAACAACGCCACGACCCTCACCGACGGGATCGTCTCCGGCGACATCATCGGCGGCAGCCTGATCCTCGGTGGGGGCACCAAGACCGACCTCAACATCGCGACCCCCGGCAACAACGGCCTCGCCCTGGCGGACGACAACCGCCTCGACGTCAACCTCAAGATTGTCCTCGACGGCGCCATGTCCCCCGACGGCCGCCGCATCTACGTCGATCGCCGCGACGCCACCGCCGGCAGCGTCGGCCTGATCAACCTCGACAAGGTCACCATCCGCCCCGGCGCCTTCGTCAGCATCGACGAGGCCACCACCGACGTCCGCATCAAGAACGCCACGGTCCTCGGCGACTTCACCACCGACCAGGGCGCGGGCGACGCCTTCGAGTTCGAGAACCTCAGCCCCGCCACCCCCGTCAACGTCAACGTCGGCGTCGTCTCCAGCATCCAGGGCGCCAACATCTCCGACATCGGCCTGCTCGGCACCATCAGCAGCAACGTCACCTTCAACAACGTCCGCGGCCGCGAACGCTTCGAGAACGGCGTCGTCTTCAACGGCACCATCAACACCCAGAACGTCCCCACCGGCGGTGACTCCTGGGTCCGCGTCCTCGCCGGTCAGAACGGCGCGGGCTTCGCCAGCGGCACCGGCCAGATCAACATCGGCGGCACGGCCAACGGCTCGGGCGGCATCGGCAACGGTGAGGACCTCTACGTCTACATCAACGACAGCAACGACGCCCCGATTACCAACGTCTTCCCGGTCCGCGTCAACATCCTCGCCAACCAGGCCGGCACCATCGTCTCCGACCGCAACGGCACGGACCTGACCCTCGCCGGCAAGGCCGAGGTCACCAACATCCACCTGCAGCAGGGCTCGACCCTCTACGTCGGGCAGAACCAGGACACCACGCTGACCACCGACCTGGTCCTCGAGGGCAACGCCACCGTCAAGAAGAACGACGGCGACGCCACCGCCAGCCAGGTTTTCGTCCGCAACGTCAGCGGTCCGTTCGACCTCGCCGTCGAAACGGGTTCGCTCAGCCGCTCACTGAGCTTCAACGGCAACGCGACCAACAACCGCGTCGTCGTCGGCCAGGCCGGCAACAGCGCCATCGCACTCCTCAACGGCGCGAGCCTCCCCGCCGTCGTCCTGGGCAATCAGGGTGTCCTGACCGTCAATGACATCGGGTCGGTCGCCCAGTTGACCAGCACGAATGCTTCGCCCAACGCCGTCACCGTCGTGGGGATCCTCCAGATCCGCCCCGCCGCCAACGCCGCCGCCGCAACCACCTCGAAGCTCGCGACGCTGCCGGCCATCTCCGGCGCGATCGACCTGGGCGACGCCAACCGCCTGGCAATCGATTATGCCCCGGGCCTAAGCCCGATCACGACCGTCCGCGGCCAGATCGTCGTCGGCTACAACGGCGGCGCGTGGAATGGCGCGGGCAGCGCGATCAACTCCTCCTCCGCAGCCGCCGACTCCAGGCTCGCCATCGGCTACGCCGAGGCCTTCGAGCTTCTGGGCCCCACGGGCGGCACGTTCGGCAGCGAGACCGTGGACGGCGACGCGATCCTCGTCCGCACCACCCTCGCCGGCGACGCCGACCTCTCCGGCAATGTCGATTTCAATGACCTGGTGCGCCTGGCGCAAAATTACAACAACAACGTCGCCGCCACCACCGAAAGCTGGTGGTACAACGGCGACTTCAATTACGACGGCATGGTCGATTTCAACGACCTCGTCAAGCTCGCCCAGAACTACAACGCCGCCCTGCCCAGCGGGCCGATCGCCGGCGCCCCGGTCAACTTCGAGCCCGACCTCGCCCGCGCCTTCGCCGCCGTCCCCGAACCCGGCACCCTGTCATTGTTCGCCGCTTTCGGCTTGGCAGCCCTTTCCCGCCGTCGTCGCCGGACGCGCTGAACGGCAGACGAATCCCGACGAAGTTAATTCCCCCCGCGCTCACGAGCGCGGGGGGATTTCATTTGTGGGGTGGGCATCGCCCACCATTGCGCGCAACGCCCCCACCCCCACCGGAAAAATCGGCGCCCTCACCGACCCGTCCCGCCACCCGAACAGAAACTCACACGCCGCCCCGCACACCCTTCCCTGGCACGGCCCCATCCCACACCGCGTCTGCAGCTTCGCCTCCCGCATGCTCGAATACCCCCGAACCCGCCCCACCGTCACGTCCTCGCACCGGCAGACGATCGCATCATCCGTCGCGATCTCGCGCAACTCCTCCCGCAACGCAAACGCCCCCCGCAACGCCGCCGCAAACCGCCACGCCCTCGCCCGCGCCCCGAACAACCGCTCCGCCGCGCCCCGATCCCCGCTCGCCGCAAGCCCAGCGATCTCCCCCTCGATCAGCGACTTCTCCAACCCGCCAATTCCCGTGACTTCCCCCGCCCCATAGATGTTCGCGACGCTCGTCTCCTGCCACTCATTCGCAGCGACGCCATCCGCTTGCAGCCGACACCCCAGCAGCATCGGCAACTCCAGGTTCGGCACCAGGAAGAAGCCACACGCGAGGTAATCACACTCCACTTGCCGAAGCGCATTCCACTCGCGTAAGGTCACCCGCAGCCCGCCGTCGCGCTCCTGCGCCTCCACCGGCCAGCATCCCATCCGATACGGCACCCCGCGCAACCGCCACTTCAAGGCCGCCGCTTCTCGAATCTTCCCCCAGCCCGCCGCCAGGCCGAACCGCGCCACCCGCCCCCACGCTGCCTGCTCCGCCACCAGTTCGATCCGCGCCCCGAGCTTCGCCAGCGTCGCCGCCACCGCCAGCAGCAGCGGCCCCGAGCCGGCCACCACCACGCGCTTCCCGTCGACCGGCATCCCCGACTTGGCAATCGCCTGCAACCCCCCCGCCCCCAGCAC
>DATBFY010000446.1:0-7415 GCA_036558265.1 Tepidisphaeraceae bacterium | reverse complement strand
TGCGACCGGGGCGTCCTGAAGATGGTGGACGGCAAGGCCCTGATCGACCTTCGCCACCTGAACCAGTGCGACCTCGACGGCACCTGCGTCGAGGTCTGCCCGACGGACGTGGTCACCCTGCTGATCCAGCCGGTGGAGACGCCGGTCGCCCCTAAATCCGCCGCCGCCGTTCCGGGCAAAGCACCGCTTTGATCCCGCCGGTAGTGGTTCAGTTTGATTTTTCTTGGTTGGATGCGAGGCGTAAGCCCGCGTCAACACAATCTGCGCACATGTGGATGTCGTTCGGACCCTCAACGCTCCTGATTGCGGGGATGATCTTCCCACAGAAGCTACACTTGGGAGTGCCGGCCAGGGCGATGAGAATTGCCTTGGAACGGTGTAGGCAAGGCACGCACATGTAGACGTCGTTTGGCCCTTCTACCATGGGACCGATCGCCGTCGAGAACTTGCCGCAGAAGCTGCATCGAGTCACCCGCGTTTCCATTCATGGATCATACCCGCGTATAAGCGAGGCCGCCCGTACATCCCCCGCACATCGCCCATCCGGATAATCTTTACCGCCCGTATCACCGATGACGCTTGTAAGGGCCGAGTTCGCTCATTTATACTGCCCCCTCTTCGCCCCTACTTACCCCGGAAGGGACTGACCCGACCATGCAGACCGTCGTCCACGTCACCCACGAGGCCATCCACAAGATCGGCGGCATCGGCGCCGTGCTCCACGGGCTCCTGACCAGCCGCGATTACCTCGACCAGATCCACCGCAACATCCTCGTGGGCCCCTTCTGGCCCACCGACGCGGCGGGCGAGTCCCGCCTGGGGGCGGACGGCGAGGTCCTCTATTCCAGCCTCGATTCGCTCTTCCGCTCCCCGCTCGCTTCCCGTTTTCGCGAGATCGAGCAGGCATTTGGCGTCGGCATCGTCTACGGCCGTCGCAAGTTCGTCGAAAAGGGCACCGGCGTCGTCTCCACCCCCGAAGTCCTCCTGATCGACGTCTCCCGCTACGACGCCCGCAAGCTCGGCGACTTCAAGTACGAGCTCTGGAAGAACTTCTCGCTCGACTCCTCCCAGTACGACCACATCTGGGACTACGACCAGTACGTCCGCCTCGCCCAGCCCGCCCTGGCCGCCCTCCACGCCCTGGGCGCCACCACTTCCGTCGAGCCCTGCGTCATCCTGTCGCATGAATACATGGGCATCCCGACCTGCCTGGCGTCCATCCTTGAGGAAGAACGCGGCTCCAACTTCCGCAACGTCTTCCACGCCCACGAGACCGCCACCATGCGCCGGATCATCGAAGGCCACCCCGGCCACGACACGATGTTCTACAACGTCATGCGCACCGCGCTGGCCGAGGGGCACTTCGTCGAGGACGTCTTCGGCGATCAGTCCGACTACTACAAGCACGCGCTCCTCAAGACCACCCGCTTCTTCGACGAGATCTTCGCCGTCGGCGACTTCGTCCAGAAGGAGTTTCAATTCCTCGGGCCCGACTTCATCCACGTCGATTCCAACCTCGCCTACAACGGCGTGCCGCACTGGCGCATCGACGTCAACGAGAAGCTCGCCAGCCGCCACAAGCTCCGCATGTACTGCGAGAACCTCCTGGGCTACGCCCCGGATTACGTCTTCACCCACGTGACGCGCCTGGTGCCCAGCAAGGGCCTGTGGCGCGACCTGCGCGTGCTCGAGCACGTCGAGCCCATTCTGCGATCGCGCAACGAGTCGGCCGTCCTCTTCGTCCTCTCGACCGAGGTGCCCGGCCGCCGCCCCGAGGACGTCCGCCGCATGGAACAGTGGTACCACTGGCCGGTCGTCCACCGCGAGGGCGCGCCCGACCTCTCGGGCGGCGAGGCCGTCTACTACCAGGGCGTCCAGGAGTTCAACGCCCGCTCGCGCAACATCAAGGTCGTCTTCATCAACCAGTTCGGCTTCGAGCAGCGGGTTTGCGGCATGCGCATGCCCAAGGAGATGGAGTTCATGGACATCCGCAAGGGCTCGGATGCCGAGTTCGGCCAATCCATCTACGAGCCCTTCGGCATCGCCCAGGTCGAGCCCATCAGCTTCGGCGGCATCTGCGTCTACTCCAACGTCTGCGGCTGCGCCGGCTTCGTCCACAAGGCCAACGGCGGTCAGCCCACCCCCAACGTCATCATCGCCGACTACACCGACCTCCCGAACAAGGGCCTGCGCCCCGAGCAGCTTCTGTCGATCGGCCAGCCCCAGCGTGACGAGGTGGAACACATCGTCGCCGAGCGGGTCGCCCTGGAGCTGATCGAGCGCCTGCCGCGCTCGCCGGCGGAATTCGAGCGGTTCATCGACCGCGGCCACGAGCTGGCAAGCAGGATGAGCTGGGACGTCGTCGCCCGCGACTACGTCCTGCCCGGCATCGCCCGCGCCGCCAGGGCCCAGCGCCTGCGCCAGATCGCGTAAAGAGCACGCGGCGGCGTGCGGCGCGGTATAATCGGCCCCGGAGAAGTATGGTCGCACCACACATCGTGCTCGATGAGCAAGGCCGCCCGTGGATTGACGGGACGAACACCAAGGTCATCGAGGTCGTCCTGGATTACCTGGCCTACGGGTGGAGTCCGGAGGAGATGCACCGTCACCACCCGGACCTGCCGCTCGGCAAGCTCTACGCCGCCATGGCCTACTACTTCGACCACCAGCAGGAACTGGACGCCCAGGTCGAGCGCCACACAAGAGAGCTCGCCGCAATGCGCGCGGCCGCAGGGGAATCTCCATTCGTGAAGCGCATGCGGCTGGCGGGTAAGCTCCCGTGAGCATCCCGTTATATGCCGACGTACACGTCAGCCAGCCCGTAATCGACGGCGCTCGCGCCCGCGGGGTCGATATCTTGACCGTGCAGGAAGACGGCGTCGCCGCGAGCCGGACGATGTGCTGCTCCTCCGTGCGACCGCGATCGGTCGAACGATGGTCAGCCGGGATCAGGACATGCTTGCACATGCCACGCGGTTCATGTCGGCGGGTATCGAATTCACCGGCCTGATTTACGCGCATCAACTCGGCATCACCATCGGCCAGTTCATCGCGGACCTCGAGCTACTCTGCCTTGTCGAGGATTCCGAGTACGTACGGAATCGGATTGAGTGGCTGCCGCTGAAATAGACCGGCCGGAGGGAGGGATTCTCACCCGCGACGATCTTCGGATTCAGTAAATCGACGCCCCGCCCCGGTTGCCCCCACCGCGCGATGACCCCGCCGGGCTACGCCTCCGAACCAACAGCCATCCCGCCACAAGCACTGGCGCAAGCAGCAACGGCTCGGGCACAGGGTCGAGACGGAAGGCCGCCGAGCGGGGAAACCCGCCACCGTCGGGCGGATAATAGACCCCGCTTCCCACGATCACCCCCGCATCGTTGATGGCGTTCGCATATTCGAGCTTGCAGCCGCTGTTCGGATCGATCAATTGGTTAAGGTCAATCGGGACGGAACTGCCGGCCGGCCAGAGCGTGGCCCTGGCTTCAGTGAGCGACATAACCGAGTATCCGACGATGTCCCCCGCCGCGTTGATTCCGCTCGCACCCGATGCGCCCGTCGCCAGACCGGGAAGTTCCGTCAACGCCGTCTGCCCGGCTGACCAATAGACGGCTCGCGAGCCCAGATCGATCCCGTCCACGTATTTTTCGACTCCGCCGACGATCGTTCCCGCGTCGTTGATCGCCACCGCGCTACCGGCCGTTGCGCCATTCGGGTCGAGTCCGAGGTTGGCGAGTTCCGTCGCTGTCGTGCCGCCGGCATCCCACCGGACGGGCCGATAGCCGAGGTATCGAGTTCCGGACCACTTTTGTGAACAGCCGGCGATCACGCCCGCGAAATTGATCGCCAGGGCCTCCGCGTTGGCTTCACCGGAACTGTTGGTCTCCAGCGTTCCGAGCTCGACGGGAACCGTGCTGTCGGCGTCCCACCGGGTTGCGTGCGAACTCCCTTCATATCGGATGGCGTAATTGACCGCCCAACCGATCGCGACACCCGCATTGTTGATCGCGTTGGCCCGCGTCCAAGGAAAGCGGGACCCTGTCGACCCGATTGCCAAAAGTTCCGTAGGTGTGGTGCTCCCGGGTGCCCAGCGCACCGCAACCAACCCCATGTCCGCGTTGCCGGCGTATTTATGAACCGTCCCGACGACCGTGCCAGCAGCGTTGATTCCGTTCGCCCGTCCGTCCCGGAGTGGGCTGATCTGCGTGCCCGGCAGCGTGCCCAATTCGATCGGCGCGGTGCTGCCAACCGACCAAAGAACCGGACCCCACCTGGAGCCCGGCAACTCTCCGGGATAATGCGCCGAAGCCCCAACCACGTCTCCGCGCGCGTTGACCGACAGCCCCGCGCCGTCGTACGAGTTGGCGGCCAATGCGCCGAGAAGTGTCACCCGGTACCTCGGTTGTGCGTGTGCCGCACCGGCAAGAGCCAACAGGCTCACAATTAACCGTAGTCCCCTGATAGCCATGTGAATCGTTATTCTGGTTTAACTGGATCGGGCCGGGCCCGAAGGATTGGATCCCCCCACGGGGAAGCATTTGTGCCCAACAAAATAGCAGCAATCTCGGCGGTCATCAAGCAGCTTCTGTCCAGCGCCGACAATTCACCATCGTTTAATGGCCCCGCAAACGGACCGCTTCAATGCTGCTGATTCACATACAGCCCCACCCGCTCCTTGATCTGCCGGAACGGCGTCCCTTTTACGATGTAATCATCCGCCCCCGCCCCCAGCGCGCGATCGACCGTCTTCTCGTCATCCAGCGCCGAGTACATCACCACCGGGATCGTCCGCACCTCGGGGTCGTTGCGGATCGCACCCAGGATGCCAAAGCCGTCCAGCTCCGGCATCATGATGTCCAGCATCACCACGTCCGGACGGCGCTGGCGCACGGTATCATAGACGGACTTCGGGTCCGTGATGCAGTCGGCCGACCAGCCCGATACTTTGAACAACCGCCTCAGCACGTCGCAGACCTCGGGCTGGTCATCGACGATCAGGATGTTCGCCATTCTCAATCTCCCTTGGGAGAGGCCATTCGCGAACGGCAAATGTACGTTGCGAACGGTCTTCTTGCGAGGGAGAAATCGACAACTTGCAATGGCGGCTCCGCGCCGGCGCGCAACCGCGATGGCTTAATTCCTTATGCGATGAATGCTTACGGCTCGGTCTTGATACTGCTGACCGTTTTGGTGGGATTGGGCTTGGCGGCTGGACGGAAGCCCAGGACGTGGGTTTTGCCCGCGTCGGCCTTGGCGCCGTTGCCGGCGCCGCCGCCGTTATTATTGCCGTTGTTCCGCTTGCGAGGCTTGTTGGTCTCGCCCGGACGCGCGGTCGGCTGGATCTTGATGCCGGCCTTCTCCAGCAGCAGGCGCCCCTGCCCCGGCTGCAGCAGCAGCACGTCCGAGCCGACCGCCACGGGACCGGAGATCTCGGCATGGGTGTCGTTGGTCGCGCCGATCCGCACCTCGATCGGCTTGGGCTCGCCGCCGCTGGCGTCACGCACGAAGACGAAGCTCTGGTTCCCCTGCGAGTAGATCGCCGTGAGCGGGACGTTCAGCACCTTCTGCTTGCGGTCGATCAGCAGTTCCACCTGGCAACCCAGCCCCGGCTTGCAGTTGGGGGGGGTCTCGTCCAGGACCAGCTCGACCGGATACTCCTTCAGGTCCGGATTCCACCAACGCTGGCTCGAGTCCGCCAGCACGCTGATCTTCGAAACGCTCGCCCCGATCGGCTTCTTGAAGCCGACGATCTGCACCGTGGCCCGCATCGGGTTGTTGTCGTCCACGCGCAGCTTGGAAACCTGTCCCTCCTGCACCCGGATCACCGCCTTCATCGAGCTGGTGTCCGGCAGGCGGCAGAGCACCTGCTGGTTTCTCACCGTGCCTCCCTCCTTGATCGGGTCGTTGCCGCTGCGATCCGAGGACGAGGCGTACACGACCAGCCCATCGCCGGGCGCCCGGATCACGCAGTTATCGAGCTGATCCTTGAGCTTGGCGGTGAGCTGCTTGCGAAGGTTCAGCGTCTGCTCGGCGGAGACCAGGGCAGCCTCGTAGCGGTTGAGGTTGGCCGCGTTCTCCTTCTTCGTCCGGATGACGGTCTTCTCCGCCTGGGCGACCGCGCTGCGCTTGGTCGCCAGATCCTTGGCCTTG
The DNA here is from genome assembly GCA_036558265.1 of Tepidisphaeraceae bacterium. Taxonomy (GTDB): domain Bacteria; phylum Planctomycetota; class Phycisphaerae; order Tepidisphaerales; family Tepidisphaeraceae; genus RYN-433. Next base: position 1,265 of record DATBFY010000446.1, on the reverse strand, counting down.
GTGTAAACCTTCAGCACGTTCAGGTCGGACTGGGCTTTGACGAAGTCGTTCTGGCACGTCAGCACGTCCAGTTCACCCTTCTTGACGTCCACCTGGGTCACGAATCCCTTGGCGAACAGGTTCCGGGTGATCGCCAGGTCCTCCTCTTTGTTCTTCAGCATGATCTCGGCCATCTTGACCTTGGTCGCACCCTCCTCCTCGGCGGCCTTGGACGTGCCCTCGACGTACTCCCGCAGGTCAAGCTGGGCGACCTCGAGCGCAACGTCCGCCTGCTGAAGGTTGGCAGCATTGGTCGATTCCTGGATCTCCTTGGCCTCCTTGGCCGCCGAAAGGTTTGCCTCGGCGGACTGAAGATCGAGCAGGCTCTGGTCGTACGCCTTCTGGATGTCCGAGGAATCCAGCGTCACCAGCACATCGCCCTTGTGAACGAACGTGCCCTCCTGCACCAACTCCTGGATGAGGCTGTGGCCCTCCACCTTATTGATCACGTCGATGTTGTTCACGGCCTGCAACTCGCCATCCTTGCTCAGGCGGACATCCAGGTCACCCACCGTGACGGCCTGGTAATTCCCGACGAACGTCCCCACCGCCGGGCGGGCGCGCACGTAAGTCCAGCCCAGGTAGGCCAGCCCGCAGGCCGCCAGGACAACCAGGATGGTCCAAATCGGAATTCGACGCGATGCGGTGGACGTGGTTGGAAGTGCAGCCAAACTCATGTGCGGTTGTGCGGGTTTCTAAGCCAGATTTGTGCGTAACCCTACTACCTACCGAGGTACGGACGGGTTGTTATCGAGTTGGGCCCGGATGTTTGACGGGTCCACCTCGCCGATGCGGTCCATCGCCTGCCCGATCGCCCCGGCGGCGGGGTCGATCCGCAGTGTGCCATTGTTGCGCAAAAACCGCAGCACGTTGATCTGCAACGTGGCGCGAGCCGACTCGAACGCATCCCGGGCCCGGAGCAACGATTGCTCCGCTTCGACTAAGTCACGGGTACTGGTGGACTTACCGCTGCGCAACAGCTCGTAGGCGTTCTCGCGGCGCTTCTCCGCCAGCGTGATCCCCTGCCGCTGAATCTGCAGAGTCAATTGCGACTCCTGGATCAGCCGCAATGATTCGCGAATGTCGGACACCACCTGGTCCTTGAGCGTGTCCAGATCCCGCTCGGCCTTCCGAACGCCGATCAGGGCGGCGCGGTACACGTTCCGCTCAGCCACACGGTCGATCGGCAGGTCCAGATCCAGGCTCGCGGAATAGGTGTTGTTTCG
>DATBFY010000445.1:0-9513 GCA_036558265.1 Tepidisphaeraceae bacterium | reverse complement strand
AGCTTGTAAATGTCGTCGGTCGGGGCGGCGAACGCGACAAACGCGGACGTCAGAAGGATTGAAAGCGCAACGGCCAGCGAGCTTGTCATTCGAATCTCCTCGTATCACGGGCATCCCTGCGCGTGCTTGTTACTCACGGGCTGGGAAGCCCGTGATACGGCCGGACCCGATCATGCCTGATCCGCCGGGTGCATCCACGGCGCGCGGTACGGCCGCTTGAGCAGCCGGTTGGCCTCCTCGTCGTTGATCACCCGGTTCTTCTCCGGGTCCCACGCCAGCGTGCGCCCCAGCTTCATCGACAGGTTTGCCAGGATGCAGCTTGCCGTCGAGGTATAACCCTCCTCGATGTCCGCCACCGGGCGCCCCCGCGTGCCGATGCAGTTGAGCAGGTCCTTCATGTGCCAGCGCACCGCGCTGGCGACGTGCCGCTCGAGGTCCTTCTCGGTCCGGTCCTCGGGGTACTTGTCGTACTCGTACAGCGCCTTGCCGCTGATCGTCGGCGGGTCGTTGGTCTTGCCGGCGGGGTAGAAGCCGTATTCCTGGACGTTGGCGACCAGCGTCCCCTTGTCGCCATAGAACGTCGCGCCCCAGGGGTGGAACTTGCTCGGCCAGTCGCCCCAGGTGCGGTGCGTCCAGACGACCTTCAGATCGTCGAAATCGAACGTCGCCTCCTGCGTGTCGGAGATGTTGGCCTTGCTGGCCTTGTCCACCAGGATGCCACCCGACGAGGCAACCGACTTGGGCCAGCCCAGCCCCAGCATCCAGCGCGTCATGTCGAGCATGTGCACGCACATGTCGCCGACGATGCCGTTGCCATACTCCATGAACGCCCGCCATCCGCGCGGATGGTCGAGGCGGTTATACGGCCGCATCGGCGCGGGGCCGGTCCACATCTCGTAATCGAGGTTGGGCGGCGGGTTCTCGTCCGGCGGATTCCCGCTGGCACGCATGTGGTAGTAGCAGTAGATCTCCACCAGTCCCACCTTGCCGAGCTTGCCCTCCTTGATCACGCGATCTTTCGCCTCCACCAGGTGCGGCGTGCTGCGCCGCTGCGTGCCGATCTGCACCACGCGCTGGTGCTTGCGCGCGGTGTCGAGCATCGCCTTGCCCTCGGCGACGTCCACGCTGATCGGCTTCTGGCAGTAGACGTCCGCCCCGGCCTCGCAGGCGGCAATCATCGCCAGCGCATGCCAGTGATCGGGCGTACCGACCAGGACGACGTCGAGGTCCTTCTCCTTGAGCATCTCGCGGTAATCGTGGTACGTCCGCGGCTTCTTCCCGGACTTTTGGCGCGACGCGACGATGTCCGCCGCATCCGCGAGCATCTTCTTGTCCACGTCGCACAGCGAGACCACCTCGACCGGCGAAATCTGAATGAGGCGCAGCAGGTCAATCTTGCCGTACCAGCCCGTGCCGATCAGGCCCACACGCTTGGGTTTCTCGTCCGCGGCGCCCGCCACGTGAGGCTGCAGAGCGCAGCCGGCAGCGGCAACGGTGGCGGCGGTCGCGGTGGCGGCCAAAAAATCGCGGCGGTTGATCATCGGTCGATCCTCCTCGTGATGAAGATGCGCGAGATGCCCGGCGACAACGGCGGCGGCAAATGTACCGCCACCGACCCCGCGCCGCCAACCCTTGAGATTAAAGAGATGATCCCGCGAGCAGCTGCCCGCAGTTAGTGGTCACACCGAAGGTACGTGCCCCGCCCCTCGCGCGCCCGACGCGCCCTTTTACCGCACGCCGCGCCGCGGGCGGATCCCCAGGCCCATGGCGCCCAGCGCGCCGATCAACCCGAACAACCCCGGTTCGGGCACCGCACTGCCGTTCACGTCGATTTCCGCGTACCCGGAATAGCCGTTCTCCGTGGACGGCGAGAAGTTGAATCGCACCGCCGCCACGCCCGTTGCCAGGAACGGCAGCGTGGTCTCGCTGATGATGACGCGGTTGGCGGTCTGCGTGTTGTCGGGCACGGTCGGGTTGAAGTTCACGGTCGCCAGGTCGACGAAGGTTCCGGGACTGGCGACGGTGGCGTACTGAACGGTATACGCCTGCTGGTCGCGCCCCGAATCATTCCAGCCGCCGTAGACCGTGATGTTGGACAGGTTGTACCCGCCCGGACTGGCGCCGGTGTTGAGGTTATAGGTGACGGTGCTGCCCGTGCCGCTGCCCCCGCCCGCGGTGGCGAACGCGCCATGCGTGCGGTCCGGCGCTCCGCCCGTCTGGGTGATGTCCTCGTACGCCCCGTTAGTCAGCGCGGGCAGACCACCGGAGATCTCCACGCCAAAGTCTCCCGCCGATGCCGACGGAGACATCCCGTTGATCAAGTCGGACGTCGAAACGGTATAGGGCGGCGTGTAGGAAGGCAGCGACGGCGCCGACGCAGTTTGAAAATCCGTCGCCACGTTCACGGCGCCCATCGCGCGCACCGACAGCAACCCGACCGCCATCAAACCGACCCACTGGCCCGACTTGGACATGGCTTCCTCTCCCGAAATGAATCCCGACCGATGCAACCCACACAGACGTGACGACGGGCATCAATTTAATCATTCAAGGACTGTGGAGCAACAATTTTCTGCCAACGCCACGCCCCGGCCGCCGGTGAGAATGCGCCCGATTCCGATGGCAATTCCAACGGGCAGAACGTATCCTGCCGGCACGTTCACATCTGCCTTGGAGTAGTCACATCTGGGTTGGGCTGGAAAAAACCGATGCGAGTCCATCTGCTGACGATGGCGTTCCTGGGTACCGTTCTGATGGTGGCAATTGCCGCCGATCGGGAGCGGCGGTCGCGCATCGAGCACGCCCGCATGGCCGCCGAACCGTGCAAGGCGTTCACGGATCACTGGTGCAAGGGTGCCGACGGCATGATCCACGAGCGCGCGACCACAGCCCCCGCTACGCAAGAGTATCGTTGACGTCGCGCAAATCCCGTGCGCGTCCACGCGCATCGGTGATCCACCCATGGCCTGTCACATCCGATCGCGCGGGTCCTCGCGCCTGCTGATGCCACACTGGCCCCTGCCCCCGAGGTCGGCGGCCATGGGCTGATGGCGGTTCGCCGGCGCTGCGGCGGCCGCCCCGGTGGGGTAGAAGGGAAGGAGCGGATGGCCCGGCTGCTCGAGATCCTCTGCGGCGCCGCGGAGCGCGCCGCAGCAACGGGCTTGCAATTCGCGCGCGAACTGTCCCAGGTCATGAGGTTCCACAATCCGGACAAGGTCTTCCGCGCGCTGTGGAACGCCGACCGGGAGGCGCGGACGCATGCGGACGCGTCACCCGCAAACTGCGCCCGGTCGCTCGACGATCCCAGCGGCACGCATCCTCACGCCTGACACGCACGGCGCCACGCTTTACGAACCCCGCCTTGTCGGTTAACACCACGACCATCCTCGGGATGACCGAGCCCATACAGGAGCACTTATGAAGGGTCTGCGGACGTTCGCCCTTGCGGGGGCGCTGATCGTGACAATCCTGGCCGGCTGCCAGACCCCCATGCGGACCGTCATCTCCCTCGACAGCGACAACGCGAAGGCCGATGCCCAGCCCCAGGTACAGACGATCAACGCTACCGAGAAGGGAACCTACTACCTCTACTCCAGCAAGGAGCAGAAGCCGATCTACCAGACCGACCTGAAGAAGGGCGAGCCGGTGGGTTTCGAGACGCACGGTGACCGCGCACGCGGCATCGCCAAGGGGATCCGCATCGAGCTCTCCGACTACTCCGAGGGGGCCAGTTACTCGTGGAAGATCGAGGAGAAGAAGAAGGAATAGCCTTACCGAACCGCTCGCGTCGCCCCGGGCCGGCTGGTCGCGCTGCTTCGCGGAATCGGCGTTCGCGAGTGGAACTGAGCTCGGAGCGCGTCTAACACCGCCGGCTCGTCGCCCGCCGTTTCCACATCGAAGGAAAGGGGCTTGCCGCCAAGCTCTTCGAGCGCGGACTTTGCCGCGGCGCGCACCCGCGGGTCGTCGTCCTCCAGGCAATCGATGAGGAAGTCCGCGTCGTTGCGCGCGGCGGCCGGACCGTCGATCGAGACGTTCGAGCGGCTGGCGATGAACTGCCCGAGGCGGTTCCTGGCCTCCGGAGAGAGGTCGGTGGTGTCGTGGCGCAACGCGGCGAGAACGGTCGGCGCGCCCAGGGCGCTGAGCTCCCGCGCTGCGCCGTCCCGGCGGGCGTAGTCGTCGGAGTCCAGCCTCAGGAGCAACTCGTCGAGTTTTTTGGCGACCTGCGGATCGGGGTGGATCGTGTCGAACACCCGGTAGACGTCCGCCGCACCGGGCTTGAGCAGCGCGCGTCCCGACAGACGCTGCAGCAACGGCATGAGGAACGCGCGCACCTCGCGGGGGTGATCGACCTGAAGCTGGCGCAAGCTCGGCGCCGACGCAAGGAGAAAGGTGTTCTGCGCGCCGTTGGTCAGCCGCGTGCAACTGAAGCTCAGGGCGCCGTTGGCCTGGGTCAACCGGACGCGCAGGCCGTTGACGTTGTCCCCGTACTGCGTGTAGACCGCCAGGTATCCCGGGCGGAGCAGCAGCGCCGTGGACCACGCCTGGTCGGGCGGGGCGTCAAAATCGTATCGCGTGATGCTGCCGGATTTAGACCCCACCGCGCCTGTGGGACGCTTGCGGTAAAGCCACGTTGCGGCGGAGCCCTCGACCTCGACGCGCACGGGCTGCATCTGGGGGGGCAGGTCGGCGAGCAACTCGGCGGCAAGCACGCCATCCACCAGTTCCAGTTTGAGAAATCGTGACGCAGGATATCGGCCCAGAAGTTGCGCGTTGGACGCGGCCGCCTTGGCCGCTTCCCGGCTGCCCGTCGCCGTCGCCCCGCCGAAGACCGCCTGCGCTCGCGTCGGCGCCGCCGCGGAGAACAGGAGGCAGATTGCGAGGAGGATTGAAATGCCGGGGCGGTTCATACGCGCCCATCCGAACTCCGACCAACACCCGGATAGATTACACAAACATCCCGCCCGGCGCAAGGTATCTGTTTTAACGATGTTTGTTCATTAGAAAAGCATTTCAAATCAATGTCGAACTCGTTAGCTTGTTGCCGAAAGGATTGGGGCGACCCGTCCTGAAAAGGCATCGGGGTCCGGTCGGACATTGTGTTCCGTCTGACCCGATCAACATCTCGCACGGCGCGCGCGACCGCGGAGCGCGCGGCTTGAGTTTGCGGCGCGCGACGTCGTGTGCAATACACTTCTGCTGGAGGAGACATGAGTCCGTCAGTGCGAGGCAAAAGGGTGCGCGTGCGTTCTCGGTCCACCGCACAAACGTTTGTCGCCAAGGCGGCACAAGCGATGGTGGAGGCCCTCGAAGAGCGCCAACTGCTCTCATCCTATTTCGTCAACTTCACCTCCGGCCCCAACGCCAGCGCCAGCGCAAGTAATCCCCCCGAGGACGTCCCCGGTTACATGACCGACATCGGCAGCGCCTACGGCGATCGCGCCGACCGCGGCAACCCCGGCATGTCCTACGGCTGGATCGATTACACGACCGGCGCTCCCAAAAATAACGAGGTCAACGGTCGGAACCGCAACGATGCCACCTCGCCCAATGAGCTGCTCGACTCCTTCAACCACATGATGAAGCCGGACGACAACACGCCGTCCGGCTGGGCCAACTGGGAGATTGCCATTCCCAACGGCACCTACGCGGTCAAGCTCGCCTCGGGCGATATCACGGCGACCAACTCGCACTTCATCATCAACGTCGAAGGGGTCAAGATCGAGGACGGCATCCCCACCGGCGCCAACGCCGCCAGCCACTTCGTCACCGGCAGCGGCGTCGTGACCGTGACCGACGGCAAGCTGACCGTCAGCACCGCCGCGGGAGCGAGCAACAACAAGATCAACTACATCGAGATCAACCAGGATCCGCCCAGTGGCGTGATCACCGACCTGCACGCCGCGGGTACGGGCGGCAAGGTCCAGCTCCTCTGGACTCCCGCCTCGGGCGCCAGCAGCTACGACATCTACCGCGGCTCGACGTCGGGCGGCGAGACGCTGCTCCAGGCCGGTTTCACCGGCACCAACTTCACCGATTCGACCGTGCAGGTCGGCAATACCTATTACTACTACGTCATCCCCAAGAACGTCTTCGGCCCCGGCGCGCAGTCGAACGAGTCCGGCACGCTGGTTTCGGCGACCTACGTACACGTCAACTTCCAGCCCTCGACCGCGACGGTGCCCACCGGCTATCTGCCCGACAGCGGTGACGCCTACGGCGACCGCGGCAACACGTTCAGTTACGGCTGGTGGAATGCCCCGGCGGCTACCGGCGTCGCCGTGCCCACCGCCAACGGCGCCACCCGCGAACGCAATAACGTCCTGTCGCCCGACAAGCGCTATGACACCTTCGACCACCTGCACAAGGACGGCCAATCACCCCCCAACGGCCCCGTCTGGTGGGAAATCGCCGTGCCCAACGGCACCTACCAGGTGCGCGTGGTCGGGGGCGAGTCCGACAACGTGGACGAGTTCATCAGCTTCGTCGCCGAGGCCAACAAGGACGCCAACGGCGTCCCGCAGGTGGACGGCAGCGGCGTGACCCTGATCCATCAGGACATGACCGGATCGGCCGGACTGGGGCACTGGACGGACAGCGGCACGATCGCGGTCACCGTCACCGACGGCACGCTCACGATCTCCGAGGGGCCCGACGCCAGCAACAACAAGATCACGTTCATCGACATCGACACGCTGAACGTCGCGACCACTCCGGTGGCCCCCACCAGCCTGTCGATCTCCAACGTCCGCGCCAGCCAGCTCACGCTCAACTGGACCGACAACTCGACCAACGAGACCGGTTTCCGCATCGAGCAATCGACCGACGGAGGTACGACGTTTACCGCCCTGGCCACGGCGCCCGCGCACACCGGGACCGGCACCGTCAGTTACGTCATCCCCGGGCTCACCCCGCAGAGTCACTATTACTACCGCGTCTACGCCCTCAATCTCCAGGGCGACTCGGCGACGCCCACCAACACCGCCGACGCGACCACGCTCGCCGCCACGGCCAGCGTCACCGGACGCATGGAGCCCAGCACCGGCGACGTCAACCTTGCGACCGAGGGCACGCTCGATTGGGCCCACTGGGCCTACATCGACGCCAACTCCTTCGACCACAAGGCGAACCTGATCTCCGATGTCGTGCCGGTCGGGAGCACGACCCGCATGCAGATCACCAACAGCCCGACCACCTTCACGTGGAGTGGCGGCACCCCCGACTCCGACGCCTTCTCGACCAACACCGGCCTGGGCACGTTCGCCTTCGGCCACGGCTACACGTTCACGGTGCCGGCGGACACGACCACCCGCGTGCTGCGGGTCTACACCGGCGTGCAGAACGTCCGGGGCCAATTGACGGCGCGCCTGAGCGACGGCAGCGCGGCCGATTACGTCGACTCGTCCCTGTTCAATGCCAACGTGACCGACGGCGTCTACACGATCGTCTATAAGGCCGCCTCCGGCGGACAGACGCTCTCGGTCACCTGGCTGGAGATTCCGCCCAATGGCGACCAGGTGGACGGACGTCTGAGTCTCAAGGCGGCGACGCTCCAGGTCCCTCAGGCCACGGTCGGCACGGCTACGAACGTCGTTGCCACGCCGCTTGCATCCGGACGCGTCTTCCTCACCTGGCAGGACCAGTCCACCAACTCGATCGGGTACCTCATCGAGCGTGCCCCGGACAACGGTGGCCAGCCGGGGACCTGGACGCAGATCGCCCAGGTGAACAACCCGACCACGTCGTACCTCGACCAGGGGACGCTGGGCGTCGCCAGCACGAAGTACTACTACCGCCTCACCCCGATCAATATCGCACTGGCGACGGGCACGGCTTCGACGGTCGTGTCGGCCACGACGCCCGCGACGCTGGGCGACGGCGCACAGGCGACCTACTACACCTTCAGCTCCGCGCCGCCGCAGGCCAAGGATTTCGATTTCGGCACGCCCTGGCCCACGACCAGCATCGACCCCACGATCGATTTCAACTGGGCCGCTGGAGCGCCCGCCGGCGCCGGCGCAGGGTTCCAGACCGACAACTTCGTCGTCCGCTGGACCGCCAAGATCAAGCCCGAGTTCACCGGCGAGTACACCTTCTTCGCCGACGCGGACGACGGCTACCGCCTGATCGTCAACGGGCAGAAACTGCTCGATTCCCTCGACCGGCGCGGCGGGCTGGGCAACATCACCGCAGGCACCCCGATCACCCTCCAGGCCGGGCAGAGCTATGACCTGATCTTCGACCAGGTCGAACAGGGCGGCAACGCCGGCGCACGCCTCTATTGGAGCACGGCGAACTTGCCGCGGGAGATCATTCCGCAGGCCTCGCTCTTTCACGAAGCACCCGATAACACCCCGCCCAAGGTGCTGGGACTGGTCATGGACGGGAAATTACCGGCTGGCGTCCCCTTCTCTCCCTCCCAGCACCTCCTGATCCAGTTCAGCGAGAACGTCGGCGGCACGCTGATCGGTGACTACATCACGCTGATCGGCGACGAGGGCTCGGTGTTCACCGCCGGCACGCTCGACGTGGCGTGGGACGCGGCCTCCAGCACCGCGATCGTCACCTTCCCGGGCGCCCCCAGCGGGACGATCCCGGACACCAATTACCAGGTATTTATCAACGGCCAAGTTGTCACCGACGGCAGTGGGAACATGCTGGACGGCAACGGGGACGGGACGGGCGGGGACGACTTCACAGGACGCACCTTTGCGTTCACCGCCGACGCCAACCACGACCGAACGGTCGACTTCAACGACCTCGTGAAGCTGGCACAGAATTACAACTCTACTGGCGGCAAGAGCTTCGAGGAGGGCGACTTCAACCACGACGGCAACGTCGATTTCAACGACCTCGTGCTCCTAGCGCAGCGGTACAACACGTCGCTGGCACCCCCCGCGGCGGCGCAGCCCGTACAGGCGCCGCCTGCAGCTGCCGCATCTAAACCCGCGCCTGCTCCTAAGTTGGTCGCTAAGTCCACGCCGGTAAAGACCGCCCCGGTCAAGGCGAAAGAACCCGCCAAGGTCACCAAACCCGTGGTGACGAGTAAGTCTTTGTCCCCATCAAAGTTACCACCCGAATCGGCCAGCGCCGCGCCCAAGTCCACCTTTGCGACCAAGCGATCACGCGACCTGAACGATTGGCTTGGCAATCGTTGACCGTTCGATGACCGAGCAGAGTTCTGAAGAGCAGACGGCGCAGTGCGCCGTCTGCTTTGCCTTTTGGTCGCATCGGTGGAATCCGTGTGCCGCACGGATCTGGAACATAAAAATTCTTTCAATTCTCATAATGAAAGGTTAATCTATCTTAACACCTCTGGCGGAACGCCCATTCGTATCACTTCACAGGGCGTGCTTGGACGAACGTTGATGACCTGGGCTTTGGACATGGTGCCAAATCAGCCGCGCGGCGGGCTTTAGACCGCCGGGGTGGGGCATCGTCGCGCGCGTACGGATACCTTTCACGCATTTTGTGCGGGAGGAACGATGAGAGCGGCGGTGAGAGTACCAAGGAGAC
>DATBFY010000444.1:0-8874 GCA_036558265.1 Tepidisphaeraceae bacterium | reverse complement strand
AGGATGGGCAGCCAGGCCATGATGGCCGGCCACTGGGAGGCGAGGTTGCCCGTGGGGGGGTTGCCGGACATCTGCTGGCCCAGGAAGCTGGTGACCATGCACAGGCCGGTCAGGATCAGGCACTTGGTGGCGGCGGCCTTGAGGCGGGTGGGCTCGCGGCTGAGGACCGTCGGGATGGCCAGCAGCAGCAGAATGATGTTGACCAGCGGCTGGGTGAAGCGGGTGTGCTTGACGCGCAGGAGGGCGAGCGTGCCGTAGGACTGGGGGCGGGCGAGCAGTTCGTCGATGCGATGGGTGGCGAGCAGCTCGACGTAGTTGCCGCTGCGATAGAGGTTGATCTCCTCCGGGGTGACGTTGCTCTTGTAGACGCTGACGGTGTCGTCGATCTTGCGGCCGGTCTCGTAGAGCAGGCCGTCGACGCGGCGTCCTTCGGTGAGGAGCCAGGAGGCGGTGGCGGGGTCCCAGTCGGCGCGGGGGGCGGTGATCATGGCGGTGGGCTGGAGGTCCTTGTTCCGCTCGACGAGGGTGAACTCGAACATGACGGGGTTGCCGGGGCCGGGGCGGTAGCGGGCAACATTGAGGACGGCGTTATGGTCGTCCTGCATGGCGGGGATCTGGAACTCCTTGCTGGCGGTCGCCTGCCCGGCCTCCTGCTTGCTGCGCACCAGCTTGGGGATGATCTGGGGGATGAGCAGTTCCTGGTCGAGCAGCAACAGGCCATTGAGGACCAGGGCGACGATGATGATCGGGGAGGCGATGCGCAGGAGCGGCACGCCCGCGGCGAGCATGGCCGACAGCTCGTTGAACCGCGAGAGACGGATAAGGGTGAAGGCGGCGGCGACGACGGGGATCATGCCCGAGAGCTGCACGAAGATGTAAAAGAACTGGTAGAAGTAGTAGTCGGCCGCCGCGCGGATGACGAAGATCGCCGAGTCGAGCCCTCCTTTCAGATCGCTGGCGCGCTCCTGCACCTGGACCAACTCGTCGAAGTTGAAGACCATGTCGAGCGTGACGTAGAGCCCGATGAGCACGAAGAACGCGATCAGGTAGTTCTTGAGGAAGGTGAGGATGACGTAGCGGTCCAGAATCTTCATCGGGGAGTAGGCAGTAGGCAGTAGGCGGTAGCCAGTAGACAGTAGGTAAAGGTCGATCGCTATTGCCGCTGGAGCTTGCCCAGGAGGAAGGCGGCCATCACGAGGACGATCACGTTGCCGCTCCAGATCAGCGAGAGGCCAAGGCCCATGGACTTGGGGGTGTTCTCGCATACGTGCTGGCCGGTGACGATCAGCGCGATGCACAGCAGCGCCGGCACGACGCTGACGGCGAACGCCTGGAGGAAGTTGCCGCTCCTGCTGATCATGCCCAGGGCGCATCCGACCATCACCAGGATGAAGCACGAAACCGCGAAGCTGGCTCGGGCGTGCATCTCCGAGCGGATCGAGGAGATCAGCTTGTTGAAGTTGTACTTGAGCTCCTCCTGCTCGCGCTTGGACGCGTTGTGGCTGGTGAGGTAGTGGCGGACGTCGTTGTGCTCGATGGCCTGGAGGTCGTCGGGCATGGGGAGGTTGATCGATCGCACGTAAGTCTCATGGGCGGCGGGGGCCTCGTCGGTCTCGACGATCACGTCGAAACCGCGGACGTGAGCGGTCATGCGGCGCGGGGCCTCGACGCCGGTCGGCTCGACGGGGTCGAGGGTGATGCGGACCTGGCGTGCCTTGTCGCGGGCGACGATGTCGCCGTTGCTCTCGTGGTCGATGCGGACGAACTGGGCCTGTTGCTCCGAGCGCGGGTTGATCACCAGTTCGCCCCCGCGCGAGCGGATCTCCAGGTCCGAGCCGCTGAGGATCAGCGTTTCGGTCTCGGCGGAGAGGCGGAAGGATCGCAGGGCCGGATCTCTCAAGGATTTGGTGATCTGGGCGAAGTAGACCTCGCGCTGGTCGTCGCGGATAAACTGCTGGACGGTGGCTTGCAATCGGCGGCTGCTCTCGGGGTTGCCCAGAAGCTGCTTGAGCTGGGCGACGTCCATGAACTTGGTGTTCTCGCGGATGGGGGTGCCCATGTCGACCGGGCCGAACTGGGCCTGGGTGACGGAGATCTGGCTTCCGCCCAGCTCGCGGGGGAAGTTGGCGCCGTCGGCCAGCACGGCTTCGAGGAGGACCGTGTTCTCCTTCTGGGTGATGTAGGCGGTGGCGCGCCTGGCGATCCAGATCTTCGACGGCACCTTCATCTTGTTGGACTTGTCGTCCTTGTTGTTGCTCGCGGACACCCGGGGCGCGCCTTCCTCGGGCTCGGGTGCATCCACCGTGGCGTAGGTGAAGATCATCGGGCTGATCAGGTCCACGACCTGCTTGCCGTCCACGGGTGGCTTCACCTCGGCGGCCTGGGCGAAGATGCTGGTGCGCCCATAGCTGATCTCGTGCGTGCGTGTGATCTTGTTGGCGACGAGCTGGGCGATGTTGGAGTAGATGACCTTCTCGACCTTGAGCGTGAACACCGGGACGATGAAGGAGAGGAAGCTGAGCGAGATCAGGGCGACGACCAGGCCCAGGAGGAAAGCCGGCGCCGTCATCGCCAGGCTCGAGATACCCGAGGCACGGCAGGCGGTCAGCTCGTTGTCGGCCGACAGGCGCCCGTAAACGATGGTGGTGGCGAAAAGGGCGGCGATCGGCAATGAATACGTCATCATCGCCGGCTGGAAATACGACAGGATCTTGCCGATCTGTGAGGCGTCCAGCCCGTGCTGCGTGAGGGGTCGCAGCAGGGCGCCGAACGACATGATCCCCGCCAGCGTGCCCGCGGCGAGCATGAAAATGCGGAGCAGGTCCTTGAGCAGGTACCAGAACAGCGTTTTGCTCATGCGGACCGGCTCCGGCTACCCCGGTGTTGTATCAGTTGAGGCGGTTTGGCTGACATCGCGAAGCGGGCCATGCTAATCGTGGCGGGAAAAGCTGGCAAATGAGCGCAAGTGCGGCCCGGTTCGGTTAATATTCGCCGCGTGGGTATCGGCCGGTTAATCAGGGGCGTGCTGGACTTCTGCTTCCCCTGGAGTTGCGCAGTGTGCGGGACGGGCTTTGAAGGGCCCGGGCCGCTGTGCGCGCCCTGCGATCGGGAGCTGAAGGAACTGGCGGACGAACCGTGCTGCGCCGCTTGCGCGCTAACCCTGCCGATGGCGGGCAGCCCGTGCCCGTACTGCATGGGCAAGGGGCCGCCGAACTTCGAGCGGGTCGTGCGGCTGGCGTCGTTCCACGGACCGGTACGGACGATGATCCACCATTTGAAATACCACCGTCGCTGGACGGTTGGGGAGGAACTGGCCGATCGCTTGATCGCGCAGGAACGGGTCAAGGCGCTATTGCAGGAAACCCATGTCCTCGTAGCAGTGCCGCTGCACTGGCGGCGGCAGTTCCCGCGCGGCTACAACCAGGCGGAGGTGATCGCGCGGCGCCTGCGCCGGCGCTGCGGCATCCCGGTCGCGCGCGCCGTGCGGCGAATTCGCCACACGGAAATGCAGACCCACGTCCACTCCCACGCCCGGCGGACCAAGAACCTGCGAGACGCCTTCGCGCTGATCGACGCGAAGGCCCTTGCTGGCAAACACGTGACCCTCATCGACGACGTGTGGACCACCGGCGCGACGATGCAGGCGATGGCGCGGGTCATCAAGCCAGCCAAACCGGCGAGCCTGTCCGCGATCGTAGTGGCGGCGGCAGACCCGCGGGGCCTGGAGCGACGAGAAGCCCTCGATTCAAAAAGCGAGATGACCGAAACGACGGCGTCGTTTCGGTCACCTCGTTGATTATCTCCGACTGACGGACGTTTAGATCACCACGTCCTTGAGCTCCCAGCCGGGACGGCTGTCGCGCTTCACGAACTTGGCGGCGTCGGCGACGTTGGGGCTCTTCATGTTCGGCCCGTCCCATTCGACCTTGACGCCCTCGCCCACGTGCATCGCGACGCAGCCGAGCAGGATGATCTCGGTCAGGTAGGCGGCGATGTCGAAGTTCGAGTAGGACGGCGTGCCGTCCTTGATCATGTTGAACCACTCGATCTTCATGCTCTGGTCGTCGCCCTTTCCAGGCGCGCGGGGGATCGACTCGGGCACGGCCTTGACGGCCTCGTGGTTGCCGCTGCCCATGTACTTCTTCTCGCCGTTGAGCATGACGTAGAACTGCGAGCCGTAATCGTCGGGGGAGAAGATCTTGCCCTTCTCGCCGATCAGCAGCGCGCCGCTGCCCGGCATCTTGCCGCGCATCTCGACGATCTCCTTGGTCAGGTCGGCGCTGGGGCGCAGCGGGTAGAAGCTCTTGTCGTCCGGGTTGCCGTCGTACCACCAGAATTTGCACGGGGGCAGTCCCTCGCGCTCGGGGAACTCGAAGCGAAGGCGCGAGCTCTTGGGGTAGGTCTCGGGATACATGCGCGAGGCCATCTCGCATTCGACCACGTTCGGGTAGCCCATCTTGACCGCGCGGAAGGGCATGTTGACGGTGTGACACGCCATGTCGCCCAGCGCGCCGGTGCCGAAGTCGTACCAGCCGCGCCACTTGAACGTGTGATACGTGTCCTTCTTGTACGGGCGGAAGTGGGCGGGGCCAAGCCACTGATCCCAGTCGAGCGTCTCGGGCACCGGATCCTCGCCTTCGGGGCGGTTGATGCCCTGCGGCCAGATCGGGCGGTTCGACCAGACGTGGACTTCCTTCACGGCGCCGATGATGCCGGCGTGGATAACCTCGACGGCCCGGCGCAGCCCCGGGCCGGCGCTGCCCTGGTTGCCCATCTGCGTGGCGACCTTCTTATCCTTGGCCAGTTGGCGCAGGGCGCGGGCTTCGTACACCGTCTGGGTCAGCGGCTTCTGGCAGTAGACGTGCTTGCCCATCCGCATGGCCGTGCCGGCGATGATCCCGTGGTTATGGTCGGGCGTGGAGACGGTGACGGCGTCGATCGACTTGTCCATCTCCTCCAGCATTTTGCGGAAATCACGGTAGAGCTTGGCGGAGGGGAACTTCTTGGCCTTGCCGTTGAGCGTGTTGGCGTCCACGTCGCACAGGGCGACGATCTCACCGCCGGCACCGGCGGCCTGATCGACGTCGCTGGCGCCCTTGCCGCCCACGCCGCAACTCGCGACGCGGATCTTCTCATTGGCGCCCTTGACCTGGGCGGGGACGATGTAAGGGAAGCCGATGACGCCCGCTGCTGCGGCGGCGGCGCCCACGCGAAGCACGTCGCGGCGCGAGCTCCCCGCCGGCCCTGCGGCGCCCTTTTGCGACGAGCTGGTTCGTTGATCGTTCATGACTCTCCTCGAAGCTGGGGTGTGAGGTATATGTGTGGCGGCCCGTGAAGATACGGCACCGGATCTTCTTACAGGCACGGTCGGCGAGCGTTTATATGCGGACGGCGGGGGGAACGGAAGGGGGTCAACTGGTTCGACTGTGGTGTAGGCGTCCCGCCTGCTTCGCGCCGCTTGCCCGTTGGCCCGCCTCACCCGCCAAACCTATAATCGCCCCGACATACTCGCGAAAGGCCACAACCCCATGCCCAAGCACCGCCCCAGCGTCAACCCCGCGGAACACAACCACCTGGACGACAATGGCGACCCGGACAGTTCCGACCCGCGGCCCTCCTCACACCTGCCCGACGCGAAGGTGGACGTGCCGCGCATTGAAAAAGCCGTCCGCGAGATCCTGCTGGCCGTCGGCGAAGACCCCGACCGCGAGGGCCTGCTCAAGACCCCCAACCGCGTCGCCCGCGCCTACGGTGAGCTGATGGCCGGGCTCCAGGACGATCCCCGCCGACACCTCAAGACGATCTTCCACGAGCGCTACGACGAGGTTGTGCTGCTGCGCGACATCGAGTTCCACTCGCTGTGCGAGCACCACCTGTTGCCGTTCACGGGCAAGGCGCACGTGGCGTACCTGCCGGATGGCAAGGTCGTCGGCCTATCGAAATTGGCGCGCCTGGTCGAAGGCTTCGCCCGCCGCCCGCAGGTGCAGGAGCGACTCACGACTCAGATCGCCGATGCTTTATGGGATGAGCTGGCGCCGATCGGCGCCGCTTGCGTCATCGAGGCCACCCACACCTGCATGACCATCCGCAGCGCCAAGAAGCACGGCAGCATCATGGTCACCAGCGCGCTGCGCGGGATCTTCAAGGAAAACCCGTCGAGTCGCGCCGAGATCCTGGCGCTGATGCACGTCGAGCACTGACGCCCGACCGTCATCCTGAGGGAGTTTCAACGACCGAAGGATCTGGCATCGAGTGGCAATCCCGATCGATTCGCCGCTCGATGCCAGATCCTTCGCTTCGCTCAGGATGACATAGCCTTCATGCTATGGACGAGGATTCGCGGTCCGACATTTGACTTTTGACATTTGACCTTGACATTGAGCCCCATGAAACCGCTCCTGCTCCTGGCTCTGTCCCTCCTCACCTTTAGCGCGACCGCCGAACTCCGCGTCGCCCTCATCCTCCCCGGCTCCGACACCGACAAGGGTTGGAACCAGATGGCCCGCGAAGGCCTCGATCGCATCGGCAAAGACCTCAAGGCCCAGACCAAGGCCGTCACCAACGTCAAGTCCTCCGACTTCTACAACCAGATCGCCAACTTCGCCGAAGACGGCTACGACGTGATCATCTGCCACGGCGGGGAGTTCGAGCGCGCCGCCGCCCAGGCCGCCCGGACGTATCCGAAAACGAAGATCGTCGTGGGCGGCTGCCCGACCGACATCAAGGGCGTGATCACCGTCGAGTTCATGACCCGCGACGCGTCCGAGCTGGTCGGCTACGTCGCGGGCAAGATCAGCAAAAGCAGGAAAGCCGCCTTCGTCGGCGCGATGAAGGTCGGCCCGCTCGAGGCGTGCTACGACGGCCTGGTCACCGGCGCCAAGCAGTCCGGCACCGGCGTCGAGGTCCTGCCCGCGCTCTGGACCAACAGTTGGGATTCGCCGATCCTGGCCCGCGAGAGCGCCGAGAACGCCATGAACGCCGGCGCGGACGTCATCTACCAGAACGTGGACGCGGCGGCGATCGGCGTCTTCCAGGCCGTCCAGGCTGCCAACAAGGCCGGCAAGACCGTCTACGCCTTCGGCTGCAATTCCAACCAGAACGACCTGGCGCCCGACGTGATCCTGGGCAGCGTCGTCATGGACATCCCCCGCGCTTACCTGGATATCACAAAGGAAATAGCCGGCGGCAAACCCGCCACCGGACCGCGCAAACTCGGCCTCAAAGGCGGCTACGTGGACCTGGTCCTCAACGACAAGCACCCTGCCCTGACGGACGACATCAAGAAGAGTGTGAACGACCTGCGCGAGAAGCTCACCAACCAAAAGTGAGCTTCCTGCGCATCCCGCGCCCGCGTCGTCCGCGGCTTAGCGCTCCTCGTATTCCTCCTCGTCGTGGCTACGCACGGTCATGACATGCCCGTCGCCCTGCACCTTATTCGTGAAGTTCCGGTGCCACTTGACGGGACCGAGTTCGCCGGCCGCGATCTTCGCCTGCACGTTCGCCGGATCGTCCGAATCCCAGGGGTTAAACAGGTCGATCGCCACGTGCTTGCTCGGCCGCATGTCGAGCTTCCCCTTCGTCCGGTCGCCCGGGCGTGACCCCTGCACGTCGTAACTCGTACCGAACCGCTCGAACACCGCCTGCGGGTTAAGCGCATCCCCCGCGTCGGCCGGGCAGCGAAAGACGTCGCGCCCGCAGTACTGCGCCAGCACCACCTGAATTCCATCGTCCAACTGGTTGATCCGGGACCCCTTGGCGATGTCGTCCGCCGTCAGCACGCGCTTCTTGACCTCGTAGCGTGGCGGCAACCACCCGCGGTTGGCGTTGGCGTACATCACGACCGCGCCGTGGATCTGCCGCAGGTTCGACGCGCACGCCGTGCGAACCGCCGACTCCCGCGCCTTCTTGAGCGACGGTAAGAGCATCGCGATCAGCAACGCGATGATCCCGATGACGACCAGCAACTCGACAAGCGTGAACCCCCGGGTCCGAGACTGAAAAGAGAATCCCTTGACCGCCATGACCAGCCACCTTCCTCGCCGCACTTCGGCGGCGGAAAAGACCTGAAGCAGTGGCTGGCGTCCGTGGGCCCGATGCGTGAGCGGGTCGTGGATAGCTGGCTACAGGAAAATGACACAACTACTTGGTCAGGATGAGCTTACCGGCCTTGGTAATCCGCAGCCGATACTCCTGGCCATGATGCCGAACGCGAACCTCGTTGGCCGAACCAAACAGCTCGGCCGAATTCACCACCCGCGGCGGGAGTGGCGCAGGCACCACGAATTTTCCAGTCCTTGGTGCCATGGAGCGTTCAGTATTCACTGGCGCGACTATACTGAGACTCAGTCTCATGTCAATCCAATTCTCGTCGCAACATCGGACTGGCTGAGCTATACAGTCGCTCGATGTTCTCCATCGGCGTCACCGACCATCTCGAAGGCCCATCCGACCGCCCATCGCGCGAGGTCTACGACGAGGTCGCAGACCTTGTCCAACTGGCCGAAGACCTGGGCGTGCGCTACGCCTGGTTCGCCGAGCATCATGTCCACACGCATCATGGTCACCTGCCCGCCCCCCTGCTCTTCGCATTGCGTCTGGCGCATCAGACGAAACACATCCAGCTCGGCACCGCCATCATCTGCCTGAACCTGCACCACCCGCTCGCCATCGCCGAGCAGGTCGCCGTCGCCGACGTGCTGGGTGGCGGGCGCATGGCCGTCGGGTTCGGCAGCGGCAGCACACCGGAAGAGTTCAACCTCTTCGGCCTGGCGGAAACGGCGGAGGACGAGCGGCACGCCCTCTTCGGCGATGCTTTGCAGGCGATCACGTCCGCGTGGCGAGATGACACCTTCCTGCCGCGCGTCGCCGCCGACC
>DATBFY010000443.1:0-9861 GCA_036558265.1 Tepidisphaeraceae bacterium | reverse complement strand
GTTGGACACCGACGGATTCCTGTTCGGGCCGGCGGACAAAACGGACTACGTGGTGTCGGCGCGGATCCAGGCGTCGGCGACGGGGAAGCGCTTTCCCGAGTTCGGGGCGGGCGCGTATGGGCCGGGGCAGTATCGGCTCTGGGTGATGCCGGCCGTGGGGCAGCTTCAGCTCGTCAAGGCCGACGACGTGAAGATGGCCCTGCCGTATGCGTGGACGAGCGGCCAGTGGACGCGACTCAAGCTGGCGGTACACAAAACGTCGGACGGCAAGGTGCGGGTGGAAGGGAAGGCCTGGCCGGATGGGAAGGAGGAGCCGAAGGAGTGGCTGGTGCACTTCGAGGACACCGAGCCGCCGCAGGCGGGAAAGGCGTGTTTGTTCGCGACGCCGTATTCCGGGCAGGTGACGCGGTTTGATGATGTGGTCGTCGCGCCGTGAACCGGGCGAGTCGGCGAAAAGGGGACATCCAGAATTTCCCCCATCTTGATCGCCATCGGGCGGGTTGCGATCGGGAAATTCTGGATGTCCCCTTTTTCTATGATGGGCGCTGGAGCTCTTTCCACGTGGTTTCTAGGAGCGAGTCAATCCCCTGGCGGGTGGCGCCGGAGATCGGGAAGATCTCGTGGTCGGGCAGGGCGTCAACCAGCCGATCCAGGGCCGTGTCGTCATCCGTCGCCAGGTCGATCTTGTTGGCGGCGATGATCTCTTCCTTGTTCGCCAGGGCGGGGCTGAAGGCTTCGAGCTCGGCGCGGATCTTGCGGTAGTTCTCAGCCGGATCCGAGCCGTCGGGCGGATAGAGGTCGATCAGGTGGACGATGATTTTCGTGCGCTCGATGTGGCGCAGGAAATCGTGGCCCAGGCCCGCGCCTTCGCTGGCGCCTTCGATGAGTCCCGGAATGTCGGCGACGACGATGCGGCGATCGCCCGAGAGCTGGGCGATGCCGAGCTGCGGATCGAGGGTGGTGAAGGGATAGGCGGCGATCTTGGGTCTGGCGGCGGAAATGACCGAGAGGAGCGTGGACTTGCCCGCGTTGGGCATGCCCACCAGGCCGACGTCGGCGATCAGCTTGAGGACCAGCTTGAGGTGCCGCTCCTGGCCGAGACCGCCGGGCGTGGCGTAGCGTGGCGTCTGGTTGGTGGGCGAGCGGAAGTTCCAGTTGCCCAGGCCGCCCTTGCCGCCGCGGGCGATGGTAATGGGCCGGCCGGGCTCGGTCATGTCCGCCAGGAGCAGCATGTCGTGCTCCTCGTCATAGATGAGCGTGCCCGGTGGGACCTTGATGACGAGGTCCTCGCCCTTCTCGCCGGCCATTTTCTTGCCCATGCCATCCTGGCCGCGGGTGGCTTTCCAGTGATGCTTGCCGGCGAAATCCATCAGCGTGTTTTCGGACGGGTCCGCGACGAAGTGGACCGAGCCGCCGTCGCCCCCGTCGCCGCCGTCGGGGCCGCCCTTGGGGATGTACTTCTCGCGCCGGAAGGAGACGCAGCCGTTGCCGCCGTCGCCGGCCTTGACGTGGATGTGGGCTTCGTCAACGAACATGGGGGAGCGGCAAAACGTGAAACGTGAAGACGTGAAACGTAACAAAACGTTTCGCGTCTTCACGTTTTTTTGAAAATAGCTGCGTTGATGCGGTCGGATTACGTTCTTACGTGGACCTTTCGTCCCTGGAACTCGACCTTGCCTTCCAGGAGGGCGAAGAGCGTATGGTCCTTCCCCATGCCGACGTTAAAGCCGGGGTGGAAGCGCGTGCCGCGCTGGCGGACGATGATGCAGCCGGCGCCGACGGTCTGGCCGCCGTACGCCTTGATGCCCAAGTATTGCGGGTTGGAGTCGCGGCCGTTGCGGGACGAACCGCCGCCTTTCTTGTGTGCCATGAAATCACCATTTGGTCGAAAAACGTGAAACGAACGCAAAATCGTGCTGGTTCGCACGAGGGGCGGAGAATTTAACGAAAGAAGAGTGAAAAGGCAAAAACCGGGACAGGGCGACAAAGTGTCAGGGTCGCTGGATGCTGGAGCCGTCGATCTCCAGGGTGACGTTGCGGCCGGTGGCGCCCAGTTGCTGGGGGGGCAGGGCGAGCTTGAGCGGGGCGTCGAAGTTCCTCGATTGAAGCTGTTGGTTGGGCAGGAAGACCAGGATGTCGGTCACGGTCTTGCCGGGGGGGATTTGGGCGGTGCGAGTGAGGCCGGCGGGCTCGAGGTCGCCGAAGTTGACCAGGGTGAGCATCTGCCGCCCGGGGGCGGCGAGGGCGGCGTAAGTCGCGTTTTCCTGCGGTCCGAAGGGCCAGGCAAAGCTGTGGTAGGTGACGGGGTCCGTACCGGTGTTCCGGAGCTCGATAGCGATAGCCAGGAACTTGTCCTGCGACTTGATCGGATCTGCGTTGGAGGCGGGCTGGCCTGACTCCGTGGAGGGGACGAGGGTGACGTAGTCGAGCCGTGCGGCTAGGACGCGGACTTCGACCGGGCCGACCTGGGCGGGCCGGGTGGCGGCCTGGGGGCGGGTCTTGCCGGGGACGGGGCGGGGATCCTTTCCGAAATCGAAGATTCCGCCGTTGCCGGTGGTTTCGGATTTCTCGTCCTCGGCCCGGGCGATGGGGCCGCCGGCGCACGCAAAGGCCAGGACGAGGAGTGCGGAGATGAGCCGCTGAATGCAACGGATGCGATTTGGCATGCGAGAACCCGCCTTTCGGTTTAGAGGTACACCCACGAAGACCGATGGAGCCGGAACAATAGCCGACGGGGAGTTTGGGGACAAGGGATAGGACGTCAGGCGATCAGGGGGTGGATGAGCTCGCCGTGGACGTCGGTCAGGCGCATGTCGCGTCCGCCCCAGCGGTAGGTCAGGCGGGTGTGGTCGATCCCGAGGAGGTGGAGCATGGTGGCGTGGAGGTCGTAGACCTGGCAGCGGCCTTCAACGGCCTTGTAGCCGTACTCGTCGGTGGCGCCGTAGGTGATGCCTGGCTTGACGCCACCACCGGCGAGCCAGAGGGAGAAGCCGTAGGGGTTGTGATCGCGGCCGTCGGATCCTTGCGCGAAGGGGGTTCGGCCGAACTCGCTGGCGAAGACGACGAGGGTTTCATCGAGCAGGCCGCGGGATTTCAGGTCCTTTAACAGCCCGGCGATGGGCTGATCGACGGCGCGGGCGTTGAATTCGTGATTCTTGCGCAGGTTTCCGTGGGCATCCCAGGCGTCGGGATCGCCGGGGTAGGCGGGGACGGTGAGCTCGACGAAGCGGACGCCGCGCTCGACGAGGCGGCGGGCCTTGAGACAGCTTTCGGCGTAAATGCGCGTGGGGGCGTTGGCGGAGTCCAGGCCGTAGAGGGAGCGGATGGCGGACGACTCGCCGGCGAGGTTCAGGACGTCGGGCACGGCAGACTGCATGCGGAATGCCATCTCGTAATTGGCGACGGCGGATTCGAGGGCGTCGGGCGCCCCTTCGAAGCGCGGGGCGGCGGCGCGGTCGAGATCGCGGATGGCGTCGAGCTTGTCGCGCTGGATCGAGGGCTTGGCGTCGTCGGGCGGGCGGATGTAGGCGACGGGGTCGGCGCCGGCGCGGAAGACGGAGCCCTGGTAGCTCGCGGGGAGAAAGCCGCTGTTGAAGCTGTCCGGGCCACCGATGGGCATCTTGCCGCTGTTAAGGACGACGAAGCCCGGCAGGTCGCGGCACTGGCTGCCCAGGCCGTAGGCGGCCCAGGCGCCCATGCTCGGGCGGCCCTGCTGACCGGTGCCGGTGTGGAGGAAATAGTTGGCGGCGGCGTGCTCGGAGAAGTCGGAGGTCATCGAGCGGACGATCGCCAGGTCGTCCACGCAGGTGGCGACGTTGGGAAAGAGGTCGCTCACGGGCGTGCCACAGCGGCCGTAGTTCTTGAAGGCCCAGGGGCTGGCAAGCGTGTTGCCCTTGGCGTTGAACTGGGTGGGCTCGGTCTTGAGCTTGAAGGGCTTGCCGTGGTCGCGCGCCAGGAGGGGCTTGGGGTCAAAGCTGTCCACCTGGGAGACGCCGCCTTCCATGAAGAGGAAGATGACATTGCGGGCGCGTGGGGCGTGGTGGGGCGGGCGCGGGACGAAGGGATCACTGGGCGCAACGACATCCGCACCGTACGACCGATCGGCCAGCAGCGCCGCCAGGGCGACGGCGCCGAAACCTCCCGCGCAGCGGCGGAGCATCTGGCGTCGCGTCATTGGCGGGGACATGAATCGGCGGCAGTGGTGCATGGCACTAATCGCTCGCTCAGTTTAGGAAAATGAACTCCTTCACGTTGAAGAGCACGTGGGCGAAGTCGGCCCAGAGGCGCGGGTCGTTACCGCGGTGCTGTGGCGCCACGTTCAGCTCATCCCCGTGATGATCGAGGAAGCGGAGAGCGACTGCCAACTCGCCCGGGCTCGGCGGGCGCGAGAAGGCTTCGAGGTACATCCGCCGGACGCGTCCGGCGGTGTCCAGTCCGGGCCGCTGGAGGATGCGGCCGGCCCAGAGGCGCGCCTGTTCGAGGACGAACGGGTCATTCATGAGGATCAGCGCCTGGGCGGGGACGTTGGAGACGCTGCGGCGTCCGGCAGTATTGAGCGGGGGTGGCGCATCAAAGGCGACCAGCATCGGGTTCAGGAAGTTCCGGCGGATCGTCAGGTAGACGCTGCGCCGGCCTTGGCCATCGAGCGGCCCGCTGGACTTGGGGTGGCCGTAGTCGCTGGTGTAGCCGTTTTCCATGAACGGTGTGAGGTGGACCTCGACGCCTGGGCCAAACATCTTGTCGCGGTCGAGGCGGCCGGAGACGGCCAGGATCTGGTCGCGGATGGCTTCGGCTTCGAGGCGGCGGACGGGCATATGGCCGAGCAGGCGGTTGTTGGGGTCAGCAGACGAGTTCGGAGGCGGCGTTGAGGATTGCCCGAACGTGTTGCTCAGGACGAGCTCGCGGATGAGCTTCTTGGTGGACCACCCTTCCTTGACGAAGCGATCGGCAAGGTAGTCGAGAAGCTCGGGATGAGACGGGCGATCGCCCAGCGCGCCGAAGTTGTCCACCGACGGGACGATGCCGCGGCCAAAGAGGTGGTGCCAGACGCGATTGACGAAGACGCGGGCGACCAGCGGGTTGGCGGGATCGGCGATCTGCCGGGCGAGTTCCAGACGCCCACTGCCGTGGGTGGGCGCGGGCGATGGGATTTGATTGTCGAGCAGCCGCGGCGCCCGCCGAGGGGCGAGCGGGCCGGCGGTCTTCGGGTTGCCGCGGAGGAAGATGTATTCGTCCTCGGGCAGGCCTTCGGTCATGGCGGGGACGCGGATGGGATCGGGGAGCTGCGATTCGACCTGGTGGAACTGCCCGAACAGTTGGTCGAGGAGTTGCGCGGCGGCAGCGCCGTCGAGCAGGCCGTGTTCGACGAACCAGGCGAGCAGCGTCGCGCGGGCCTGGGCGTCGGGGGCCTCGGACAGCTTGCCCTGGCCGAACGATATCAACGATTCAATCGCCGCCTGCTGGTAGCGGCCGGCAAGGGAGGCGAGAGATTCGGGTGGGTCGTCGCCCAACAGGGCCAGTACGGGCGCGGGCGGCGATGGCGGCGGGGCCGCGCCGCGGGCCGAAAGCAGCATGCGCGAGACGGCGAGGTAGCCTTGCGGGCCGCAGCCATCCGGCGGGCGCATGTCGTGGAGATCCGGAGTGGTCGTGTCGGCGAACTCGACGTAGGCCTGGCGGCCCTGCCACAGGCCCAGGTCGTAGGTGATCCATTTCGGCGACTCGTCGTTCACGATCCGCCGCAGGCTGCCGTAAAGCGGGTCCTGGATCATGACGAAGTGGTCGATGATGACGTTGATGCGCGAGGCGCGGCCGGCGGCCAGGATGTGCAGGAACCTGCGGTCGATCGTGAACGTGGGGGAGCGCAGCGTGCCCTGCAGTCGGCGCGAGAGGTAGCCGCTGTGCGCCCAGGTGCCGCCGCGGACGAAGGTGGCGACGGGGCGGACGGCATCGGCTCCCATGAGGAAATCGCCGGGCAGCAGGGGCGCCGGGCCGAAAGCCTGGTCCTCGACAAACCAGCCTTTGAATCCCGAGGCGGCGAAATCGGTCAGTTCGATGTCGTCGGCCGGCCGTGATGGCGATGCAGCCGGGCGTTTCAGGTCTCGCCAGCGCATGGCGATCGCGTGGGCGGATAGGGATGGTCCCAACCCGGCGATTCGAGACCACGCATAGAGGGGATGGGCCGGGTCGGGCGAAGTCCTGGCGATCGCGGTCAGCCATCGCGCGAGTCGAGCCGGCTCCAAGTTCGCGGAGGTGGCCGTCGTGGCGATGATGTCGGTTGCGGGGGGGCCGGCGTTCAACTGGGCCACCAGGCCTGTCGTGGCGGTCAGGTAGCGCGCGAGGGTGGCGGCGCGTTGGGAAAGGCAATCGGCGGCGGCGACGCGGATGCGTGCGCGGAGCGAAGCAAGCCGGGCGGCCTGGGCGTCCAGCGGGTCACGGTTGAGGGCGGCCTGCGTATAGCGTGAGCTCTTCAGGTAACCGTACAGCGCGTAGTAGTCCGCCTGCGCGATCGGATCGAACTTGTGGTCGTGACAGCGGGCACAGGCGAGCGTGACGCCGAGAAACGTCTTGGCCATGACGTCCAGGCGGTTGTCAAAGGTGTCGGCCTGGGCGAGCCGCAGGTCGACCGGCGAGCGCTTGCCCTCGGCGAACCAGAAAAAGCCTGTGCCGATCACCGACTCGTTGAGGTTCGTCGCGGGATCGCGGCGGGGATGGGTCAACAGGTCCCCGGCGATGTGCTCGACGATCAGGCGGTTGTAAGGCACGTCGGCGTTGAAGGCGCGGATCAGGTAGTCGCGGTATCGCCAGGCGTTGGGGACGGGCATGTCGGCCTCGTTGCCCAGCGTGTCGCTGTAGCGGACCAAGTCCATCCAGTGCCGGGCCCAGTGCTCGCCGAAGCGGGGCGAGGCCAGCAGCGTGTCCACGACGTCGGCGAGGGCCTGGTGCGGCTCGGGCTCGGCGAGGAACGCTTCGACGTCCTCGCGGGTCGGAGGGAGACCGGTCAGGGAAAAGTAGACGCGGCGGAGCAGGGAACGTGGATCCGCGGGCGGCGCGGGCTCGAGACCGTTGGCGTCAAGCTTTGCGAGGATGAACCGGTCGATGGGATCGCGTGCCCATTGCTGATTCTTGACCGCAGGCGGCTTGGTGGGATGCACTGGTTGCCATGCCCAATGGCCCGCCAGACGCTGCATCACGTCCACCGGGCGCGTCGTCGTGGCGCTCGTCTGAGCATTGTCGGCCGGCCAGGGCGCGCCCAGCTTCACCCAGCGAGACAGGTCCTCCACCTGTTGGGCTGACAGCCGCGTCTTGGGCGGCATCTGGAGGTCCGGATTCTGATAGCTCACGGCCTCGATCAGCCGGCTCTTTTCCGGGTGGCCCGGGATGACGACCAGCCCTTCTTCGCCCCCTTTGAGCAGGCCATCGCGGCTGTCGAGCAGCAGCTTGCCCTTGAGCTTTTCCGCCCGCGCCGAATGGCACTTATAGCAATGCTCGGACAGCATCGGCCGGATGCGCGTTTCGAAGAACTGCAGCCCGGCGTCATCCGCCTGGCCGCGCGCCAGCCCTGCCGACCATGCGGCCCACAGCGCGACCAGCAGAAATCGACCGGTCCGACCCATGACACGATCCTACCACTCACGGAGCGGGTTGGCGCGGCGGAAGCTTGAACGGGAGGACATCCGGGACGACGCGGGTGGCCGTCGTGAACTTGAACGGGGCGGCCGCGGGAGAGGAAGCCGGGAACGTGAGCTCGATGAAATAGGCGGTAAATCCCTGCGTCGGCTCCGGGGCGCGACCGATGTAGACCCCGGCGGGCGAGGCGTCGAGCGTCGAGCTCTTCCAGACCGGCCCGAGCGATTCGAGGCGGAAGTCGCGCGCCTTGGCGTTGGTGGCCTGCCAGAGCTTGACCTGGGCGGGGCGATCCGTCGTCTTGACCTGGATCGCGCCGTCCTTCTCGAACGTCCAGGAGAACTTTGGCAGCGGCGCGCCGGTGAGGACGGCCTGGTAGAAGCCGAGCACGCTCTGGGCGGCGTCGGTGTTACGGAGCGAGTGATCGGCGTTGGGGACGTACCGCAGGTACTTGGGCCCGGGGAGGTCGTCGAAGTAGAAGCGGGAGTTGTCCGGGAGGAAGTACTGGTCGCCCGACGCGTTGAGGATGAGCTTGGGCATCGTGAGGCGGCGGCGGTACTCGTAGGGGTCCTCGATCTTCAGCAGGGCGGCGTACTGGGGCGTGGCGATCCAGTCGGAGAGGCGAATGTCGGTGTAGTCCTTGATGGCCGGGGCCCAGAAGCCGTAGGCCTCGAAGTGGTGCGTGCCGGATTGCCGGAGGTTGAGGGTGTCGATCACGATCGGCACGATCGCGATGACGCGCTTATCGACGGCGGCGGTGGTCCAGGTGGTCCATCCGCGCTTGGACGCGCCGGTGACGACGAAGCCGTCGATCTTGACCTGCCCCCCTTCGGGCGAGGCGCAGAAGGAGGTGACCGCGTCCATCGCGCGAACGACCGCCTTGGTCATCGGCAACCGTGCCGGCCAGCGCTCGTCGCCGGTGCGGAGGAACTTGTCCCAGGTGTAGGCGATGAACGAGTCCTCCGTGCGCGGCTTGTCGCCCGTAAAGGTCAGCGGCTCATTCGGGATCATGCGGACCTCGGCCGTGACCGATCCGGTGGCGGCGGAGGCGGCCAGGAGGACGGCGGAGGCGGACTTGGGCGCCGGGCGATCGTTGCTGCCGCCTGAGATGACCATGAGCGCCTTGGACGTCTTGAGCACGTCGGGGCGCACGATCGTGAGCCAGTGCTTCCAGACGGGGCGGTTGACCTCCTTCTCGGTCAGCCAGGTCTGACTCGTGAGCTCCAGGATGTAGCTGGTCTGACCGGGAGATTTGATGGTGTCCACGAGTTTGAAGGCGTACGTCGGGTCCGGTGCGGCGACGTAGCGGTCGAGGGCGGTCAGGTCATCGTCGGCGCGGAGCGGGACCGCGATCAGAACGGCGAACAGGATGGCGCTCAGGTAAGATTTCGGAACCGACATGACGGTCCTTTCAGATCGGGGTTTGACGACCGTTACCAGCAGAAGAACCGGTAAGGATCGTCCCATTCTTCCGGCTTATCAATATAAAGGCCATCAAGGAAGCGAGCAGGCGCCTTGGCGTCCGACGCAGGCGCCGCGAAGCGGTCGAGCAGCGGCGTCGGCGCGGCAACGCCCGCGTTGGCAAGCACGCGCACGATCGCATACGACGCCCGGCGATAGGTGCGCTTGAGGTTGTACTGTTTCTCATATTCAAACTGCCACGGAACGAGCTGGCAGAACATGACATTCGATTGATCGGCGGCGCACAGGACGCCGTTGCCGACGATGCGCCCACCGGAAGTAATGAGCGGGATGTTGCGCGGGTCGCGGTTGTCGAGGTCGGCGGGGCCGACGCCGGCGAACGGTGAGGTCGCGGCGAAAGGTTCGAATGTGGTCGTGATGTATTCGGTCTTCTTCGTCGCGATCTTGAATGGAAGGAAGCGGGCGTCGTCCTGATCCAGGCCGATGGCAAGCAGGTGACCTCCTGCCTTGATGAACTCAGCGATGGCGGGCGCTGATGACGCCAGCGTGCGTCCGCCGGTGGGGCCGACGATCAGCACGTCTGCCGGGTCGATGTGGCCGCCGGTGTAACCGCTTGCGGGAATGCCCACGCGATCGAGGTACGCCTTTCCAGCGGGCTCGCCCGCGTACAGGGCTTTACGATGCGGCGCGGGTTTTGAACTGGCGACATATTGGAGAAGGTTGGCGACGACGTGGTCGGCGGCGGGATCAGGCGTGGTTCGTCCGGTCACGTCCAACTGGCAGAAGAGGACCACCCCCCTGCCCTCGCGGTATTCC
>DATBFY010000442.1:0-12540 GCA_036558265.1 Tepidisphaeraceae bacterium | reverse complement strand
CCCTCCGGCGATGGAGGGCATGAACCTGGCATGGTTCGAATCGCTTGGCCTGGTGAACCTGGTTCAGCGATACGGGCAGTTGAACCGTTAGAAGAAACCGCCGGATACGCAAGTACGTCCGGTGGTGTGGGAGGACGGGGGCCGCAAGGCCCCCTCCTACCCGATTGGGACGATAGGTGTGCGTCATCCTGAGGGAGCCTAACGGCGACCGAAGGATCTTGCTCCGAATGGACGATCATGTCCCCTCGCGGCCAGATCCTTCGCTTCGCTCAGGATGACGGCCGGAGGCCGCCGGGGTAGGATGGCGTGGGTTGGTCCTGCCCCTGGGAGAGTTCATGAAGCTTCGCGGTATGGCTGGCGTGTTGTTTGTCGCCGCTTGGTGCCTTTCGACGACGGCGTCTGCGCACGCTGCGGATCATTTCCTGACGATCGGCGGCGGGGGGTCACCCCACAACAACCAGGTGTCGCTGGAGCGGAACGTGGTGTACTTCCGCCGGACGCTGGCGGATTGCGGGCTGGCCTCGGCGCCGCACGAGGTTTACTTCGCGTGCGGGAACGAGCGGATCCGGGATCTGCAGTTCGATGATGCCAACGCCCAGCCGCCGCGGGCGAACGTGCTGCTGGCGCGGCTGTGGGACCGCGAGGACGACCTGTACCACAACTACCGCCCGCACGAGCTGCCGGACGTGCAGGGGCCGGCGAACCGGGCGTCGATCAACGAGTGGTTCGCGAAGACCGGCGCGCGGCTGGCGGATGGGGACCGGCTGTTCGTCTACTTCACGGGTCACGGCGGGCCGGGCGGGCGGCAGACGCCCAGGAACACGACCATGGACCTGTGGCTGGACGGGGGGATGACGGTGAAGGATTTCACGGCGCTGTTGGACAAGCTCAACTCGAAGGTCAAGGTGGTGCTGATCATGGTGCAGTGCCACTCGGGGGGCTTCGGCGGGGTGCTGTTCCCGGGCGGGGAGGCGGGACCGGTGCTGTCGGAGCAGTCGCGGTGCGGGTTCTTCGCCACGTGGTCGGATCGCCTGGCGGCCGGGTGTACGCCGGACACGCGCGAGGAGGATTACAAGGACTACACGACGTACTTCTTCGCCGCGCTGTCGGGGCACACGCGCACCGGGAAGGCGGTGGCGGCGCCGGACTACGACCATGACGGCCAGGTATCGCTCGCCGAGGCGCACGCGTCCGTGCTCCTGGCCGACGACACGATCGACATCCCGGTCTGCACCAGCGACGTGCTGCTGCGGCAGTTCAGCAAGATCAGGGACGAGCGGGTGAAGGACCTGGTGACGCCGTCGGCGCCGTTCGAACAGTTGCTCAACCTGGCGTCGCCCGAGCGCCGCGCGGTGCTCGAAGGGTTGGCGAAACAGCTCGACCTGATCGGGGACGACAAGGCGTCGGCGGCCAGGCGGATCGCGGAGTCGCTCGACCGGCAGCGGCGGCAGTTGGATCAGCGGCCAGGCCGCAACCGCGAGCGGGACAACCTGCGCAACCAGATCCGGGCGCGGGTGCTGTCGCGCTGGCCGGAGATCAGCAACCCGTATCATCCGGCGGCGGTGGCGGCGATGACGAAGGAGGCGGACGCAATCGTGAAGCTGATCGAGTCGCAATCGGGGTTCAAGCGGTGGGACGACCTGGTGCGGCAGGCGGAGGATCAGGGGGACAAGTCGCTGGACCTGGAGCGTCGGTGGGTCAAGTGCCAGCGGTTTTTGTACGTGGCGGAGACGGTGGCGCTGGAGGCGAACCTGGAGAAGTTCGCGGGGCGGCTGGTACAGGCGAGGTACAAGGCGCTGCGGGAGGCGGAGGGCGGACGATTGGGCAAGGCGCCCGCCGCGGCGGCGGTGGGGGCCGGGAGGTAGGTCCTCAACCCTTGCCTTTGGGTTCGGGTTGACCCCTGGCGACGTCGATCGGCTTGACGGCGTCGGGGTCGGCGCCGGGGATGTTGGATTTGTTCTTGTCCCACCATCCGTGCCACTGCTGGATCGTCGGGGTGCAGGTCATGACGGACTGGTCGCGCCATTGCTCGGGGGTGCGGCCCAGGTTCTGGCCGGTCAGGCGCTGCAAGGCGCGGGCGGCGGCGTAGCGAACGTCGGCATCGTCATCCGCCAGCAGGTTGATCAGCTCCGGAGTGGCCCAGCTCGTGGCGACGTCGGCGACGATGCGGGCGGCCTCGCGGCGCTTCATGCGGTCATCCTGCGTGGCCTTGCTGCGGTCAGACTGGATGTAGCGGGCGAGCGGCACGACACAGTGATCGCCCAGCCGCCGCACCTCCTGGGCGTTCATGTACCACATCTTGTCGTGGCCGAGCTGGGCGAAGATGTCGTCAATTCGCCGCGCGAGCTCGGCGTTGTCGCGGCCTTTCAGGACCAGGATCTCGTCCACCCACTGGGTGGCGCGCATGAGATTCTCGACCTGTTTCTTGCCGCCGAAGCGGCCGTCGGCGACGCTGAGGGTCTCGCCGCCCTTGACGACGTTCTCGCCGCCGCCGGCTTCCATTTTGACCGAGCCTTCGACGACGGTGAGGGTAGCGGACTTTGTGGAGCAGGAGACGTCGAACGCGGTGCCCAGGGCGGTGAGGGTGGCTCCGGCGGGCTCGGCCATGACGACGAAGGTCTCGCCCGGCGGCTGCTTGCGGACGCTGGAGAAGACCTGGCCGCCGGCGACGTCCACGCGGCGCGGGGTCTGGAGGGTGACCTGGGTGTCGCTGTTGAGGCGGACCTCCGAGCCGTCGGCCATCTTGAACTCGCAGCGGACCTTGGGGCCGGTGCGGATCTTCATGCCGGCCTCGACCGCGCCGCCGCTCTCGAGGGGTCGCCAGTTGGTGGAGTCGGACGGGCAGCACATGACGGCGCCGGTGGAGAGGGCGAGTTGGCCGACCGGAGCGGGGCGGGTGGCGGCGACGGTGATCGTCTGATTGGTCGTCGGGCCGACGGCGGTCGGTGTGGCGGGCTTGTCCCACGGGCGGGTGACCAGGATGGCCAAGGCGAATCCGGCTGCTGCGGCGAGGAGCGGGCGGCCCCAGCGGGACCAGAGGCTCGGGCGGGTGTAGAGCATCGACGGGCCGGGGCTGGGCGCGCCGGTCTTGAAGGCGTCGATCACGCGTTCGGCCACCAGCGCGGCGCGTTGCCGGCGGACGGCGAAGGTGCGGTCGAGGGCGTTGTCCTGCTCCGCCAGGGCGTCGCGGGTCGCGCGGCAGCCGTCGCAGGTCGCCAGGTGTCGTTCGAGGTCGTCACGGTCGGCATCGAGAATCTCCGCGTCGATCCGGGCACTGATGAGGTTGGCGGCCTGTTCGCAGTTCACGTGTTCACCCGCCTGGGTTCGTGTCGCACGTCCTGGGGATTGAGTCGCGCTCGGAGCATCATGCGGGCCTGGGTCAGTCGCGCGTTGATCGTGGCCGGTGAGACTCCCAGGCGCTTCGCGAGGTCCTGGTACGTGCAGTCCTCGTAGTAGTAGAGCATCAGGGCCTCGCGGAGCGGCTCGGGGAGTCGTTCGACCTCGGCCATCAGGTGGTCGAGGTCGTCCTTGTGCTCGACGGTTTGGGCGGCGTCGTCGCCGGGGGCGGCGAAGCGTGCCTCGCCGTCCTCGCTGCCGCCGGCGTGGGCGAGGCTGACCTCGGTGCGCTCGGACTTCTTGAGCCAGTCGAGACAGGTTCGGCTGGCGATGCCGCAGATCCAGGGGCCGAACTTTTCGGGCTCGGCGAGGGTCGGCAAGGCGCGCAGGCCCCGGAGGAGGGTTTCCTGCGCCAGGTCCTCGGCGGCGGCGGCGCGACCGACGCGGGCGTGGCAGACGCCGACGACGCGCGCGGCCCATCGCCGCACCAGCGCTTCGTACGCCGATGCCGCCCCGGATCTCGCCTGGCGGACCAGGTCGCCGTCGGTCATCACACGGACCCTCGTCGCGTTCGTCGTCGTCGTCGTCGTCGTCCCCGGATGAGTAGAACGAGCGGGGGGACATAATAGCGGGAGGCGGCGCGGGAGACTGCAAAGATCGTCGTGAGGTGATGGGGTGGGGCTGGGTGGGCGAAAAAGATTTTGCGCCGGCGCATGTTTCTCCGCAACCATTGTTAATATCTGTAGTTATGGAGTTTCGGGCAGGTGGAAACCGGCCCAAAACCGACCCCAAAGTGACCGTTTGGCGACGTTTTTTGACGCCGGGATGTCCCTGGATTGACGCGGGATCGCGATCCGGGGCGGCGCGGTGGTCGCGCCCCGGCTTGCTGCGCGTATTCGGTTGTCAAGGAGCGCATCTACTTAAGGGCGCGGGGTTGCGCGCCGGTGACGCGCGCGGCGCCATCAAAGTTGGAGAAGGTTGGGTTTTGCTGGGGTATTTGAATGAAATATTTTTTGGTTTTCTGGGGGAGGGGGTTGCGCTTGGCGCGTCATGGAGGCGCCACAAAATTGCGGGATGTTGGCGCGCGGTCGGAGCATTCGAAGACGATCGCCCACGAGAAGTTCACCTGCCGACTCGGTCATGTCTTGGCGGGGCTAATTCATAGCCGTCAACACTGCTTGAACGACTTTGCCGTTCCGGAGGTTCCGCACTCGCGCTGCGGGATTCCGCACGCCTCGTGCGACTCTCGAACGAGCCACTCCGTTGACGGCGTTGGCGTCACCGCGCGACGCGCTCGCAAAGGGTGCAGGAAGTGGGTCGCATGGCTCCGAATACCATGCCGCTCGTGGGGCGAGGCTCTGGAGTTGAGGTGCATGTGCTGACGCTCCTGCCGCGGTCGCCGCTTGCGCATTTCGCCGGGGAGGCTGGATTGTGGGTACGTTGGTCCTGGTCTGGCGAAATGCTCCAGCGGCGTGGGTCATGAAGCGCCACGGCTGGCCAATCGTGAGGCGGAAACGAGTTGGTTGTGATCGCCATTTTCGTTCACATCGATTCGCTTGCCGCTTTGGTTGTTTTAGCCGTCACGGGCGTCGTCATCGCGATTTATTTCCGGCGCAAGCGTGAACGGCGGGAGGCGGATCGGCGAGGCTTCCCCGTCGTGATGGACGGCCAACAATCGCCCCCCGCCGATACCCCTAGGCCGCCGGAATCATGAGTGCCAAGGCAACAACACGTTACTTTCGCACACTGGCCTGGGCAGTGGCGGTGATCGGCGCAGTCGTTCTGATCGCCTATCTTCCCCCCACGATCCAGAAGCTTCGATATGCCGATTTCGTGTTGTCCGGTACGGTTGTCGATCAGGACGGCAAGCCTTTGGACGAGGTTGGAGTTCAGGTGACCGCCGGGCGGCGCGTAAAGATTGGCTTCGATTCCGAATACAGGCAGCGCACGGCGACGGTGAGCGGACAGTTTTCGCTTCTGGAGAGGAAGTGCTCAACTGTCACCTTGTTCTTCCACAAGCCAGGGTTCCGAGGGGAAGTGCTGCATTTCACGACGAGCGGCAAGCATTCCGGGATTTGCGTCACGTTGGCGCGCGGAACGGGCACTTCATATCCAAGCGCTTTGCCACCGAGTTCGGCACATCCGGCCGTGAGATGAGACGGCCGAGCGCGGATCATCGTCGCCGAGCCTTTGCGGGACGGATCGTGCGTCACGGGCGTGTCCGTGCGCGGGCAAGTCCGGCGAAACTCACGTGTGCGGCATCTTCCAAAGGCGCTACGATTCTCGCGATGGATCCGAATTCTCGCGAGGCCCTGCTTGGGCGGGTGGAGGCCGGGGCGCTGACGTGGCGCGGGCCGGCGCTGATGCTGTTTGCCCGGGCGGGTTGTGCCGTCGCGGCGCAGGCGCTGGTCGCGGGCATGTTCGCGCTGCGCTCGTCGCCGACGCCGTGGCGGGACAGCGAGCCGTGGCTGCCGGTGTACGGGACGTTGATCGACGCGGGGTGCCTGGCATTGCTGTGGCGTCTGGCGCGGCGCGAGGGGATTGGGCTGTTCGAGCTGGTTGGTTTCGAGCGGAAGCGCTTCCTGCGCGACGTGCTGCTGGGGTTGGCGCTGGTGCCGGCGTGCCTGGCGTGCATCCTTGGTGGCATCTATTCGGCGGGGTGGCTTTTGTACGGGACGCTGACGCCGCCGTACCTCTACGGCCCCTTGCCGTTGCCGGCCGCGCTCTACGGCGTGGTGGTGTTCCCGTTCGTCTGGGGCCTGACCGAGCAGATGACCTATAACGGCTATCTGGCGGCCCGCTTGCAGGTCCTTTGCCGAAGCACGAGCCTGGCGGTCGCGATTGTGGCGTTCGTGTGGTCGATGCAGCACGCGTTCATGCCGCTGACGTTCGATGCGCGGTACATGGTGTTTCGACTGTTGTCGCCGGTGCCGAACACAGTCTTCGTGACGCTATTGTACCTGCGGTTTCGGCGGTTGCTGCCGCTGGCGATCGCACACGCGGCGCTGGATGGCGCGGGGGTGCTGATCGGCGTGCTGCTTCCGCGGTTGACGGGATGAATGCGCATTATCAGGACCGCGCGGATGCTTATGCGGCAGGCGGCCGTGCCCGAACCAGACCACATTCCGGACACCGGTCGGGCGTGGCCCGCAGGTCGTATCCACAATTGAGACACCGTTGGTTCGCCTCCCGCTCACGCCTTCGCTGATTCACCCAGAGCTTTCGGCAGAGCCCGGCGGCGGCCAGCCAAAACAGGAGTATCCATCCCGGTGCGATCCAGAACCTCGTCTGCGTGCCGTACGTGCCGGGCAGGCGCTTGCCGTCGGGCGACGCCAGGCGGATATCGTATCGGCGATAATTGAAGCCCGCGAAGCCGGTCGATTGACCGTCGAACTTGATGGCGCTCCCGCCGGTGCCGGCCGCCCAGGGTTTCACGTCGTGCAGCGTTTCAAAGATAAGTGATCCATCGAGCAGCCCGAGGGAATACCCGGCGCCTCCGGGGCGGTTCCCGTCACCCCAGCTCACGCCCAGGGGCGGCAGGATCCCGGCCCACTGCACGGCGACGACGGCGCAACCCGCCAGCGCGACGACGCAGCCGATCCCGGGCATGAGAAGTCTTGTCCGACGCATGACGTAAGCCCATGGGCGGGCGCGGGGACGCACGCGCGACGCTCGACTGCAAGTAAAGTCTACCGCGGCCGCGGCCCGCGTGTGCGCACATGAATGGCACGACGGACTACCCGCGCGGGCGAGGGCATGGCAACCGGAGGATGGGGCCCAATTCTAGTGGCCCTGGGGCCCGTCGCCGGCGTTGCCTTCGTCGTAGTAGCGCTGTTTGCCGTTGACGGTGGAGACCTTGAGGTATTGACGCCAGGTTTTCTTCTCGAGCTTTTGTTCGGCCTTGAGCACCGTCGTTTCGACCTTGGGGGCGGTCTGGGGGCCGTTGACGAAGGACTCTTCGAGGACGCGGCCGTCCATGCCTTCCCTGGGTTGCTCGATGCCCAGGATGTTCAGGACCGTGGGGGCGACGTCGCTGTTGGCGCTGGGGGTCTGGTCGCGGAAGCCGGCCTTGAAGTCGGGGCCGGCGGCGATCAGGGTGTTGAGCATGTCGAAGCGGCTCAGGCTGCCGTGCATGCCCTGGCCGGGCTTGTAGCCCTTGCCCTCGATCAAGAGCGCGCCGGGCATCGCGCCCTCGCGGTTGGGTTTCTCGGCGCTCCAGAGGAAGGACATGACCACGTCCGGCGCGTCGGGAGAATCGAGGCTGGCGGCGGCAAGGGGGAAGGTGCCGGGAAGCGCCTGGTCGCCGTCGGGTCGGGCGAAGATCACGCCGGCGTAGGGCGCCTCCTGGAGGTGCTTGACGAGCTTGGCCTTAAGCTGCGCGTCGTGGTCAATCACGTAGAAGGCGACGCTGCCGCCCAGGCCGACCAGCATGATCGAGCCTTTGTCGGGTTTCTCGAGGAACAGGCCGCCGACGTCGAAGCCGTGGGACCCCAGGTCGTCGAAGACGTCGATGCCGGCGGCGACGGTGGAGAAGCCGTGATCGGAGACGACCAGGACGTCGGTCTGGTCGCGCAGCCTGGCCTGGTCGAGGGCGGCGAGCAGCTTGCCCAGGCAATCGTCGCTGCTCTTGAGTCCGGCGCGGGCGACGCGGCTGCCCGGCCCGGCGCCGTGCTGGCCGAAGTCGGGCTCGGAGAGCCAGAGGACCGAGAGGGTGGGCAGGCCGGCGGCCCAGAGGTTGTCGGTCAGCGCCCTGGTCGTCCAGTGGTCCTGGGCGACGTTGGCGAAGTAGCGGTTGTCGTTCATCGGGGGGATGGGGCCGAAGCTCTTGACCAGCGAATCCTTGACCGCGGCGGGGATCGTGTCGCCGCCGTAGAGCGTGGGCTGGTCGGGCGTGCGGTTTTCCCAGCTTCGGTCCCAGAGCATGGCGACGGACTTGGTGCCGGCGACAACGGTCTTGCCTCCGGCGGCGCGGACGATCTGGGGGAGGGTTTCGACGCGGAGCCACTTGCCGCCGCTCGCCTGGTCGCCCTTCCAGGCGGCCCACTCGCTCTGGGTATCGACGGGCTGGAGCAGCTCGACGTCGGGGCGATACTCGCGGTTGCCGACGATGCCGCTGTGCGCCGGGCGCGTGCCGGTCGCCAGGGCCGTGCCGTTGACCTCGGTGGTGGAGAGGTAGACGGGGTGGTGGGCGGCGAAGAACGCGCCCTGCGTCGCCAGCTTCGAGAGGTTGGGCATGTCCTCGGCGGTGACCGAATCCCGCCGCAGGCCGTCCATGACGACGATGACGACGTGCTTGGCCTTTCCGGCGGCAAGGGCCGGGGGCGACATGAGGAAGAGACTGGCAAGTAGGACGCAGGCCGCCCGATTGAATCCCATAATCATTCCTTGATCAGAACGCGGATCGCGCGCGCTGTCAAAGCGCGCCGCAATAATGCAGACGGTTGGCGCCCGATGGGGGCTAACGGTGATCTGCTGAAAATGGGCGGCGAACGTGTCATCCTGATAATGAGGGAGTTTCAACGACCGAAGGATCTTGCGCCGAGGGAAAACCGGGCCGATTCGCCAGTTCTCGCTGGATCCTTCGCTTCGCTCAGGATGACCTCGCCCGGGAACGACGAGCAGCCGACAGAGCAAACCAACAACCAACAACCGACAACCGACAACTGACTCCTCAACAAATCCGCATCGTGAGCCCCCCATCGATCGAGAACGTCTCGCCGGTGATGTAGTCGTTCTCGACCATCTCCCGGACCAGGGAGGCGACCTGCTCGCTGGTGCCCTCGCGGTGGAGCGGGATGCGGTTCTGCAGGTTGTTGGTTTTCACGCTCTCGGGCATCGAATCGTGGAAGGCCGTGCGGATGACGCCCGGCGCGACGCAGTTGACGCGGATGTTGTCGTCGGCGAGCTCGAACGCCAGGGCACGCGTGATGTGCGGGATCGCGCCCTTGACGGCCTGGTAGGCCAGGTTCGTGCGCAGGGCGCGTTTGCCGGCGGACGAGGAGACCAGCACGATCGCGCCCTCGCGGTCGCGCCGCATCATGGGGACGGCGGCGCGGCAGAGGTGGAAGATCGCGTGGACGTGGACCTCAAAAGCGGTGTACCAGGCCTCTGGGGAGACCTCGAACAGGCCGCCGGGCACCGGGCCGCCGGCGGAGTGGACCAGCACGTCCACGGGGCCGAGCTCTTTCGCGGTCCGCTCGACGCAGGCGGTGGCGTCGGCGGACTTGGCCATGTCGGCGGCGAACATCAGGCACTTGCGGCCGAGGGATTCGACGGCGCGCTTCGTGCGTTTGGCCTCGTCATCGTCGATGTTGCGGGCCACGATCGAGACGTCGGCGCCGTGGCGGGCGAGTTCGACGGCCGTGGCCGCGCCAATGCCCTTGGTGCCGCCGGTGATCAAGGCGATCTTGCGTTCGAGGTTCATTATGGGTGCTCCTTTTTAGGGGTGGCAATGGCTGGTTACGCTCGCCGCGCCCAGCGCAGCTTGGCGGAGCGCGAGCGGGGATTCTCGCGCTCTTCCTGCTCGGTGGCAATGATCGGCTCGCGACTGATGGCCGAGTAGATGCCGCCGCGGAAGCCGTCGCGGAAGGCTTCCTTGACGCGTCGGTCCTCGCCGCTGTGGAAACTGATGATCGCGGCGACGCCGCCGGGCTTGAGCACATCCGGCAGCACCGCCAGGAGTCGATCGAGGTTGGCCATCTCGCGGTTGACGAGGATGCGCAGGGCCTGGAACGTTCGGGCGGCGGGGTGGAGCTTGGCACCGGCGCCGCGCTCGATCGTGAAATGGCGCGCCTCGCAAACCAGGGCCATCAGGTCCTGCGTGGTGGTGATCGGCTGGCGTTTACGGCGCTCGACGATGAGGCGGGCGATCTGCGGGGCGTCGGTCTCGTCGCCCAACTCGAGCAGCGCGGCGGCGAGCTCGCGCTCGGGCATCGTGTTGACCAGCCCGGACGCCGGGCGCCCGCGGGTGGGGTCCATGCGCATGTCCAAGGGGCCGGGCTGGCGGTAGGAGAAGCCTCGAGCGGGGTCGTCAATCTGCGGGCTGGCAACGCCCAGGTCCGCGAGCACGCCGTCCACCTTCTCCACACCGGCCTGGGCGAGCACGGTGGGCAGGGCCGCGAAGTTGTTGTGGAAGAGGTCGAAGGAGCCGGGGTTATTGATAGCCTCCAGCTTCTGGCGGGCGATTTCGATGTTGGCGGGGTCAAAGTCGATGCCGATCAGGCGGCCGGCGGGCGCGATGCGCTCGAGGATTGCGGCGGCGTGACCCCCCAGGCCCAGGGTGCAGTCAGCGAAGACCTGGCCGGATTGGGGGTCGAGGGCGGCGAGGACCTGGTTGAGGAGGACGGGGATGTGGCGGGTTTCGCGGGGCACGTGGCCGCATTCTGGCAGCACGGGTCTGAACGGACAACCGACGGCGCTCCCTCGCTACCGCTCAGCCTGCGGGACATGATAATCTTGGGGAATGCTGCGGAGAGTTTTGCGCCGGGTGTTATGGGCGATCAAGGGGATGCTGGTTGTGATCGCGCTAGCTTCGGCATTCGCGTGGGTTTGGAGCTACGTGCATCCGGGTCGAATCGGGCTCTTCCGCTGGACGGGATGGTGGGGTCACGATGGCGCGGCTGGAAGTGTGGATCAGACCTGGTTTGCGGCCGGATGCGGGCGCGGACGAATGGGAATTGCCTGGGATTGGCGAACCTACAACGGGTATCAGTGGCTCGGGGCGCGCATAAAGGCGGAACGCGATGGCACCCGATGGAGGTTGGAGGTAATCCCCGGCCTGGACGAGTGGTACACAATGGAGGGACGATCCTTCTGGGGACCCTTCCGCTGGCGGCGCAGCGATTGGTGGGATCATTCCTACGCTCCGATCGTCCTGCGCGGGGTGTCGGTCCGTTGCTGGGCGGTGATGACAGCCGCGTTGGCGTGGCCGCTCGTCGGTCTGGCGCTGCGGGTTCGCCGACGACGACGCTTACGGCAACTGGCGCTTGCGGGTTGCTGTCGGCAATGCGGCTACGATCTGCGCGCGACGCCCGAGCCGTCGGGCGTGTTGCTCGGACGTTGTCCCGAATGCGGGCTGGTGCCGGAAGCGAGCGTTCCAGGCGCTTGATGCACAACTGCGAAACTGGAACTCCGGATCCCCTTCACTGCTACAATCCCGTCGAGATGCCCTCCCCCCCGCGAGCCATCCTCCACGTGGACATGGACGCCTTCTTCGCCTCCGTCGAAGTGCTGGACGACCCGTCGCTCAAGGGCAAGCCGGTCCTGGTCGGTCATAACGGGCCGCGCGGGGTGGTGGCCGCGGCCTCGTACGAGGCGCGAAAGTTCGGCTGCCACTCGGCCCAGCCGATGGCAGTGGCCAAGCGGCTTTGCCCGCAGGCGATCGTCGTGGGCGGGCACTTTCACCGCTATCGCGACGTGTCGGACCAAGTTTTCGCGATCTTCGAGCGCTGCACGCCGCTCATCCAGCCGCTCTCGATCGACGAGGCGTTCCTGGACGTGACCGGGAGCGTGCGCGCCCTGGGTCCGGCCGAGCAGATCGCCCGGCGGATCAAACAGGCGATCTGGCGCGAGGTCGGCATCACCGCGTCGGTGGGCGTGGCGCCCAACAAGTTCCTCGCCAAGCTCGCGTCGGACCTGGAGAAGCCGGATGGCCTGGTCGTGATCCGCGCCGTGGATGTCGATCGCGTGCTCACCCCCCTGCCGATCGGCAAGATCTGGGGCATCGGCCCCAAGACCGCGAAGAAACTCGCGGACCTGAACATCAAGACGATCGGCGACCTGCGCAAGATGTCGGTTGAATGGCTGACCGAGCGGTTCGGAAGCGACGCCGAGCACTATCGCAATCTCGCCTACGGCCTGGACGACCGCCCGGTCACGTCCGACCGCCAGGCCAAGTCGATCGGGCAGGAGGAGACGTTCGGCACCGACCTGGCGGACCGGGAGCAGTTGCGACAGACGCTGTTCGCACAGGCCGAGCAGGTCGGGCGGCGGCTTCGCAAGGCCGGGCTCCGCGCCAAGAGCGTCTGGGTGAAGATCCGCTACGGCGATTTCAAGACCATCACCCGTCAGTGCACGCTGGACGAGCCGAGCGACGTGACGACGACGCTGTACGAGGCCGCCCGATCCCTCTTCGACGCCTGGGCGCACGAGGGCTTTGCGCCAGTTCGCCTGA
Source organism: Tepidisphaeraceae bacterium (assembly GCA_036558265.1). GTDB lineage: Bacteria > Planctomycetota > Phycisphaerae > Tepidisphaerales > Tepidisphaeraceae > RYN-433. The sequence continues at coordinate 32 of DATBFY010000442.1, read as the reverse complement.
TCGGCATGGCCGGGAAGAACCTGAGCGAGGGC
>DATBFY010000441.1:0-8720 GCA_036558265.1 Tepidisphaeraceae bacterium | reverse complement strand
TCCCTTCGGGGGCTCCAAGGGTTTCGTCGGGATCAACAACGTCCCGGCGTGTCTCTTCCTGCTGATCCGCACCCAGGACGTGACGCCCGAGGTCTTCATCTGCCCGAGCAGCACCGCCACGCGCGACAATTTCGGCGGCGGCAGCAACTCCGCGCAGTCGCGCTCCAATTTCACCAAGCTCCCCGACAACCTCAGCTACAGTTACGCCAACCCGTACCCCGATGCGTCGACCGCCGCAACCTACCGCCTGAGCACCACGACCGGCGCCGAGTTCGCGGTCCTGGCGGACATCAACCCCGGCAAACAGGGTCAATATGACGTGACCCTGCCGTCCGAGGCCTCATCCCCCAATGACCTGCGAAAGGCCAACACCCCCAATCACCAGGGGGCGGGGCAGAACGTCCTCTACGGCGACGGGCACGTCGAGTTTCAGTTCAACCCCTTCTGCGGCATGCGTCGGGATAACATCTACACGGTCAGTGGCGCCGACGACGGCACGAAGACCACCAGCACCACCATTGTGGGAAGCCCTGCTTGGCGGGGGGACAGCGTGTTGCTGCCGGCGATGGGCAAGTAGAAGGAAAACGAAGATGGAGGATAGAGCGGTGACTTCTCCATCTTCCATCCGCCATCATCCATCCTCGTATTCTCTTACCGCGTCGCGTCACCCCTATTTTTCCTACCTCTACCGGCGGCGTTTCCGATATCCTTGGACCAGGCACCGCGATGGAAGAGATTCTCCCGCCACAGACCGAGTTCGGCGCCGGCTTTGAGCCGACGCGAATCCGGCAGTTCACCATCTTCCTTGAAAACAAGGTCGGGCGCCTGCAGCAGTTGGTGCGGATCTTCGAGGAACAGGCAGCCAAGATCGTCGCCCTGTCGATCGAGGAATCGGGGGATGCCGCGCTGGTCCGACTGATCTGCGCCGATCCGGACCTCGGCAAGGAAGTCCTTTTGCACAATGGCTTTCCGTTCGGCGAGACGGATCTGTTGGCCGTCGAGTTGCCCAAGAAGACCAAGCAGCCGCTGATCGCGATCTGCTCGGCGCTGTTGTCGGCGGAGATCAACATCCATTACGCCTATCCGCTGCTCCTCCGCCCGCACGGGCCCACGCTGGCGCTCTATGTGGACGAGCCCACGCTTGCGGCTCAAATCATGATTCGAAAAGGGTTTAGCCTCATCGGGGAGAGCGACCTCAAGGGGTAGTATTGCACGGAATTATGGCGGTTCACCGATAGAAACTCCTGGCCGTCTGATAGACGCCACGGGAGGACCTTCCGCGTGAGCAACCGACCCGCCACTTCCGCCCGAGTCAGGCCGACGCATCGCAAGTACGCCGTTCACGGCCTGGCCGTCGAACTGGCCTGCGACGTGCCGCTGATCGAGGAACAAGCCCAGTTATGGCTCTGGCCCTTCGCCGTGGACGCGCTGCCCGAGGGGATCTCCTGCACCGGCGGGATTGTCCGGCCCTACGACGCGGCGGAGGTGATGCGGCACCTGTCGCCCGGCGCGGTGCCCGTCGCCACCCCGGGGCAGCTTCTCGAACTGTATCAGGAGGGGGAGAGATTCTGGGTGGTGGACGATAGGTGGGGACTTTGCGAGATCAACATCCTGAAGGGCACCTGGCGAAGCTGGGTCCTGCCCCAGCCGACGCTCGACCCCGTGCGCGTGGCGGAGATGGCCGTGCTCTGGCCCATGGCGCAACTGTTGCGCGCAAAGGGTTTATACCTCCTGCCGGCGGTCTCCGCGGCGCGCGGGGGCTTTGGCCTGCTCATCCTCTCGCCCTTCAACCTCGAGGGGGAGCTGCGCGCCCTGATCCACGCCGGCTACAGCCTGGTGGGGCAGCGATGGACAGCCGTGAGGGAGGACGGGGGTCGGATCGAGCTCCTGCAGATGCCCGGCCAAATCGAACGCGAATCCTCGCCGCGCCTCCGCGACGCGAACCTGGGTCCTGCGCCGCGATGGGTGGACCTGACGAGCGAGTATTGCGGGGTCGTGCGGGCGCACGCGTTCTGCGACGCGGTGCTGGTCGTCGAGCCGGGCCGCCGGCCCAACGCGCATGTGACGGAGGTGAGCGGGCAACGGGCGACGGACGCGATCCGGCGGTCGTGGCCGATCACCGAGCTGCACCCGTTCCGCCGGCAGGGGCAGTTGGCGATGAAGCTGGGGCAGGCATGCCGGTGCTGGGAGTCGCAATTCTCGCGTCGTCCGGATGACCTGCTGCTGCTGCTGGATTCGATTCGCGCGCCGGTGTGTACCGCGCTGGTGACGCTGCCCAAGTCGGCGGGATTGTCGGCGGCGCCGGGCGTGGCGGCGGTTCGGGCGGCGATGTAGGAAACGGTTACTTACTCTTGCCCAGGGATTTCGCACCCGAGCCGGTGTTGTTGCTTTCGCCGGCGGGGCGACTGCTGGAGGGGCGGCTTGTGGACTTGCCGGCCTTGGCGGCGGCCTTGGCTTCCTTGTCGCGCTGCTTTTCCCGATCCTTCAATGCGCGGCGGTAGCCGTCGTAGGCGCGGCGCTCGGCGTCGGGGAACTTCTCCACGATCGACTTGACCTTCTTCTTGTCGCGGTCGACCTCGTCGGTGTCGGCCTTGCCGCCGTTGCGGGCGCGATCGGCGAGGTCCTTGTCGATCAGCTTGTCAATGAAGGCCTTCTTGTCCAGCTCGCCCAGGCTGTAGTACTCGTCGATGTGCTTGAACTGCTTCCCGAGCCAGACCAGGGCGAGAGATTCCTCGAGCTGGTTCTTGCTGAGCCTGCCGGACTTGTAGTCATCCTCGAGATCTTTGCGCTTGCCGGACAGCTCCTTGATGTAGAGGCGCTGGCGGTCCCAGGGGAGCTTGTCGAACTCATTGGTGGCGACGAACGGGGCGATGACGGCCGTCGGCTCGTTGAGACGCGGGGGGCCCTTGGGCTTGGCGATGTAGTTGAAGTAGGCGTAGATGGACGCGCCGACCGCGAGGACGACCGCGGCGGCCAGGCCGATAACCAGGAGCTGCTTCTGCTGCTCGGCGGTCATTGGCTTCTTCTTCTTGCGGCCTCCCTTGTCGACCGATCCCTTGTCCATCGAGCCTTTGTCGATGGAGCGTTTGTCGATCGAACCCTTGTCGATCGAGCCCTTGTCCTTGTCGATCGAGCCGCGATCGCGGTCCACCGATCCCCCGGTGGGCGAGGCGCGGCCGCCGCCGGCGGCGACGACGGCCGGAGCGGCCTGCGCTGATTTTCCGTTCGGTGGTGCGGACTTCATTGCCTGACTCCTCGAAACCTCTCACTGGTGTGCGTCAACGGTGTCGCGTGCGCCGCGGTCTTAACGTCCCGCCGCGGCACGCGGCGCGGGCTCATTTGATCGAAGGCGGATCGTCGTCGCGCGCGGTGCCGGAGAACAGCCGGTTGCTCGCCAGCGTTCCGCCGGCGCTGCCCGTGCCGCTGGAACCGATCGAGCCGTCGGTGTTGACCGCGTATCCGAGCTCCTGAAGGGTCATGGCGACGACGTGCCCGTCGCAGAAGGCGACGTTAGCCTTGCCCAGGTGCCGGGGGTCGGGACCGGAGTGGTAGGTCGCGGGCAGTTCCACGTCCGCCCGGTCCGAGTCTGCGGTCAGGCGCGGCGGATCCAGCAGGTAGCCCTTGTTACCCACCGCGTCCGGGTCCTTGGTTCCGTCGTTGTAGTAGCCCTGGTGCTTGGCCGTGGGGACGCTGGCGGCCGTGCCCATGCTGTCGGCGATCATGACCGTCTCGGACGCGGCGCGGATGCGGCTGGACGGCACGGGATAATTGATCCAGACGCGGCTGGCGGAAGACCAGCCGCCCTTGGGCCTGGCGTTGCCCAGGAACTGGTGGTTGTAGCCGTAGGCGTAGTTCCGGCTGTTGATCCACTCCGGCACGCTGGGGCAGAGGAACCACGCGTTGGAGATGGTCCAGGTATCGTTCTCGGTCGTTTGCGGCTTGGGATTGGCAAACTGCTTGACCTGCGCGCCGAGCAACTCGTACCAGCGGGGGCGGTACTCGTCCTCGCCGTCTCCCAGGCCGTACGACGGGGCGCCGGCGGAAAGCTTCTCAAGGCGGCCGGGGACGCAGATCTTGTACTGCGAAGCGTACATCTGCCATGCCTGCGCCATGCCGTGAAGTTGGGCGGCACACTTGGTGGCGTCGGCCTGCTTGCGCACCCTGCCCAGGGTGGGGAGCAGGATGGAGATCAGCACCGCGATGATGCCGATGACCACCAATAGCTCAACCAACGTAAATGCCCGGCGGCGCATGAGACCTCCCGTTTGGCCAATTCCGCGCAGGAATGTGTCGGGACTGGGTCGGGGTGCGAAAGTTAACGGAAATTTAACCTTTGCGGCGCAGTGCTGCAAGATTTGAATCCTCTTGTCGGCAATCATACCTGAAAAACTCGGTCAAAGGGGGTGAAAGCTTGCGCCGGGTGGTGGGGATCGGGTAAAATCCTTGAAAAACACGAACTAAGCTCTTAAATTCATCGGATCGCCTGATTTGACCAGACCCCGATGACCGTTTCCGCCTCCCTTCCGTCTGTAACGTTAAGGCGGCGAGAATGTTGAGTTAACGGCCGGTTCACCCGGCGCGTATATTACGTCTGACGCCCCCCACGTCGTTTCACGGGCATTTTTGAGGCGTCAGCCGAGGCGTCCCGCGATGGCGTTCCAGCACCGAATGCAACGCAACCGCTTTGAGTACAAGTACCTCATAGACGAGCGCTGCGCGCATGAAGTTCGAAATTTTGCCCGTTCTTACCTGGTGCATGATGAATACGCGCGCGGGGAGATGAAGTGGGCTTACCCGACGAACAGCGTCTACCTGGATGGGCCCGGGTATCCGCTGTATTACTCGACCATTCAAGGACATAAGAACCGTTTCAAACTGCGTGTGCGGTACTACACCGAGAACGAAACCGACCCGGTCTTCTTCGAGATCAAGCGCCGGGTGAACGACATCATCCTCAAGGATCGTGCCCTGGTGAAGCGGGACCGGGCGGTGCGGGTTCTTGCCGGGGAAGCACCCCGACCCACCGACCTGCTGAAGCCCGCCGACCTGGACGCGTGGTGGTCGCTGCGCCGCTTCTGCGACATGCGTGACAAGATTGGCGCGATCCCGCGGGTCTACGTGTCGTACTTGCGCGAGGCGTGGGTGAAGACGGATGACGACAACGTCCGCCTGACCTTCGACCGCCACCTGTGCGGAGGCAAGTGGGACTGGGACCCGTCCTTTACCGTAAAGCGCGAGGTCTATCCGCCGCCGTTGATGGCGACCAATCCGTGTGTGCTGGAACTCAAGTTCACCGACCGCTTCCCCTACTGGTTCCGCGAAATGGCCCGGTCGCTGAATCTGGAGAGGCGGAACAACGCGAAGTATGTACAGACGGCGTTCTGGGTGCCGCGCGCCAAGGCGGTTGCGCAGGGCGCCGCGGGGGTGGGTGACATGGAAGATCGGCTGATGGCGGAACTGATGGGTGGGGGAGATTGACCGGAAGGTTTGAACGATGGACGGATTTCTGGACACGATGATCGGCGGGGACCTGGCGAGCGGCTCGGTCGGCACGTTCGAGACGGCGCTGCTGGTCTTGCTGCTGGCGTTCGTGATCGGGCACGTGGTTTCCTGGGTGTACATGTGGACGCACTCCGGGATGAGCTACTCGCAGATGTTCACGGCGTCGCTGCTGGTGATGCCGGTGCTGGTGGCGCTGGTGATGGTGCTGATGGCCAGCAACGTGCTGATCGCGCTGGGGTTGCTGGCGGTCTTCGCGATGATCCGGTTCCGCAACGTGCTGAAGGACACGCGGGACACGACGTTCGTGTTATGGGCGATCGCGGAGGGCGTCGCCTGCGGCACGCTGCGGTTCGGGATCGCGGTGGCGGCGTGCGTCACGCTGGCGCTGATCTTCGCATACCTGCGTTTCACGTCGTTCGGGGGGCGTCACCGGTATGACGTGATCCTCTCGCTGGAGTGGGCGGGGAACGGCGATTCGATGACGCGGCTGCGGCCGATCCTGCGGCGGCACAGTCTCCAGGCGAAACTGGCGAGCCAGCACGACCTGGACGTCGATAAGGTGGATATCTCGTATCGTCTGCTGCTGCGCGACCCGACGCGCAGCCGCGAACTGCTCAAAGACCTGGAACGGACCGAAGGGGTGGCGCGGGTGTCCCTCTTCCATCGCTCGGATGAAGCGGAGGTTTAAGCCTTGGCCGCTGACCTGAACATGAACCCCAACGAGACTCCCAAGCCGGGCGGCGCCCTCGAATACGCGAGCGGCGCGTCGGCGGTAGAAACGGCGTCGATCGAGCCGATCCCCACCCCGATGAAGCTGCGCCTGCGGCGCATCCGCTATCAGATCCTGCCCATCGTGGTCTTCACGCTCGCGCTGTGTGCCACGGCGTACCTCTGGAAGGACTACGCCGGCACGCCTCACGGCGTGGGGGAGGTCAACGCGGTGACGGTCCGGGTCGCGGCGCCTCACGACGGGAAGCTGGCCGCGATGGAGGGCTACCCAAGGGTCTACGACCACGTGGACCTCGGGCAACCGATCGCGCGCTTCGACGTCACTCATCTGCAGGACCAGCAGGACAAGGCGCAGGAGGAGCTCAGCAAGCTCCAGAAGGAGCTCGACGACGCTAACAAGCTGGTCGAGACCGCCGGCAAGGGGTCCGATAAGTCCAAGCTCGAGGACGCCAAGCGTCAGGCCGCCGCGTACAAGGGCGCCCTGGAGGAAAAGCGCACCGAGTTCGACCACCTCGAGCGGCAGATCAAGGCCGCGACCATCGAGTCGCCCGTCGGTGGAAAGGTGACCGCGGTCGACCGCCAGCCCAACGAGTTCGTCAAGCAGGGGCAGGAGATCATGACCATCACCCAGGACTCCGGCGCGTACATCGTCAGCTACGTCCGCCCGGGGAGCGCGGTCATGCCCAGGAAGGACATGAAGGTGCTGGTGCGGAACCAGACCAGCCGCAAGTCGGCGTGGTCACGCGTGCAGGAGGTGGGGACGTCGGTCCAACCGATCCCCGAGCACCAGTTGACCAACTCCAAGAAGCCGGAGTGGGGCATCCCGGTGCGGATCGCGATGCCGGACACGGACCTGCTGCCGCTGCGCCCGGGTGAGCTGGTCGTGTTGAACTTCCAGAGCGACCAGGCCAAGTAAGCCGGATCACCTTGAATCAGCAGGTATGTCGCGGGGCGGACCGATCGGTCCGCCCCGCCTTGCTTCCCATGCCGCGCAGACGGGGGTCCGCGTATTCATTTCCGGCGTAGACGCCCGTCCGAGGCATCTTGTACATTCGCGATCCTGACGGCTCGCGTCGCGCGAGCCGCGCCGCCGACCCCGCGGGGGTCCGGGGATGACCTTGGAGCGACATCGATCCATATGAGCCAGAGCGAACGCAATGCGCCCCGCGCGGCGACCGGCCTCGTCGGCTTGGACCTGATCCTGGGCGGCGGGCTCCCGCGGGACCGCGTCTACCTCATCCAGGGCGACCCGGGCGTGGGCAAGACCACGCTGGCGCTGCAATTCCTTCTCGAAGGCCGGCGGCTGGGCGAGCAGGGGCTTTACGTGACCCTGGGAGAAACCCCCCAAGAGCTCGAGGGCGTGGCAATGTCGCACGGCTGGTCGCTCGACGGTATCGAGGTCCTGGAGATCTCCACCGGCGAGAGCGAGGAGGATCTCCGCGAGGACGAGTCGTACGACGTGTTTCATCCTTCGGAGATCGAGCTGGGCGAGGTCATGCGTAGCCTGTTCGCCCGGGCGGACCGCGTCAAACCCCGGCGCGTGGTGATCGATTCCCTCTCCGAGGTCCGCCTGCTGGCGCGCGACCCGCTTCGCTTCCGACGGCAACTGCTGGCCCTCAAGCGTTACTTCGTGGCGCACGGCGCCACCGTCCTGCTGCTGGACGCGGGGCCGGACCTGAAGCTGGGAGAACTCCAGTCCAACACCCTGGTGCACGGCGTGATCCGGATGGAGCAGCACGTGCCCGCCTTCGGGGTCAAGCGCCGACGCCTGGCGGTGGTGAAGCTCCGCGGGGTCCGCTTCGACGACGGGTACCACGACTACAAGATCGAGACCGGCGGTGTGTGCGTCTACCCCCGGATGGTGGCCGCGGGGCACGGGTCCACCGGTCCCCGCGACGACCTGACGAGCGGGCTGGCCGAGCTCGACGACCTGCTCAAGGGGGGCCTGTCGCGCGGGACCAGCACGGTCGTGACCGGGCCCGCGGGCTCGGGCAAGTCGATGCTCGCCGCGCAATACGTCGCGGCGGCCGCGGCGCGCGGCGAGCGCACGGCGGTCTTTGATTTCGACGAGAGCGAATCCACCTTTGTCACCCGCTGCGAGGGCGTCGGAATCCCGGTGCGGGAACACATCGCCACCGGACGCGTCCGCCTCGTCCAGGTCGATCCGGGCGAGCTGTCCCCCGGCGAGTTCGCCCACATGGTCCGGCAGTCCGTCGAACGGGACGGCGTCTCGGTGGTCGTGATCGACAGCCTCAACGGCTACCTGAACGCGACGCCCGACGAGCGGTTCCTGCTCGTGCAGTTGCACGAGCTGCTGACCTACCTGGGCAACTTCGGCGTCTGCACGCTGCTCCTGGTCGCCCAGCACGGCATGCTCGGCGGCGGCCAGAGCCCGCTCGACGCCAGCTACCTCGCCGACACGGTGGTGATGCTGCGCTACTTCGAGTTCGGCGGCCAGGTGCGCAAGGCGCTGTCGGTGGTGAAGAAGC
>DATBFY010000440.1:0-11377 GCA_036558265.1 Tepidisphaeraceae bacterium | reverse complement strand
CCACGTTCCCCGCCAGGCGATCGGCCTTCTGAGAGAGGATGAGGAATACCGCCTGTGTGACGTCTTCGGCCAGGTGCCGGTCCCCCCGCACCTGCCGCAGCGCCGCCGAATAGACGAGGTTGATGTAGCGCTCCACGAGTTCGCGAAACGCCTCGGGCGAGCGGGTCTGTACGTACCGGGTCAGGAGTTCTCGATCATCAGCCATCGTGCCTGGCCTCCGGAAGAACTAATGTACACGGGGGCGAGGATGAGGACCGGGGAATTCGGACCTCAACCAAACCTGCATCCGTCTCGCGATCGGAGGGCCCCGGTCCCCTCATTTTGCAACGCCGTCCCACCACCCAACCCCTGGCAGTCGTCATCCTGAGGGAGCCTAGTGGCGACCGAAGGATCTTGCAGCGAAGTAACAGTTGCTTCCCTTCGCGGCCAGATCCCTCGTCGGTAGAACCTCCTCAGGATGACGCCGCTCCCCGTCTGATGATACCTCATGAAATCCCGCGAGAACCGCCAACATCACCCGGCGGCGTCCTCCCAGCATCGGCTGCCATGTGCCATCAGCAGCCTGATCGCCTCGTGTCTTTCGAACGCCCGATCATCGAGATTGTCCACGAGTCTGACCAGATCCCCCAGGTGCGCATCCAGAAACATCCCTTCGGCTTCCGACGCCGTCTTGGCGCGGCCGCTGAGCAGCAGTTCGTCAATCTCGGCGTTGACAGATTCGGAATCCAACAGGGCTTCCATGCCCCCGAGTGTACCACAACTCAGGCGACCCGTGCGGCCCCGCATGCTCCCCGCCTACTGCTCCAGGACCACTTTCGCCACTTCCGCGTCCGCCTGCTCGCGCTGCAGCCTTCCGATCCGCACGTTGCCGGCCGGATCGATCAGCACCATCTGAAGCGGCCCCGAGCGATACGCCGCCGGCAGGTTCGTCTCGATGTACGTCATGTACGCGTGTACGCCGCCGATCCCCTTGGCCACCAGCTCGCGCTTGCCTGCCGGCGAGACGTCGTCGAACGTCAGGTTGATCAGGACGAAGTCCTTCCGGCCGGCGATGACGCGCTGCACCTTGTCCAGTTGCTCCTTCATCTCGTCGGCCTTGTCCCAGTTCCAGACGACGTTCAGGATCACGTACTTGCCGCGGTAATCCGACAGTTTGAACGCCTTGTCCCCGTCGAGCGTCTTCGCCGCGAAATCCGGCGCGGGCTTGCCGGGCAGCAGCCGCGGCCGCAAGGTCGGCTGAATTGTCCCGATATCCAACGGCTGGTCGCTGCGCCCGCCGGGTAACGGTGGAATCGTGAACTTTGCCCCCGCCTGTATGAGATCTTCGCTGTACTGCCCGTTGGCCTCGCGCACGTTGTAGGAAAAGCAGGCGAAATACGTCCCCGGCCGCACGTCGTCGATGCGGAACGTCCCGTCCGGGTTGACGTCGAACGGCTCGACCCAGTTCATGCGCTGGTGCTCCTTCCCCTGGGGCGTCTTGAGCCAGGCGCGATATCGCTGGCGACGCTCCTCTGGGGTGAGTTTCGGGTCGTTCACGTCGGCCGGTGGCTGCCGCACGTCGGTCCGACTGAACCGCGCGTCGAAGCTGACCTGGTTGTTTCGGCCGATGATCAGCCTGAATTCCGGATCGTCCTTGACGGTCAGCTCCAACCGCCCGACGACGGGCTGACCGGTCCCGCCCAGGTTCGCCTGCACCGTTTTGCCCGGCGCGATCTCGAGGAGCGTCATCTTCCGATCGTGCAGGATTTGCCCGCCGCGCGGCGGCTTCTTCCCGCCCGAGTGCGAGATCCACGAGTCGCCCGGGGCGACGTTGTCGAACACAAATTTGCCCTGGGCGTCCGTGGTGGCCATCCGGTCGTGACGGATGGCCATCGACGACCAGTCGTCCGCCGAACCCCAGCGCGAGAGTTGAACGGTCCAGCCGGCCTGAGGCGCGGTGCCGACGAGCACGGTTCCTTCGACCCGGCCCCAGGGTTGGAGGATAATGTCCCGGCCGCGCATCGCCTGGAATTCCTCGCGCGTGATCTGGATGAAGCCGACGGGGTGGCGGATGATCAGGATCCAGGGCTGGCTGGGCGCCGGCAGCGAGAACCGTCCGGTCCCGTCGGTCTCTTCGGTTCCGCTGGGCCACTGGGGCGCGTACACGTTGACGGTCTGCTCCTTCCTGACCGGAATCAACTGGCCGCCCGGCAGTCTCGTCAGGTTGGCGTCCGCCGTCACGGCGAAGACCTCGGCGCCCGCCAGCGGCGCATCGTCCGGGCCGCGGACGACGGCCTCGATATCCTTGACCGGATTGGCCGGCGCGCCTGCTCCGGCGACGTCGGCGACGGGCGTGACCGGGGCGGAGGCGCGCTGCACCGGCGATCGGACCTGTACCGCCGCCGCAGGTCGCGCCATCAGATGGCGGACGACGACCGTCCCCGTGGTTCCGGCCAGCAGGATCGAGGCCGCCACCACCGCCGCGACCTTGACCTTGGCCCAGGCCATCAGCGTGATCGTCCCCTTGGCCAGCGCGGCACCGGCAGGCGGAGTCAGACCCGCGAAGCCGCAAGCGGCGGTCGTGACCGACACCGGCGCCGCCTCGACCGCGTGCGCGGTGAGCATCGTCGCCAGTGCCGCCGCCGGCACCACCACCCCGCGCGACTGGAAGAACGAGCGGAGCTGTTCGATCGCCCGGCTGACGCGCTTACGCGCGGCGTCTTCCGATAGCCCCAGCGCCCCGGCGACGTCGCGATGGCTCTTGCCCTCGATGAACCGCAGGAGCACCGCCTCGCGGTCGCGCCGGCCCAGGGCGGTCAAGGCCGAATCGAGCAGGGGGGCGATCGCGCTCCACTGCTCCGGTAAGGCGTTCGACACCCGATCGGCATTCGTGGCGGTGGATTCTTCCCGGGTCATGGCCATCTTCCTGTGCTCGTAGTGCCGGCGTCGGGCTTCCATCTTCAGTGCGTTGGCGGCGGTGTAACGCGTGGCGCAGAACAGCCAGTTCGACAGCACCGTGTTCGCGCGCAGCCGCCCCGCCTTCTTCGCAAGGATGATGAAGACCGCCTGCGCGACATCCTGCGCCAGGTCGCGATTGTGCGTCTGGCGGACCGCGACCGAGTAGACAAAATTAACGTGCCGGCGCACCAACTCCGCAAACGCGTCCTGCGACCGCTCGTCGGCGTAACGCCGAATCAACTCGATGTCCGGGGTAAAGGTGTCCATCGAGGGCTTCCAATGTACGGCGGGGGCCGGGCAGGACCAAAAATGGGGTGGGGGGGGTGAGGAAATGAGGGGTGGGCGGATTGGGAAGCCCGTCAGGTATAGTCCGCTCGCCCCCGCTTGCGGCTTCGCGTCCCTGAGTGCGGCGGGTCACGCTGAGCCCTCAGACGAGCGGCGAATTGCCTTGAGGCACCCCCCGGGGATGGGGTAACATGGGCGAATTGCCGGATGACGCACGATTGCCAAGACCCCACGCCGGCGAAAGTCGGCGAACCACGCCTGCTTAATTGACGCATTACTGTTAATTCCGCTGAAAAACCCCTGGGATTTCAAAAAATATGGCGAAAGCACAGAAGAAACTGGGCGAGATTCTGGTCGAGTGGGGTTTCGTTCAGCCCAAGGAGGTGGAAAAGGCGCTCGCGCACGCCAAGACCAAGGGGTTGCGGATCGGGGAAGCCCTCCTGGATCTTAAACTCTGCACTGACAACCACGTGTACAAGGCGTTGGCGCAGCAGTTCGGAATGGAATACATCGACCTGGACAAGAACTCGGTCCCGCCCAACGCCGTCAACCTGGTTCCCGACCACCTGATGAAGAAGCACCTGATCCTGCCCCTGGGCAAGGAGAACGGGAAGCTTCGCATCGCCATTCACGACCCCCTGGACCTGGAACTGCTGGACATCCTGCGGTTCAGCCTGAATACCGACGTGCGGACCGTGCTGGCGCCCAAGGGTCGGATCAAGGCTTACCTGGACGACCTGTACGCGACGACCGCGCAGAACACGATCGACAAGACGCTGGACAAGACGATCGACCGGTTCAAGACGTCGCTGGACACGTCGATGGACAAGTCGGTGGATCGCTCGATCGACAAGTCGGTGGACATCAGCGGGATGGACGAGGCGACGATGAACGACCCGACGCAGGCGCCGATCATCAAGCTCGTGCAGGCGATGATCGCCGAGGCCGTGCGGAACCGGGCGTCGGATATCCACATCGAGCCGATGAAGGACCGCATCCGCGTGCGCTACCGCATCGACGGGGAGTGCGTCGATCGCGACCGCATCCCGCTGCGCATGAAGGGCCCGTTGATCTCGCGTCTGAAGATCATGGCGGGCGTGGACATCGCCGAGAAGCGCCTGCCGCAGGACGGCCGCATCAAGCTGACGATCGACAAGCAGAACATCGACTTCCGCGTGAGCACGCTGCCTGCGTACTACGGGGAAAGCGTCGTCCTTCGTATTCTGCGTCCGGACAGCGTCCGGATCGGCATTCAGAACCTGGGGTTCGAGGAAGAGGACTACCGCAAGTTCCAGAAGATCATCAAGCGTCCGAACGGGATCTTCCTGGTCACCGGGCCGACCGGTTCGGGCAAGACCACCACGCTCTACGGCGCGCTCAACGAGCTGAACCGCCCGGATCGCAAGATCATCACGGCCGAAGACCCGGTGGAGTACAACTTCATCGGGATCAACCAGTGCCAGGTCCGCGACAACATCGGGCTGACGTTCAGCAAGATCCTCCGCTCGATGCTGCGTCAGGCGCCCAACATCATCCTGGTGGGCGAAATTCGCGACCTGGAAGTGGCGGACGTGGCGATCCAGGCGGCGCTCACCGGCCACCTGGTCTTCAGCACCCTGCACACCAACGACGCGCCGGGCGCGATCACCCGCCTGATCGACATGGGCGTCAAGCCGTTCCTGGTCGCCTCCTCGATCCAGGCCGTCATGGCGCAGCGGCTGATCCGCGTGCTGTGCCCCAAGTGCAAGCAGCCGGACCACGAGCCCGACGAGATGTGGCTGAAGCTGGCGGGCATCCAGAAGGAGCAGTTGAAGGACAAGCAGCTCTTCAAGCCGCGGGGTTGCGACTACTGCACGGGGACGGGCTTCCGCGGGCGCATCGGCATCTTCGAGATGATGGAGATGAACAACGAGCTTCGCGAGCTGGCGTTCGAGCGCGCGCCGACGAACCGCATCCGCAAGGCGGCGATCTCGGGCGGCATGAAGTCGCTGCTGGCCGACGGCCGGCTCAAGATCCTCGCCGGCACGACCACGGCCGAGGAGATCGTCAAGGTGGCGCAGGTCGAGGGCGTGGTGACGGGATGAGATGCGTCCGTGGTCAGTTGTCCGTGGTCCGTTGTTGAAGACGGCCGGCCACAACTGACAACGGACCACTGACAACGGACAACTGACGTATGGCATCGACAATTCAAATCGACCGTTTGCTGGAGACCACCGTCCGCCGCGGGGCGTCGGACCTGCACCTGCCGGTGGGCAAGCCGCCGACCCTGCGCCTGCACGGCCGGTTGCGCGAGCTGCAGACCAAGCCGCTGGACGCCGAGGACACGATGGCGCTGATGAAGTCGATCACGCCCGAGCGCATCCAGCAGGAGTTCGAGGAGGAGGGCTCGGGCGACTTCGGCTTCGCGTACGGCGAAGAGGCGCGCTTCCGCGTCAGCGTGTTCAAGCAGAAGGGCGTGGCGTCGCTGGTGCTGCGGCGGATCCCCAACAAGATCCTGACGCTGGACCAGATCGGCCTGCCGAAGATGGCCGAGCAGATCTGCCGCCGCCCGCGCGGCATCTTCCTGGTGACCGGGCCGACCGGTTCGGGCAAGACCACCACGCTCGCGGCGATGATCAACTACATCAACGAGAACTTCGACCGGCACATCATCACGATGGAAGACCCGATCGAGTACTACCACAAGCACAAGCAGAGCATCGTCGTGCAGCGCGAGATCGGCGTGGACGTGCCCAATTTCCCCGAGGCCCTGCGCCGCGCGTTGCGCCAGGACCCGGACGTGATGCTGGTCGGCGAGATGCGCGACCTGGCGACGATCGGCGCCGCCATCACCGCCGCCGAAACCGGCCACCTCGTCTTCGGCACGCTGCACACCTCGGGCGCCGCCTCCACGATCAACCGCGTCATCGACGCGTTCCCGACCGACCAGCAGGAGCAGGTGCGCGTGCAGCTCGCGGGCAACCTGATCGCCGTGCTCTCGCAGGCGCTTTGCCCGCGCGTGGACACCGAGGGCATGCTGGCGGCGTACGAGTTCATGTACGTGACGCCCGGCATCCAGAACCTGATCCGCGAGAACAAGAGCTTCCGCATCGACAGCGAGATCCAGACCGGCAAGAAGTACGGCATGCAGCTCCTGGACGACAACCTGTGGATGCACTTCACCGCCGGCCGGATCTCGCCCGAAGAGGCGATCGACAAGTCCAAGAACCCGGGCTACATGGTCGACCGCATGCAGAAGAACGGCTACATGGTGGACGTGCAGGACGACGCCCTGTTGGCCGAGGCGGACGACGCCGGCGGCGGCGGCGCCGAGGGCGCCGGCGGCGGGTCGGGCGCCAAGCTCAAGCCCAACACGCCAGGCGGCAACGGCGGGCAGACCAGTGAGGCCGAGCGCGCCGCGGCGGTCGCCGCCAACCGGGCGCGGATGCAGGCGGCGGGGCAGAAGAAGTAATTGTCGAAGACCCGATAAGCGACTCAGGACCAGGATCCGGCGTCGTCGAGCGTCACAACCGTTGAGGAACACACCCATGTCACGAACCGACACGCACAGTCTTGCCGCGACGCCCTCGTCCGATCCTGGTAAGCGGCCGACGTCCCCGACCAGCGGTGCGGCGCGACCAACCGCCGGTGCATCTACGTCCAACCTTGTGAGCCTTGCCAAGCCCGGCGTCGCGCGACCCGTCCCGCCGAACGCCGCCAAGCCCGTGGCGGGCCCGGCGAAGCCTGTCGTGCCCGGCAGCGGGCCCGCCGCGTCCCGTCCGGCGCCGGCGGCAGCCCCGGCCGCCCCCGCCAGCGGCATGCCCCCGATCGACCAGCTCCAGGGCCGCCCGATCGGCCGCGTCCTCACCAAGATGGGACGCGTCACCCGCGAGCAGATCGTCGAAGCCCTCACCTTCCAGAAGAGCAAGGGCGGCGCGCTCGGCCGCATTCTCATCGACCTGGGCTACATCAAGGAGAACGACCTCAACACCGCCCTGGCGGCCCAGCGGGGCTACGAGTGGATCAGCCTGGACGGCGCCAAGGTGGATCCCGCCGCGATCGCCGCCGTCCCCGGGCAGATCGCCACCACCAACAAGGTCCTGCCCCTCACCTTCGACAAGGATTCCAAGCGCCTGACCGTGGTGATGGCCAGCCACGAGAACTTCCGCGCCCTGGACGACCTCCAGCAGCTCATGGGGTTCAAGGTGACGGCCAAGATCGGCGAGCCCGAGGTCATCGAGAAGCTGATCCAGAAGCACTACAACACCGCCGCCGAGTCGATCAGCGACATCATCGGCGAGGTCTCCTCGGACAACGCGCTGCAGGACCTGAAGAACCGCGGGGAGTCGATCGACCTGGCCGACCTCAAGGAGGCCGCCGATTCCAACCCGGTGCGAAAGCTGGTCAACCTCGTGCTCCTCCAGGCGATCAAGGACAAGGCGTCGGACATCCACTTCGAGCCGTTCGAGACCGAGTTCAAGATGCGCTACCGCATCGACGGCATCCTCTACGAGATGATGCCGCCCCCGGCCCACATCGCCGCCGCGATCAGCTCCCGCGTGAAGGTCATGGCCGGGCTGGACATCGCCGAGCGGCGGTTGCCGCAGGACGGCCGCATCGAGCTGAACGTGAACAACCAGCCGATCGACCTGCGCGTGAGCGTGTTGCCGACGATGTTCGGCGAGAGCGTGGTCATGCGCGTGCTCGACCGGGGCAACGTGCAGCTCGACCTGGACAAGCTGGGCATGCGCGAGGACGAGCTCAACACGTTCCGGCAGCTCATCAAGAAGCCCAACGGGATCTGCATCGTCACCGGCCCGACCGGCTCGGGTAAGACGACCACGCTCTACTCCGCCCTCCGCGAGCTCAACGACCCCACCAGCAAGCTGATCACCGCCGAGGACCCCGTCGAATACGACATCGACGGCATCATCCAGTGCCAGATCAAGCCCGACATCGAGCTCACCTTCGGACGCATCCTGCGATCCATGCTGCGTCAGGACCCCGACGTGATCCTGGTGGGCGAAATCCGCGACAAGGAAACCGCCGAAATCGCCGTGCAGGCGTCACTGACCGGCCACCTGGTGTTCAGCACGCTGCACACCAACGACGCCCCCAGCGCTATCGCGCGTCTTTTGGACCTGGGCCTCGAGCCGTTCCTGGTCACCGCCACGCTCGAGGGCATCCTCGCCCAGCGGCTGGTGCGAAAGCTTTGCGTCAACTGCAAGACCGAGTACACCCCCAGCCTCGAGCAGCTCATGGAGCTCGAGCTGCGGCCCGAGGACGTCAAGGGACGCGTGTTCTACTACGGCAAGGGTTGCGAGGCCTGCAACAACACCGGCTACCGCGGCCGCCAGGGCCTCTACGAGATCATGCTCCTCGACGACGAGATGCGCGACCAGATCATCCAGCACGCCAGCACCCAGCTCCTGCGTGCCGAGGCCAAGAAACGCGGCATGCGCACCCTGCGGCACTCGGGCCTGATGGCCATCTACGACGGGATCACCACCATCGAAGAAGTCGTGCGCGAGACCATCATGGAAGAGGGCTGATCGGGCGGCACGCGCGCGAGGCGATTCAGATGACCGTTGTCTCACCGACGACCGCACGATTCGAAACCGTCGCCGACCTTTTGCACGCGCTGGGCGATGTGCCGCCGGACCGCGTCTTGTTTCACCCCGCGCCGGGCACGGCGACCGAACGGGACGTGCTCGACCTCCTGGAGCACGAGAACCGCCCGTGCGAGCTGGTCGAAGGAACCCTCGTGGAGAAGCCTTTGGGGATCATCGAATCGTTGCTGGCGTCGGCCCTGATTCGGATCGTTGGAAACTATGCGGCCGAGCACAAGTTGGGTATCGTCAGCGCCCCCGACGGCCCTTACCGTCTGCGATCGGGGTTGGTGCGCTTTCCGGACGTCGCCTTCATCCCCTGGGAGCGCCTCCCGCAGAACTTGTCTGACCTGGAGCCGATTCCGTCTCTGGTGCCGACGCTGGCGATCGAGGTGCTCAGCGAGTCCAACACGCGCCGCGAAATGGAGTTAAAGCGGGGCGAGTATTTCCGCGCCGGCGTCCGTGTGGTCTGGATCGTGGACCCGGACGCGCGGGCGGTCGAGGTCTACACCTCGGTCAATACGCCCGAACGCGTGCTCAAGGGCGAAGAATTGATGGACGGCGGCGACGTCTTGCCCGGGTTCACGCTGTCGGTGAACGCGTTGTTCGCACAACTGGTTCCACCCCGGCCTCCAACGGCTGGACAAGGCGAATAATCCGCCCGCCGCTGAATTAGCGCGCTGATCCGCGAACGGAGATCACATCTATGCCGGTTTATACGTTCGAAGCGATGAACTCGTCCGGGCAGGAAGTGAAGGACGAGATCGAAGCCCAAACGTCCGACGAGGCCATTGCCAAGATCCGCAACAAGGGCTTCTTCCCCACCAAGATCAAGGAAAAGGCCGTCAAGAAAGGCGCGCGGAAGAAGAAGGATGAGGCGGCGAGCCTCGGGCCGACCCGCAAGATGCCCCTGTCGATCGGTGGCGTCCCGAAGAAGCAGCTCGTGGCCTTCACGCGACAGCTTTCGACCCTCCAGGACGCGGGCCTGCCCATCCTGCGCTCCCTGCAGATCCTCGAGCAGCAGCAGAAGCCGGGCCTCCTGAAGGCGATCATCGGGGGGGTCGCGGACGAGGTGGAGGGGGGCGGCACGCTCTCGGACGCAATGAGCAAGTACCCCAAGGCATTCGACAAGCTCTACGTGAACATGATCAACGCCGGCGAGGCGGGCGGCGTGCTCGACCTGATCCTGGCGCGGCTCGCGGACTTCATGGAGAAGGCGCAGAAGCTCAAGAAGAAGGTGATCGGGGCGATGATCTACCCGATCGTGGTCATCTCGATCGCGGTGGGCATCGTGTCGATGATCATGATCTTCGTGATCCCGAAGTTCGAGGAAATCTTCCGCGACTTTGGCACGAAGCTGCCGACCGTCACGGTGGTGCTGCTGCAGATCTCGCGGTGGTTCGCGAACCAGTATGGGTGGGCGTACCTGCTGGCGTTCCCGATCGTCATGTGGATGCTGATACGCCTGGCGAAGCTTAGCGAGGGGGGCCGCTACGCGATCGACGCGATCAAGCTCAAGATCCCGATCCTGGGGGGCATCCTGGGCAAGACGGCGATCGCGCGGTTCACGCGGACGCTGGGGACGCTGATCAGCGCCGGCGTGCCGATCCTGGACGCGATCAACATCACCAAGGAAACCTGCGGCAACGAGGTTTACAGCCGCGCCCTGGGCAAGGTTCACGACGCGATCCGCGAGGGCGAATCGATGGCCGACCCCCTGCGCGCCACCAAGGTCTGCGACGCGATCGTGATCAACATGATCGACGTGGGGGAGGAGACGGGCGACCTGGACAAGATGCTGATCAAGGTGGCGGACAACTACGACAACGACGTGGACGTGCTGGTCAGCTCGCTGATCAGCATCCTGGAGCCGTTGATGGTGGTGATCCTGGGGGTGATCGTCGGTTTCATCGTGATCGCGTTGTTCGCGCCGATGATCACGCTGATCCAGACGGTTTCGTCGTCGGGCGGTGGGAAGAAGTAGAATCGTGCGGGGGCACAACACGCGAGGAACGCACCCCATGAGAAGTCAACGAGGAATACGGCGCGGCGGCGCGTTCACGCTGATCGAGCTGCTGGTGGTGATCGGCATCATTGCCGTGCTGGTGGCGATCCTGATCCCGGTGGTGAGCAAGATGCGCACTTCGGCCGCCACGGCGGCGAGCCAGCAGGCGCTGACCAAGATCGGGGCGGCGATCAACAGCTACCAGATGTCGATGCACGCGTATCCGGGCGTATTGCCCAACAGCGCGTATGACGGGAACGTGGCATCGACGTACTTTTCCAATCCCGGCAACTTCACGAATTTCACGCAGAGTGAGGACCTGTTCTGCAGCCTGGCGGGCGGACTGGTCCCGATCATCGGCGCGAACGGAGTGAAGGTGGATTTCAACCAGAACTTCGTCGGGAAGGGGCCGGTCAGCATGAATCCGCTCCGGCCGGGCACGACGACCAACGCGTTTATCCAGGCCAGTCCGTCGGACCTGTCGCCGGGGAAGCTGGGCGATATCAATAACGGGTTGAATCAGGGTTTCGTGATGGATTCGATCGTTCCGGAGTTCATGGAC
>DATBFY010000439.1:0-11628 GCA_036558265.1 Tepidisphaeraceae bacterium | reverse complement strand
CTCCGGTGAATAGAACGGCGAGAGATAGTTGCCGAAGTGGTAATACTTGCCTTGAAAGGCCGCCCACGTGGAATACATGATGAAGGTGCTCAGCCCCAGGAATACCAGAAGCGGCTGCACCCACCACAGATCCTTGCGGCTGGTCTGTCCGAACGACCGCCGCTGCGGCAGGACCAGCGCCTGTCCTGTTGAGTACGTCGCAGACCCGTCAGGAACAGACGCAGGTGTTTGGGCCATAAGCGTAGCGTGTGAAGATGGATTGCGGTTGGCGTCGGGCGAACGTCATCGGCAACCCGTCTGAAGGGAGCTGAACGTCGCGCCTTTCCAGAACGATGCGGAGGGGAGCTTATCGGCAGGGCGCGGCGCGATCAAGCAAGAAATGCCCCTCGTGACCTTGGACAACCCTTTGGGCGGATTTGCAGTATACTGCGAGGGATCGGAAGTTTCGGAGGGCGCCGGTAATGCGGAAGTGTGCGAAAAAGGCAAGGCCGGGGGATCTCCACCGCTGCGCGCGGGGCATTGAGGCGCTCGAGTCCCGTCTCCAGCTCACGGGCACGGTTGCGTTCAATGAGGTCATGTACCACCCGGGCGGCGCATCGGGCGCCGCAGCGGACGCCCTCGAATGGTTCGAGCTCTACAACCCGATGGGCGTTGACGTTGACCTGTCGGGGTGGTCCGTACACGGCGGGGTCAATTTCAAGTTCGCCGAGGGGACGATCCTGAACGGCGGGGCGTACCTGGTAGTGGCGGCGGATCCGGCGGCGTTGCAACAGACGACCGGGTACGCCGGGGCACTGGGCCCGTTCACCGGGCACCTGTCCGACTCCGGCGAGAAGCTGGAACTTCAGGACGGCAACGGCCGGGAGATGGACGGCGTTTCCTACGACACCAAGGGCGACTGGCCGGTAGCGCCCGATGGTTCGGGGGTGAGCCTGTCAAAAATCGATCCCGGCACCGCCAGCGCGACCGCCGCCAACTGGGTTGACAGCGCCCGCGTGGGAGGCACGCCCGGGGCCGTGAACTTCACGAGCCCGCCGGCCGCCCCTTCGCTTGTCTTCAACGAGATCTCGCCGGGGGCTGATGGATTCGTCGAGATCGCCAACCCCACCGCCGCCCCTCAGTCGGCCGCCGGGTACCGGATTGAGAAGCCGGGGCTGAGCCCAGCCCAATACGTCCTGCCGACCGGGACCACGATCGCGCCGCACGGCTTCCTGGCGCTCACACCGGCGCAACTCGGCTTTACGCCGACGTCAATCGATAAGCTTTGCCTTCGCGCGCCCGACGGCCAATCCGTGTCCGACGCGGTCGCCGTGCCGGGAGGTCTTCGCGGTCGCTCGCCCGACGGCACCGGACGTTGGCTCATCCCCAGCCAAGCGACCCCGGGCGCCGCGAACACGTTCGCGCTGCACGATGACATCGTGATCAACGAGATCATGTACCACCACGCGCCGCAGCAGGCGCAGACCGGATCAGTGGATTCGAGCACGCTGCTCACCCTCGGCGACAATCATTGGAAATACGAGCAATCCGGAACGGACCTGGGCACGGCCTGGCGCGGGTCCAGCTACAGCGACGCCGGCTGGGGGACCGGGCAGGGGGTGTTCTACGGCGGCAACATTCCGGGGGTCGTGGGGGCGACGACGCCCGTCGCGATCCCGGGTCTCTACGCCACAGGGTTGAACGCATCCGGCCAGACTGGCGCGGCTGGCTCGGTTGACCCCCACTACTTGGTGACCGCCCCGGGCACCAGCACGCCCACGCCCGCCATCGTCATGACGCCCCACCCGGCGTGGGCAGGCGATGACGCGAGCAGCGGATGGATCAGCCCGGTGCAGCAGGGCACCGACAACCAGGCCGCGGGAGATTATCTCTACACCACGACGTTCAACCTGGACGGCATGGTCCCGTCCAGCGCATCGCTCACGCTGACGCTCTGGGCCGACGACGAGGTCAAGGACGTGTTGATCAACGGCCAGAGCACCGGGATCCGGGTCGCCGGTCCGGGATATGCGCAGCCCAACGGGCCGTTCGTGATCTCAAGCGGGTTTGTCGGCGGGGTCAACACGTTGAGCTTCGTCGTGACCAACGGCGGCGGGTCGCCCAACCCGGCCGGCTTTCGCGCAGCGATCAGCGGCACGGCGCTGCCAATCCCTAAAAACACGCAGCTCACGCTCGGCCGGCCGACGTATTACTTCCGCAACGCGTTCAACTTCAGCGGCGACCCCGCAAAGACGCAATTGCTGCTCGACCCGCTGATTGACGACGGCGCTGTGTACTACCTGAACGGCGTCGAGATCTACCGGCAGAACATGCCGAAGGGCACGATCGCCTACACGACACCGGCCAGCCCCGCCGTGACCACCCCCGCGTTCGGCACGCCGATACTGATCACGCTGCCGCCCGGGTCGCTCAAGCAGGGCACCAACGTGCTGGCCGTCGAAGTCCACCAGGCAGCCGGCGACAACAGCGACGTCGCGATGGGGTTGGCGCTCGGCGCGGTTCAGACCACGCCGACCACGCCGTTCTCCGATGATCCCGAACAATGGATCGAGTTGTACAACCGCGGCGCGCAGGCCGAGGATTTGAGCGGTTGGCGCTTGAAAGACGCCGTCGATTACACCTTCCCCGCCGGCACCATCCTCGCGCCTGACCAGTACCTGGTTGTGGCGAAGGACGCGACGGCGCTGTCGGCCGAATACCCCGCTGCACGGATCGTGGGGAACTTCTCGGGCTCGTTGTCCCATTCCGCCGAGGGCATCACGCTGCTCGACGCCGCCGGAAACCCCGCCGACGAGCTGCACTATTACGACAGCAAACCCTGGCCCGGTGCCGCCGACGGTGGCGGTTCCAGCCTCGAGCTGCGCGACCCCAGCGCCGACAATGCCCAGCCAGAGGCCTGGGCCGCCAGCATCGAGGGCACCAAGTCTGCCTGGAAGACCTACACGTACAGCGGCGTCGCCGTGAACCTCAACGGCGACCCCACCCAGTGGAACGAGTTCGTCCTGGGCCTGCTCGACAGCGGCGAGGTGCTCCTCGACGACCTGTCGGTCATCGACACCACCGGCGGCGCCAACACCTCGCTCCTGCAAAACGGCACGTTCGAAAACGGTACGACGGCGTGGCGGATCATCGGCAACCAGCACGGCACGGTCGTCGCCGACCCGACCAACGCCGCCAATCACGTGCTCGACCTGGTCGCCACCGGGGCGACCGAGTCGATGCACAACCACGCCGAGACGACGCTGGTCGGCAACACGCCGATCGTCAACGGCCATACGTACCAGATCTCGTTCCGGGCCAGGTGGATATCGGGATCGAACCTGTTGAACACGCGGCTTTACTTCAACCGCGTATCGAAGACGACTGTCCTCGATGTCCCGTCGTCCAACGGCACTCCCGGGGCGCGGAACTCGACCTGGCAGGCCAACGCCGGCCCGACGTTCAGCGGCTTGACGCAGAACTTGATCTACCCCTCGGCGGGGCAGGCGGTGACGGTGTCGGTCCGGGCGGAAGACCCGCAGGGCGTCAACGCGGTGCAGTTGTTCTATTCGGTCAATGGTGGCTCCTGGAGCAGCACGACGATGGTCGCCCAAGGCGACGGCACCTACGCGGGCACCATCCCCGGTCAGGCGGCATCCGCAACCGTGCAGTTCTACGTGTCGGCGACGGATGCGCAGGGCGCGGTCTCGACCTTCCCCGCCGCCGGGCCGGCGTCGCGCGCCCTCTACAAGGTGAACGACGGCGTCGCGCTCGCGCCGCTCACCCACACGATCCGCATCGTGATGACCGCCGCCGACATCACGCGCCTGTACACAACGACCAACCTGATGAGCAACGACGCGATGGGCGCCACCGTCGTCTACGACAACAAGGAGGTGTTCTACGACGTCGGGGTCTCGCTTCACTCCAGCGAGCGCGGCCGGTATGACGACGGTCGTGTCGGGTTCAATCTCGATTTCAACGCCGATCACCTCTTCCGCGGCACGCTGTCCTCGCTCACCATCGACCGCTCCGGCGTCGCCGAGATCGTGATGCGCCAGGCGATCGCCCACGCGGCCGGCGGCGTTCCCAGCATCGATGACGACCTGGTCAAGGTCATCGCCCCGCGGAGTCAGAACACCGGTTTCGGCCTGCTCGACCTTGACCCCTACGGCAACGACTACCTCGACTCGGCCTTCAAGAACGGCAGCAACGGCAACCTCTACAAGCAGGAGTTGATCTACTATCCCACCCAGACCGTGGACGGGAATCCACAGAGCCTCAAGATCCCTCAG
Source organism: Tepidisphaeraceae bacterium (assembly GCA_036558265.1). Classification (GTDB taxonomy): domain Bacteria; phylum Planctomycetota; class Phycisphaerae; order Tepidisphaerales; family Tepidisphaeraceae; genus RYN-433. The sequence continues at coordinate 7,354 of DATBFY010000439.1, read as the reverse complement.
AACGACGGCGTGGTCGGCATCGACATCGTCGACCTGGGCTCGGACAAGGAGAGCTACCGCTATCACTACCTCCTCTCCAACAATCGCGACGCCGACGACTTCTCCGACGTGATGAACCTCGGCCGCGCGCTGCAACAGAGCGGCGCCGCCCTCGACGCGGCCAGTCGCCAGCTTCTCGATCTCAATGAGTGGCTCCGCCTCTTCGCCCTCGAATCGCTCGGCGGCATCGGCGACGTCTACGGCCAGGGTTACCAGCACAACCTGAAGATCTATACCCGGCCGGGCGATGGCAAGATGATGGCCCTGCAGTGGGACTGGGATTATCCCTTCAGCTACCCCACCAATGCGTCGCTCGTGCCCGATTCCAACATCGGCAAGCTGATCAGCCTGCCCACCGAGAAGCACCTTTATTACGGCAACCTCCAGGACATCATCGCGACGACGTTCAACTCGACCTACATGTCGCACTGGACCTCGCGCGATGCGACGCTGATCGGCGCCAATTACGCCAGCTACCTGACCTACATCGGCCAGCGCGCCGCCTACGTGCAGAGCCAGTTCCCGCCACAGATCCCCTTCGCGATCACGACACCCTCGGGCCAGACCACGGCGCAGTCCGGGTTCAGCCTCACCGGCAAGGGCTGGATCAACGTCAAGGAGATCTACGTCCAGGGCAGCGCCACCCCGCTCGACGTTACCTGGTCGGGCACAAATCTCGATACCTGGACGGCCACCGTTCCGCTCTACGCCGGCCTCAATCACCTCACGCTTTTGGCCTATGACTTCCAGGGGCGACTGGTCGGATCTCAAACGATGGACCTGACCAGCACGGGCAACGCGCCCAATCTCCCCGCCAACATCCGGGTCACCGAGCTGAATTACGACCCTGTCCCGCCTGCGCCGGACAGCCCCTTCGACGCCCAGGATTTTGAGTTCATCGAGCTGAAGAACATCGGTGCCCAGCCGATCGACGTCCTGGGCGCCCACTTCACCAACGCCGTCCTCTTCACCTTCGGCGACGTGACGCTGGCGCCCGGACAGGTCGGCGTGGTCGTGCGCAACTTGGATGCCTTCCGTTCCCGCTACGGCCCGGATCCCTTTGTCCTGGGCGCCTACGACGACCCGAGCACGAACTTCAACAACGGCGGCGAGCACGTAACGCTTCTCGACGCGGACGATCGCTTCATCCTGGACTTCACGTATGGTGACGACCCGGAGGACGGCTGGTACCCGGCTTCAGGCGGCGGTGGGGATACGCTGGAGGTCATCAATCCGACCGGTAGCGCCAGCCTCAGCGATCCCACGGCGTGGCGCCCCAGTCCCGTGGATGGTGGGACGCCCGGCATCGATGATTCGATCCCGCCCGCCGCCGCGCCCGCCAGTCCGACCGCCACGGCGGGTGGCGACCGCGTCACTCTTTCCTGGGCCGCCGTTCCCGGCGCCGCGGGATACAACGTATACCGGGCCACCACGCCGGGCGGCGAAGGCGCTACGCCGCTTGCCAGTGGCGTCACCTCGACCGGCTTCACCGACCTCACCGCCACTGGTGGCGTCACCTATTATTACGTCATCACCGCGACCAACCCGGGTGGCGAAGGTCCGCGCAGTGCCGAAGCCTGGGCCCACTCCCACATCCCCGGCGACGCGAACGATGACGGCATCGTCGATTTCAATGACCTGGTTCCCCTCGCCCAGAACTACAACGCCGCTGGCGGAAGTCTGCTCTGGTCCCAGGGTGATTTCACCGGCGATGGAAGCGTCGATTTCAACGACCTGGTCATTCTCGCCCAGCGCTACACGACCGCCGCCGCCGCCGCGCCGCTCGCCGCCAGCGCCAAGCCCGCGCCGACCAAACCCGCTGCCGCCCCACCCAAACCGGCCGCCAGACCGCCATTCGCCACCAAAAAGATCGCGCCGCCCCCGCACCCCAAGCCGCTCTTGCGCTAAGCGCCCACCGATCGCTCCCACAGTTCCTGAATCGTCTGTCCCAGCACCGGGTGTACGACCTGCGGCGCGATCTGCGCCAGCGGCTCGAGCACGAACCGCCTCTGATGCATCAGCGGATGCGGCACCGTCAATCCCGGTGCGTCGATCGCGCGATCGCCATACAGCAGGAGATCCAGATCGATCGTCCGTGGCCCCCACTTCTGCGTCCGCACCCGCCCCAGGGACCTCTCCACCGCCAGCATCGCCTCCAGCAGCGCCTCGGGCGAAAGCGATGTCACGACTTCCGCCGCCGCATTGAGAAACGCCGGCGAATCCACTGGCCCCCCCATCGCCGGATTCTCCATCATCGTCGAGACCTTCGTCAGCGTCACGCCCGGCACCCGGCCCAGTCCCTCCAGCGCCGCGGCGATGTTCCCCGCCCGATCGCCGAGGTTCGCCCCCAGCGCGATGTAGGCCGTCTCGCTCATCGCGCGCCAATGTCAAATGTCAAAAGTCGAATGTCAAATGTGGCACGGGCGGCCCGCCCGTGATTGCGATCGCTTATCTCTCAATCGTCGCCGTCGCCCCCGCGTGCCGCCCCTCGACAACGACCTCCTGCTCGATCTCGTCCCCGCGCTCATAGAACCGCGCCCGCAGTCCGATCCGATACGCCGGATGCCGCAGCACCAGGTCCGGCAGGGGGGCGCCCTTGCGATCCTCCAAGTACATCTCGTCCGCCGCGAACGGCCTGCCCTGCGCATCGCGGAAATACTCCGCCGGTTCGGCGTCCCACGACACCTGACCGCGCCAATATTGCAGCTTGTACTTGCTCGCCTCGGCGTTGCGCCGGAACTCCGACACGGTCGAGAACCGCTTTCCCTTCGCCGCCAGCTTCGCCAGCAGGTCCGCCAGTGCCTCGTGCCGGTCGATCAGCTCGGCCTCGGGCGTCGATTCCAGTTGCGTCGCATACTTCTCGAATGCCGCCTTGAACCCCGCGAGGGGCCCGAAGGCGTCCCGAAACGCGTCTTCCTGGTCCTTGCCCTTGCGCAATGCCTGGAGCAGCGCGACTAGCTTGGCCCCGTTCGCGCCGCGCTCGCCGTAGGCCATGTAATGGACGATCGCCCACGACTGGTTGTACTGCGTCGATCCGAGCGACGCGTTGCCCGTCAGGTTGTGGCTCCAGCTCTCGCCGGTCATGCTCATGAGCTGCTTGAGCGGCAGCAGCTTGTCGTCCTTCAGGTCGAGCTGAAGCTGCCGCACCCGCCGCGGCGGCACCTGGCCCATCAGGAACGCGTCCCCCGTCCAGATCGCCTCCTCGAAGAGCTGGGCCATCCCCTCGTTCAGCCAGATCGGCATGTTCCCCCGCAGCGCCTTCTGCGCGAATTGGTGGAACGCCTCGTGCTGGAGCGTCCGCCGCAGCGTGTCGCGTTGGCCTTCCAGGTACGCCGCGAGCTGGTTCCACGCCGGCATGAACACCCCGCCCGTGTTCTCGTACTGCCCGCCCGTGAATTCCATGTAATCCTGCTTGCGATCGAACAGGTACACGTCCAGCGGCTTGCGATCCTCGTGCAGGTCGAAGTCCGCCAGCCGCCGCGAGTACTCCCCATACATCGCCTCCATGCGCGTGCCCAGCTCGTAGATCTGCGCGTCGTCCAGGTCGCTGTGGATCAGGTAGTGCTTCGACTTGACCAGTTGCATCGCCCGCTGGGCGGCGTGGGCGGCGGGCTCGCCGGCCAGACAGGCGAGGATCACACAGGCCACCAGCATCAGCAGGGGGCTTCGGTATCGAACACCGCAAATCATCGTCCGGGAAATCCTCCGGCCGCGTTTTACTTTGAGCGCGGCTGCACTATTATCGTCACCCCTTTGGCCTTCAAACAGTTATGGAAGCACCGTCACCTGCTGCCTCGATTTACGAGCGCGAACGCCGCGACAAGCTCCAGAAGCTGCGCGACCTGGGCGTTGACCCGTTCGGCGGCCGAACCGCCGGGATTACGCCGCTCGCCCAGATAAAGGTCCAATACAAACCCGAGATGGGCCACGACGGCGGCCCCGCCGTCAAGGGCGCCGGACGCATCATGCTCAAGCGCGACATGGGAAAGCTCAGCTTTCTCACGCTCCGCGATGAATCCGGCGACCTCCAGGTCGCCTTCGACAAGAAACGACTCGACGAGAAATCCTGGGCCGTGAATGACCTGTTGGACCTGGGCGACCAGATCGTCGTCGAGGGCAACCTGGGCGTGACCAAGAAGGGCGAGATTACCATCTGGGCCACCGGCTTTTCGCTCGCGGCCAAATCGTTATTGCCCCCGCCCGCCAAGCACGAAGGCTTATCGGACGTCGAGCTGCGCTACCGCCAGCGCTACGTGGACCTCTGGGCCAACCCCGAGGTCATGCGCACCCTGCGCCTCCGCATGGCGGTCGTGGACGAGATCCGCACGTTCCTGAAATCAAAAGGCTTCGTCGAAGTCGAAACGCCGATGATGCAGGCCATCGCCGGCGGCGCCGCCGCCCGGCCCTTCGTCACCCACCACAACGCGCTCGACATCCCCCTCTACATGCGCATCGCCCCCGAGCTTTACCTCAAGCGCCTCCTCGTCGGCGGCTTTTCCAAGGTCTTCGAGCTGAACCGAAATTTTCGAAATGAAGGGATTAGCCCGCGCCATAATCCGGAATTCACGATGCTCGAGGCGTATGAGGCGTTCGGCTCGTGGGAGACGATGGCAGACCTCGTCGAGGAGATGATCTGCACGATCGCCGAGCGGCTCTTCGGCGGCGTCAAGATCGAGCACAAGAACCCCGACGGCACGGTCAAGAAGACGATCAACCTCCAACGGCCATGGCGGCGCGTACGTATGGTCGCTTTGGTTGAGGAACGAACGGGCTGGCGATTTGACAAGACGACTGTGCAGGATGGCAATGCAGACGTCCTCGAATTGCTTGCCGTTGCGATGAATGATCCGGGGCCGTCCGGGCCTGTCCGAGACACTGATATCAATCGCGAGAGACTTGAACGGCGCAGGGCTCAGAAATCTCCGGAGTTCCGTAGGCATGCGACCGAGCTGTTCTTAGGACGCTTTACGCCACTCTCTCCGGCCGAACAGCTCCAGGAGATCTACGAGAAACTCATCGAACCCACCCTCATCGACCCCACCTACGTCACCCACGTCCCCAGCGTCATCATCCCCCTCGCCCGCAAAGCCAAGGACGACCCGTTCTTCGCCGACGTCTACGAACTCGCCATCAATGGCCAGGAGATCTCTCCCGGCTACAGCGAGCTCAACGACCCCGACGTCCAGGCCGCCAATTTCACCCAACAGGTCGGCGAAGACCAGCAGAAGGTGGACGACGACTTCCTGACGGCCCTCAAGTACGGCATGCCCCCCGCCGGTGGAATGGGCCTGGGCATCGACCGCTTGGTAATGATGCTCACCGGCGCCGAATCGATCCGCGACGTCATCCTCTTCCCCCTGATGAAGCCCCAGGACAAGGACGCCAAACTCAACGAAGAACCCGCCAACCCGACGTGAACCAATTACGCTCCTAGACTACTCTACCGATCAACCGGGTGGCCCACCCTTTCAAGGGTGGGGGCGCGAATCGTCTTGTCGTTCAATTCGATTCGCGCCCCCACCGCTAAAGCGACGGGCCTCCCGATGCCTTGCTTCACTGCCCACTGCCCAGTGCCGACTGCCCACTAATTCATGTACAAGCTCCATCTGATCCTGAAGTATTTGCGCAAGCGCCGCATCGCCTGGGTATCCCTCCTCGCCGTCACCCTCTGCACCGCCATGGTGCTGGTCGTCATCTCCGTCATGGGCGGCTGGCTCCGCATGTTCCGCACCAGCTTCCACGGCCTTTCTGGCGACATCGTCGTGCAGGCCGATTCGCTCTCCGGCTTTCCCTACTACGACGACATCATCGCCCAGATCGAAAAGCTCCCCGAGGTCGGCGCCGCCGTCCCCGTCATCCAGACCTTTGGCCTCATCAACATCAACAACCGCAAGACCACCGGCGTGCAGGTCCTGGGTTACCCGATCGACAGGATCGGCCTCGTGAACGACTTCCCTCATTCGCTCTGGCGGCAGTACCAGCAATGGACCGAATGGGCCGACGGCGCCGCCATCTCCCCCGGCGACCGCCAGCGCCTCCGCGAGGTCGATCACCTGGCCGACATCCGCCCCCCCACCCCTCTGCTTACCTTGAGCCGCGACGAGCGCGACCGCATCCGCAAGGCCCTCCACGACGCCGCGAAGAAGATCGAAGTGCTCCGCCAGAACGCCACCGCGGCCGCCAACGACGAAGTCAAGCAGGCCAAGCTAACCCAGGACCTCAACCTGGCCATCGAGGCCGAGCGCGCCATGCGCGACCTTCTCGACGCGCCCGACGGCGCGCCTGCCACCTCGTTCGACCGCCGCGCCATCCGCGAAGCCTTTGGCGGCAACATCGTGGACGACCCCGACGTGCGCCTCGCGCCCAACGACGCGGAGCGGAAGATCTGCCGCGAGCAGGCTCAAAATCACGTCAAGAACGTCAGCTTCAAACCCTTCCTGCCCCCTGACGTCTACAAGCGCGATTTTCAACTCACGAATCCCAAGGCCAAGCCCGAACTGGTCAACGCCGCCGCCAACTGGGATGGCATGATCTGCGGCACGGGCGTGGTCAACATCCACAAGGACGAGACCGGCAAGCTCGTCAATCGTGAAGACTACCTTTACCGCCTGCCCGTCTCGCTCACCGTCGTCGGCGTCTCCCCCACCGGCAAGTTCGACTTCGGCGGCAAGGCCGAACGCAACTACTGGATCGTCGACACCAGCCGCACCAAGGTCTGGCAGTACGACTCCAACACCGTCTACGTCCCCTTCGACAAGCTCCAGATCGACTTAGGGATGGACGAGCAGAAGGCCGAGCAGGACGGCAAGGAGATCACCATCCCCGCCCGCACCCGCGAGATCCACGTCCGCGTCAAGGAGCCCTTCGCCAGCAACGCCGGCGATCTCATCGCCCTGCGCGACCGCATCAAGCTCCTCGTCCGCAAGGTCCTCAGCGAGAAACGCTACACCCAGGCCGACCCCGCCGTCCGCACCTGGGAGGAAAGCCAGGCCAAGTGGCTCGGCGCCATCGAGAAGGAAAAGGTCCTGGTGACGGGCCTCTTCGGCCTGATCAGCATCGTCGCCATCTTCCTGATCTTCTGCATCTTTTACATGATCGTGGTCGAGAAGACGCGCGACATCGGCATCATCAAGTCCGTCGGCGCCACTTCGTCGGGCGTCGCCGGGATCTTCCTCGGCTACGGCGCCACCATCGGTATCCTGGGAGCGGGTGTGGGTTTCGCGATCGGCTATTTGATCATCCACAACATCAACACGATCCACGGCTGGCTGGGCTCGGCCCTGGGCGTGGTCATCTGGGACCCCGAGGTCTACGC
>DATBFY010000438.1:0-6635 GCA_036558265.1 Tepidisphaeraceae bacterium | reverse complement strand
TCGCCGGTGAAATGGGTCGCCCAAATGCCGATGTCCACGCCATCGGCGTCACCATCAAGGTCGGCATCACCCAGGTATGTGTATTTGATTAGGATGCTTGTGGCATCCACGCTCTGGCCGGCGAAGGCGGTTCGCGGGGTCGCCAGACTGTTGTTGTCGGCATAGCCCAGGGCTCTGCGGGATGCTGCGCCGGCGCTGCTGCTGGCCAGGCCGGGTCCGTTCCATGCTCCGCCATTGCGCCCGCTCACGAGGTAATCGCGAACGGCCGACGCGGGACTGGCGCCGGTGTAGTCGAGGATCAGTGCGTTGTCGTTGAGGTCCAGCTTCGAGTTGACGTCGATGGAAAGCGCAGACGTTCGCAGCACACGGTTGCCGCTGGATCCCACGACAAGCGATGCGCCGCCGGTCAGCGTCAAGCTGGCGACGGTCGCGCTCGTCGAGAGGTTGACGGACTTGCCGGAGATGGTGACGGCGAAATCGCCGGCGCTCGGCACGCCGAGTGGGCTCCAGTTGCCCGCGGTGGACCAGTTACCGCCGCTGGGGCCGACGTAATTTCGGATGGTCCAGTGGTTGTCGTTCAGCAGGATGCTCACATTGTTCGAGCCGGCATTCGCCGCCGCGACATCCGGCCGGCCGTCGCCGTTGAAGTCGCCGACCGCGACCGCGGCCGGGGACGAGCCGACGGCGAACGCCGCGGCATACGTCAGCGTGCCGTTCCCGTTGCCCCCCAGCTCGCTGACGGTTCCGGTGTCCGCGTCGGATGTCACCGCGTCGAGTTTGCCATCGCCATTGAAGTCGGCCACCGCCACGCCCGTGTGCAGGTCGCCGTTAGCGGCATGGGTGATCGGCGGATAGTCCACGATGCCGTCGCCGCGGTTAGCGAGGATTTCCACGTCCCCGCCGGAAACGACCAGGTCGGGGATGCCGTCGCCGGTGAAGTCGCCGACCGCAACGTCCCTGGCACTGCCGCTGGTGGTGCCGAAGCCGTAATAGTCGGCGAAAACCCCGTGGGCTCCCCCGTTGCCCATGAGCACGATGCCGGACCCGTCCCATTGGCCGGCCACTCCAACTGCGTCGAGCATCCCATCTCGGTTGAGGTCGCCCACTGCCAGCTCGAAGTATGAACCGTCCCACCAACTAGTCGAGTAGATCGAAGTTGCGAAGTCCCCATGACCGTTACCCAGCAGCACCTGGGCGTATTCGTAGTACTCTCCGAGGGAGAGAGTTGGGGCATACCCGGTGACCGCGAGGTCGCTGTTCCCGTCGTTGTTGAAGTCCCCAGCCACCACCGCCTCGACCGCAGATTGGCCGGGAATGTACGTGGCCGCCCGGAAGGTGCCATCGCCGTTGCCCAGGCTGACGCCCGCGTTTCCGCCGAAGTTGCCGGTCACTTCGTTCTGGAAAGGGGTCGCGATCGCCAGGTCGAGATGGCCGTCGTTGTCGAAGTCGGCGACCGTGAGGGAAAACTCCGCCCAGTACGGGTCGCCGTCTGTGTACAAATCTAAGCCGACATTGGAGTTGATAGCGGCGCCGAAGCCACCCGTTCCGTCGCCCGGCAGCACACTGACGGTTGTCCGCGTGTATTGAATCGCGTCGACCTGGTTGAGCGTGGCCAGGTCGAGATGGCCGTCGCCATTGAAGTCCCCCGTCGCCACCTCCTGGGGATTCCCACCGACGGAGAAGCTCGCGGCGGGGCTGAAGCTGAGCAGTTGGCGGGCTTCAAGCGTTTCCAAGCACGCCTTGCTGATGTGTCGCGACCGTGAACGTTGAAGAGTGCTGAGTGACATGGTGATCTCCTTCTTGAGTTGGAGAATGGGCAAACGAGATGACTTAAATGACGGCTCCGGTTGCCTGCCGCTGGCGAGACTGGTGGCGCCGACGGAGCAACGCCGGGACGGCAAGCGCGAGCAGGGCGAGGCCTGACGGCTCAGGGACGGCCGTTGCGGGGACCTGCATCAGGAACATGCGCTGGTATGGATCCTGCCCTCCGGGACCGTCAGGGTCGAAGTCGCCGCGGCCGACGATCCAGCCGGTGTCGCTGATGTGCTGAGCGTCGGTGAGCGTCCAGCCAGTCGCGGGGTCGATCAGTGTGTTGAGGTCCACGGCTACGGCGTCGAGGCCCCAATAGACCGCCCTCCGCTGGCCGAGGGACGAACTGTAGACCCCGCCGACGGCGATGCCGGCGTTATTGATGTCCACGGCGTCGCCAGCGCCCGCGCCGAGGTTTCCCAACTCGGTCGCCGTGCCCGAGGCATCCCAACGAACGGCGTGCAACGTTTCGCGTTGGTTCGCACTGTCGTACTGGCCGATGTAGCCGATGGCCGTGCCGGCGTTGTTGATGGCGTCGGCGGCACTCTCGATGTCGTTGCTAGCCAGGTTCCCCAGTTCGATCGCCGCCGTGCCCGAGGCGTTCCAGCGGACCGCGTGGGGGTAACCAGCCCACGCGCCGTTGGGCGTAAACTGCACCCATCTATGCGCCCATCCGACGGTGGTGCCGGCATCGTTGATGTCTCGAGCTTCGGTTTGCCCAAGGCCGTTAATCGTGCCCAGGTTTCCCAGCTCGGTCGCGGCCGTGCCTGAAGCGTTCCAACGGACGGCGCGGTCGTTAACCACAGACGCACTTTCGAGCTTTTGGGCCCTCCCGACCGCCGTGCCGGCTTCGTTGATGGCCCAGGCCCTGCTGGCCGAGCCCAGGTTGCCCAACTCGGTCAGCCCGCCCGAGGCGTTCCAGCGGACCGCGCGGCCGGCCGAATAGCCGACGGCCGTCCCGGCGTTGTTGATGGCGAGGGCTGCGCTGTCCCCGCCCAAGTTCTGCAGCTCGAACGCGGCCGTGCCTGAGGCGTTCCAGCGGACGGCGCGCCAGCCCAAGGTCGCACCGGAGGCGGCAAACTTCTGGGCCTCGCCGACCACCGTGCCGGCGTTGTTGATGTCGCTCACGGTAACGGTCGTGTAGCCGCTGAGGTTCGCGCCCAGGTTTCCCAGTTCCGTCGGGGTGGCGCTCGAAGCATCCCAGCGGAAGGAGCGATCACCCAGCCATGTGCCCAAGCTGTCGTATTTGGAGGTGCTGCCGACAGCGATGCCGGCCTCGTTGACAATGCCTCCTCCCCCTTTGAACCCGCCGGCGCTGGGGGTATAGGTTGGCCCCCCGTAAACGGTGATGTACGCGGCCGACGCCGAGGGCGCGGCCAACATGATGCTTGCCAGGAGCACGAGTGCAGGAACAGTGGTTCGCATGATTTGTCTCCACGAAGGGCAAACGAGATGACGCCGGCGGGACGTGCGACGACGACGGAGCAACGCCGGGACGGCAAGGGCGAGCAGGGCGAGGCCCGACGGCTCGGGCACGAGGCTGCTGGCGTCGAGTAAGTATGCGCGGTATTCGGCCGCGACGCCGCCGGGGCCGTCGGGGTCGTAGATGCCGGTGCCGGTGATCCAGCCGGTGTTGTTGATGTCCTCTGCACCCGCACCTTCACCCGCGAGCGTCCACTTGGCGCCTTCGGTAGGGATGTTGGCGTCGAGCCAGTCGTCGAGGTCGATCATCTGCCCGCCCGCGCCGGGCGTGCCGGTGTAGAGGAAGGCGTGATACGCGGCGTCGCCGGTCGTGCCGGAGTTGCCGGCGACCTGCCCCGCATCGTTGATGGCCCTACCATCGCTCCATGTCCCGCCGAGCGTGCCCAGGTCGCGCATCACGCCGCCGGCGCCGGGTGTGCCGGTGTAGAGGAAGGCGTGCCAGGCCGTGTTGCCGGTGATCTGGCTCGATCCCGCGACCTGCCCCGCCTCGTTGATTGCGTTGCCGAAGCTATTCGACCCGCCGAGGGTGCCCAGGTCGCGCATCACGCCGCCCGCGCCGGGTGGGCCCGTGTAGAGGAAGGCGTGCTGGATCGAGCTGCCGGTGATCTCGCTCCGCCCGGCGACCTGCCCCGCGTTGTTGATGCGGCTGCCGAAGCTTTCCTCCCCGCCGAGGGTGCCCAGGTCGCGCATGCCGCCGTCGTCGTGCCGGAAGGCGTGGAAGGTGATGCCGGGGCCGGCGATGTTGCTGCTCCCCGTCACCTGTCCCGCGTCGTTGATGTCGCTGCCGGTGCTGTACCCGCCGCCGAGGGTGCCCAGGTCGTGCATGACCCCGTCGCCGCCGGGGGTGCCTTCATAGCGGAACGCCTGGGTGTTGGAACCGTCGCTGCTCGCCCTGTACCCCGCCACCTGCCCTGCACTGTTGATGCCCATGCCGATGCTGTCGCTGCCGAAGTCGCCCAGGAAGTGCATGACCCCGCCACCGCCGGGAGCGACGTCGTAGCGGAAGGCATTAGCGGCCGCTGTCCCCGTGACCTGCCCGGCGTCGTTGACGGCGGCGCCGAAGCTCCTCACCCCGCTGGGGGTGAAGTCGTAGAAGGCGGGCGGCGCCGCAAGCGCCGGCGACGGCATCAACGGGGTTAACGTGACCAAAAGTACGAGCGCAGGAAGAATGGTTCGCATGATTTGTCTCCGCGAAGGGCAAACGAGATGATTTAGATGACGGCGCTGGCGGCGCAACGCCGGGACGGCAAGGGCGAGCAGGGCGAGGCCTGACGGCTCGGGAACGAGGCTGCTGGCGTCGAGGAGGTATGCGCGTTCGGTCGGCTCGACGCCGCCGGGGCCGTCGGGGTCGTAGATGCCGGTGCCGGTGATCCAGCAGGTGTTGCTGATGCCCGACGCTTCGCTCAGCGTCCACTTGGCGCCTTCGCTGGCGTTGTTGGCGTTGAGCCACTCGTCGAGGTCGATCATCAGCCCGTCCACACCGGGGGTGCCGGTGTAGAGAAAGGCGTGGAGGGCCTTGTTATCGGTGATGTAGCCCCACCCGGCCACCTGCCCCCCGTCGTTGATGGCGTAGCCGGCGGCCCACGTCCCGCCGAGGTTACCCAGGTCGCGCATGATCCCGCCGCTGCCGGGCGTGCCGTCGTAGCGGAAGGCGTGGCTGGGATAGGCGGAGGTGTCCCCGAGGATGCTGTACCCGGTCACCTGCCCCAGGTCGTTGATGCCGCCGTAGCACCAACTGCTTCCTCCGCCGAGGCCGAGGGTGCCCAGGTCGCGCATGACCCCGCCGCTGCCTGGGGTGCCGTCATAGCGGAACGCGTGGGGGGCCCCGTTACTGCTGAAACACCACCCCACCACCTGCCCCGCGTTGTTGATGCCGTAGCCGTAGCTGTTCGACCCGCCGGGGATGCTGCCCAAGTTGCGCATGACACCGCCGGCACCGGGCGTGCCGTCGTACCGAAAGGCGCGGTCGGTGTTGGGGGTATAGCTCCATCCCGCGACCTGCCCCGCGTTGTTGACGCCGAGCCCGTAGCTGTGCAGCCCGCCGAGTGTGCCCAGGTCGCGCATGATGCCGCCGCTGCCGGGCGTGCCGTCGTAGCGGAAGGCGTGGCGGGCGCCGTTACCGGTGATGTTGCTATCCCCCGCCACTTGGCCCGCGTCGTTCACGGCGTTGCCGAAGCTGTCCGTCCCGCCGAGCGTGCCCAGGTCGCGCATGATTCCGCCGCTGCCAGGAGTGCCGTCGTAGCGGAAGGCGTGGGACTCGGTGTCCCCGGTGAGGTAGCTGTACCCCGCCACCTGCCCCGCATTCACGGCGTTGCCATGGCTGATCGTTCCGCCGAGGGTACCCAAGTCGTAGATCGTGGGCGGCGCCGCAAGCGCCGGCGACGGCATCAATCGGGTTAACGTGACCAAGAGCGAGAGCGCAGGAAGAATGGTTCGCATGATTTTCTCTCCACGAAGGGCCAGCGAGATAAGTTAAATGACGGCTGAATCGAAGTCGCGTCACTATGGAGGGCTGGCGCGCGCATCCGGCGATGAGACAGCCGTGGGCTGTGTGGTCCCCTCCGATGGCTTGTCGGGTTCGCGGCGAAATGACTGGCGAGTGGCGGCGACGTTCTCGTTGACCTCGGTGTCCAGGGCGGCAAGGAGTTTGCGGAAGTCGGCGCGCTCCCGGAGCGGGTCGAGGTCGGCGTCCTTTTCCATTTGGGCGGGATCGTGCCAGCCGGCGCCGGCGGCCCCGGTCAGCCACTGCATCGCCTTGTCGGCGTCCTCCCTGGCGAGCCGCTGGGCGTCGGCCCCGCCGGCCTTCGCCTGCACTGCCGCCGTCACCGCCCGGAAGCACGCGGCATTGTAGAGGCTGGCGGCGTCGTGGCGGTCTAGCTTCTCCCACATCGCCGCCGTGGTTCGGCAGCCGGCCGGGTCGCTGGCCTTCTGGAAGTGCCGCAGCCGCAGGTCCATCATCTCTGGAATCATGCGAGGATTGACCGGCTTGCCGGCGGCCAGCGCCAGGCACTCGTCGATGATCGGCACGGCTTCGGTCCCGCGGTCCAACTTGACAAGGCAATCCGCAATGCCCCACATGCACGCCAGCGTGACGGGGTGGTCGGCGGCGAAGACGCGCTTACAAGCGGCCAGCGTCTCCTCATCCAGCTTCAGGGCCTCGGAGTACCGGCCCACGGCCTCGTAGCTGGCGGCCAGGTTCTGGCTGCTGAAAAGCATGTCCGGGTGGTCGGGCGGGAGCACGCGCTTCTTCGCCGCCAGCGTCTGCTCCCGGAGCTTCAGGGCCTCGTCGTGCCGGCCGACGGACTCGTAGCTGTTGGCCAGCTGCTGCATGCTCCAAAGCGTCT
>DATBFY010000437.1:0-5219 GCA_036558265.1 Tepidisphaeraceae bacterium | reverse complement strand
GCTGCCAGGGAAACGCCTCCTCCGGCGCGACCGCCCACATCGCCATCGACGCCAGCTCCCTGTCCCGCCACCGCGCCACGGCCAGCGCCGGCAGCGCGTCCCGGGCGACCGGGCCGAGCAATCCGAGCAGCCAAGTCAACTGGTACAGCTCCCGCCCGCGCGGGGCGGCCTCCAGGCGCTTGACGAGGAACGGCACCACTGGTCGCGCCCCCGGCCCACCGATCAATACCATCGCTTTCGCCGCCGCCCACTGCACCTGGCCGTCGTCCGATTTGAGCAGCGCCGCCAGCTTCGGCAGCGCTTCGGTTGCGCCGGGGCCAATCCGCCCCAGCGCCTCCGCGGCGCAAACCTGCACCGGCGCCTGATCGAGAAGCGCGAGCAACCGGGGTGCGGCCCCGGACGCGTCGGGACCGATCAATCCCACGGCCTCGATCAGCGCCCTCCGCACGTCGCCATCCGGCTCATGGCCGATCGCCTTTTCCAGCTCCGGCGCGGCGAACGCCGCCCCCCTGCCCAGGCGGCCCAGGCATCGCGCCGCCTCGCGTCGTGCGTCCGCCGACGCGTCCCCAAGTCCGCCGGTCAACGCCGCCTGGGCGTCGGCGCGCTTCGGATCGATCGCCAGAAGCGCCGCCGCCGCGTGCAGGCGGACCACGACCTGCGGATCGGCGAGCAATCTCCCGATTGCCTCAACCGCCGCCGCGGATGCCCGCGACCCGGCCAGGCTCAGTTCGTCCACCGCGTCGGCGCGCTCCCAGGGGTCGGTTGACGCCGCCTGCGCGGTCAGCCGCTGCTCGTCCCCCTCTCCCAGCACGCCCAGCCCGACGAACCATGGCGATTGCTCGTTGATCCCGTAAATCGTCCCGGGCATTTGCAGGCTCGCGCGCAGCCGCTGCATCGCCGCGGGCGGACCCGCCTGCAGCGCGTTGAAGACCACGTCGGAGAAACTCCCCCGCCCCTGCGCCCCGTGGGCGACGGTCGTGATCACCACCGTCTGCCGAAGGAGCATCGCGCGCACCGCATCGGCCAACCGCCGCGCCGAACCGCGGTACGCCAGCGCCAGTTCCGGGCAGTCCAGCGTCATCCGCCACCAGGCGTCATCATCCGTGGCGGCCGGCGCGGCGGTGCGATACCAGCTCTGCCCGGTACAGACCAGCGCCCCGTGGCGCCCGGCGAAGATCACCGCCTGACGACCCGGCTGCGCCCAGTCCAGCAGTTCGCGCGGCGGCCGGGGTGGATCGCCGTCCGTCAACTGATGCCGGATCACCCCGTCGCCCGGCCACCGGTCCAGCAGGTCCGCCACCTTGGAATAGAGGATCGCGCGCTTCGTTCGGCTGGCCTTCTCCACCCGCACCAGGGCGATCCATTGCGATTCGTTGACGATCCGCCCCAGCGTCGGCTGGATGTCGATGTACGCCCGCGCCGGCAGTGTGGCCACGATTGCCGTCGCGACGAACAGGAGAGTCCGGCTGTGCATCCCACCATTAGAACCGCGTTAACCGCCAAAAGTTGCGGCCGGGTTCGTTCGTGGCGCGACGTTTGCGACCTAAGATTCCCAAAGGACATTCACCATGCGACACTTCACCGCATCGGCAATCACGCTGGGGATGATAGCCATGGCGATCGGCTTGCCCCTGGCCGCCGGTTGCGCCAACGACTCCGACCGACCCGCGTACCGCCAGGAACGGCCCGAAGCCTACCCCGCCGGTTACCGCTATCCCGAACGCCGCGCCAACGACGATGACTGGGAGGACCGAGGCCGGTGGGATCGCGGCTACGAGGGCCGCTTCGAGAACGGTCACTGGGACCGGGACGATCGTGGTTACTACTGATGATTCGGACTCGACGGGCTCCGCATTGAGTCGGATCAGGCGGACAGGCCGGATTGCAGAAATCGCAGCGCGTGCTTGAACTCGGCCCGGACCCCCGGGGCGAGGTGGCGCCGCCACACCGGCATCGGCTCCTCGCGCAGCCAGCAACGGTAAGCCAGCGCGTAGCCGTACATCGGCGTAGTCATGTACTCGGGTTTGAACACGTCCGTGCCGGGCCAGGTCTCGGCGCTGGCGGGCCAATGTCGCGGCACGTTGGCCAGGAAAATGCCAAGCCCGTGGAAGACGACCGTCAGGTCCGTGAGCAACTCATTGTCATACTCCTCCGCGTAACACCGTCCTTCGCCCAGCGTGCGGGCGTGCGCCAGTTCGTGTGCCACCGTGCCGACCAGTTCCATCGGGCGAGCAAATCCGCTTCGTTCCAGGTGGATGGTGATGTCGTGGTCAGGCAGATATAAGCCCGCAGTCCCGCCGATCGCGCGCCCCTGCTCATCAACAAAATGGGGCCGGCCGGATTCCGAATAGAAATCCAGCTCCACGCGGTCCGCCGGCACTTGCATGTATCCACAGACGCGATCCACCAGCGTTCGCACGGCCTGTTCGCTGCCGTCGTACTCGTCGGGAAAGAATTCCGCGGTGGGAAGCACGGTCGTCGCGTCGATCATCAGATCCGCGCCGAACTCGTCGGTAAGCCACCGCCAGCGGCGGTGGACCCAGGCGCGGGTGACGATATCGATCGGGCAATGGGGGCGAAAGAAGCCGAACATAAGAAGAGCAGCGAAAGGGGGCAGATCGCGGCAATACGATAATGTCGCACTCTACTTCAGGTAGACGGCAATGCCTGCACGGGCACCGCGCCTGTGACAGTGAACGGTCTCGAACGTTCATGGTATGGGATATTGGCGACGCGCGCGCGGCGCAGCCAGGCCGCCGCGACTCCACGCGGAAGGAGCATCCCATGATCCATCGACGTCAGTTCCTCAAAACGGCGGCGGCAACAGCGGCGGCCGGGTTAACGATCGTCCCCCGCCACGTCCTCGGACAAGGGGTTACCCCACCCAGTGAAAAGCTGAACATCGCCGGCATCGGCGTCGGCGGGCAGGGGGCGGTGGACCTGAAAGACATGGCCACCGAGAACATCGTCGCGATGGCCGACGTCGATCACCGCAAGGCCGCCGGCACCTTCAAGAGCTACCCGAAGGCGCAACTCTTCAAAGACTACCGGGTGATGCTCGACAAGCTCGGCAAGGGCCTCGACGCGGTCGTCATCGCCACGCCCGACCACATGCACGCACCCATCGCGATGGCGGCCATGCGCGCCGGCAAGCACGTCTACTGCGAAAAGCCCATGGCCCACTCGATCGAGGAGGCCCGGGCGATGACGCGCTTCGCCCACGAGAAGGGCCTGGTCACCCAGATGGGCCAGGGCGGTCACGCCAGCGAGGGAACGCGGCTGACCAAGGAGTGGCTCCTGGCCGGCGCGATCGGGCACGTCAAGGAGATCCACGCCTGGACCGATCGGCCTGGCACGCCCAAGCGCAAGTGGTGGCCGCAACCCGCGAACGTGCCCGATGCCCCCGAGCCGGTACCGCCTGATCTGGACTGGGACCTCTGGCTCGGCGCCGCCAAGGAGCGGCCGTACCACGCCGCCTATCACCCGTTCGTCTGGCGCGGCTTCTTCGACTTTGGCACGGGGGCGCTGGGAGACATGGCCGTCCACAATCTCGATCCCGCCTTCTTCGCCCTGGACCTCGCCGCCCCGACCGCCGTCTCGGCTGAAACCAGCCCGCTGGGCAAAGAGAGTTATCCCGCCTGGCAGATCATCACGTACGACTACGCGGCGACGGGCGATCGGCCGCCGCTCAAAATCGTCTGGCACGACGGCGGCAAGATGCCCGACCCGCCGCAGGATGGTGAGGGCACCTTCAACCTACCCGACAACGGCATCCTCTTCGTCGGCGAGAAGGGGACGATGCTCGGCAGCCGCGGCGCGGGCGGCGGATTGCCGGCGGGCCCGCGCCTCTTCCCCGCCAGCCTGCGCAAATCCTTCACCCCGCCGCCCAAGACCATCCCGCGATCGATCGGCCACCGACAGGAGTGGATCAAGGCCTGCAAGGACAACCGCCCCGCCGACGCCAAGGCCGGCTTCGATTACTCCGGCCCGTTCGTCGAGGCGCTGCTGGTCGGCAACCTGGCGACCCGACTCCAGAAGCGGATCGAGTGGGACGGCGTCAACATGCGGGCGACCAACGCGCCCGAGGCCGAGCCGCTGATCCGCAAGATGTATCGCAAAGGGTTTGAGATTTGAATACTGGTCTGGCGTTGAGGAGCACTCTCATGATGAATCGGCGAGCATTTCTGAAGACGGCGGCGGCAGCGGCGACATTCACCATTGTCCCACGTCGCGTCCTGGGCGGCCAAGGCGTCACCCCGCCCAGCGAGAAGCTCAACATCGTCGGCATCGGCATCGGCGGGCAGGGCGCGGGCGATCTCAAGGAAATGGCGGTCGAGAACATCGTCGGCCTGGTGGACGTCGATTACCGCAAGGCCGCCAACACGATCAAGACCTATCCCAAGGCGCAGCTCTTCAAAGACTACCGCGTCATGCTCGACAAGATGGGCAAGTCCGCCGATGCGGTCATGATCGCCACGCCCGACCACATGCACGCGCCGATCGCCATGGCCGCCATGCGCGCGGGCAAGCACGTTTACGTCGAGAAGCCGATGGCCCACTCGGTCGAAGAGGCGCGCGTGATGACCGCCTTCGCCCGCGAGCACGGGCTGGTTACCCAGATGGGCAACAACGGCCACGGCGGAGAGGGGTTGCGGCTGATCAAGGAATGGATCGACGCCGGCGCGATCGGCACGGTCAAATCCGTCCACGGCTGGAGCGACCGCCCCGGCGTGCCGGGGCACCCGTGGTGGCCCCAGCCGGCCACGGTGCCCGACACCATCGAGACCCCGCACCCGGAGCTGGACTGGGACCTGTGGATCGGTGCGGCGAAGGAACGGCCATATCACCGAGCCTATCACCCGCACGACTGGCGGGCGTTCTTCGATTTCGGAACCGGGGCCCTGGGGGATATGGCCGTGCACAACCTCGACCCGGCGTGGTACGCGCTGGACCTGGGCGCGCCGGTGGCCACTTCGGCGCAGAGCGGCCCGCTCGGCAAGGACAGCTACCCGGCCTGGCAGGTGATAACCTACGAGTTCGCCGCCAAGGGCAGTCGCCCCGCCGTCAACGTCACATGGTACGACGGCGGCAAGATGCCCGAAGCGCCAGCCGACCTGGAAGGCAAATTCAACCTGGCGGACAACGGCATTATGTTCATCGGCGACAAGGGAACGATGGTCTGCGGCGGCTGGAGCGGCGCGCCGCGCCTCTTCCCCGCC
>DATBFY010000436.1:0-6289 GCA_036558265.1 Tepidisphaeraceae bacterium | reverse complement strand
CGGAGGATCCGAGTGGGTCCCTCGATCGCAAATTGCCGATTGTCCGGTATGCTCCCCATCTGGCTCACCGCAAAGGAGGAAACGATGTCAAATGCGGGAAGCGAGAGCGAGGATGCGGTGGCGAGGCGGAGGTACAGACGGTGGATCGTTCTCGCGGCGCTGGGATTCGTCGGCCTAGCTTGGGTCTGCGCCCCTCGGATCCACGACTGGTGGTTGCTCCAGCAAGAAGACAGCGTCACGGTGAGTGTCGTAAACGAGACAAACCGTCCGCTCCAACAAGTGGTCGTGACCGGCGACATGGGATTCTCACTCCCGCTGGGCGACCTCGCCACGCAGGCCAGCGTGACGAAGGCAGCCCGTTTCGGACCGACCCAGGGGCGCGGTCGTCTGAAGTTCCACGACGGCACGGCGTTCACGGAATTCGAGATCGGCTACCTGCTCAACGACGATGGACCTTACGAGATCAACGTCACGATACGTCCGACCACGATCACGATTCACCGCGAATGCCCGACCGATCAACCCGCGACCTGGACGGTGGAACGAGATCCTCCGGCACAATGAACAGCGTGCCACCGCTGTCCCGCTGTCGCCGTGCCTACACCGTCCGAAAGCGCCGCAACCGGGCCACCCCCGCCCGTCGGGAGGAGAAACGATGTGGAGGGGGGGACGGAGAGAGGGGGAGACGAGGGGACGTCCGGCGGATCCGTTCGTCGCAAGGATCCGCCGCCCGGAGGCGCCGTGTGGAACACAGATGGAACATTCGTTACGTTCCTTGAACGGTATGCGCCGAAGAAATGAGTGGTGCCATGGCCAACTGGACAGCAGACATAATGACTGACCCGAGCCGTGGACACCAGCTTCACGTAGAGTTGCTCGAGGACGATCGGCCTATAGCAGGGCTATTTGAGGATGAAAGCGGCCAGTTGCAAATGCGGCTGTACGATGGCCTTGCCGGCGTGATTCCCGTGGAGTGGTTACTGGGAATTATCGCTCGATTTCGGGAGGACCTGCAGGATTGGCACCAGCAGGCTTCAGAATGAGTTGGCCGCCTTTTCACCGACGCCCGGAGGGTGGACGGCTGCGGGCTTCCGGGACGGTGTAGGCCGGGGTTTGGGGTGGGAACCCCAATGGGCCGGAATTCCAACTCGTCTCCGCCGGATGGAGGGCCAAGCTCACGGCGCGTTACAATACGACTTGATGAGGCTGCTCGGTCGCGCCCTGATCAATGCCGTTACAGCGATGTCGCTGATACTGTGCCTCGCGACAGCTATGCTCTGGCTGCGGAGCCGCGCTGCCGTTGATGCCGTGGCAGTAGCGCATCGGGCCATCGGGCTGAGCACGTGGGAAGAGGCCGCGGGGTACGGCAACGACGTTTACCTTTTCCGAATAACTGGACGCGCGTTCGAGGCAGTGCAGGACTTTAGAAACGGCAAGTTAGCGATCACAGTCCGCGTGGGGGATAATGAGACGAAGTGGGGGCCCTCACTCCTGCGGTGGTTGTGGTGGGGAAAGCACCCGGGAGCGGAATACCCTCGAGACTTTTTCGTCGGGTCCTGGGAACGCGGCGACGTGATGCCGTTCGCAATAAGCGGTTTTTCCGTCCCTGCGCGTCGAGTGTGGCCCGGCTATACGCTCGTGACGCTGCGGTTCTGGTTCGTCGTGGCCGTGTTCGCTCTGATCCCGGGCATACGGATGATCAACTGGACATGGCGCAGGACGCTGCGCCGCCAGCGGACGGGCGTGAACGTCTGCCGTCGCTGCGGCTACGACCTGCGGGCCACCCCCAACCGCTGCCCGGAGTGCGGCACCGCCCCCGCCGCCGAGACTCCGGCGTGATCGCGCGCCGCCCGGCCCGCACCGGTCGCCGCCGGCGTCTTCTGTGTTCCTTTGCTGCTTTGCTTCTTTGCGTCACCGCGACAAACGCGCGGCAGGCGGGTAACAAAAGAGCAGGCGGGACGCCCGCACCACAGGCGCACCCCGTTCTGTCTTCTCCGCGTTCTCTGCGTCTCTGCGGTGAGTCTTCTTCCGAGCGTTCTGAAGAGCAGCCGGGACGGCTACACTACATCAGGTCAGTGCCCCACCGCCGGTTCGCCTAAGTACCGCTTCAGCTCCGCCAGTTTCTCCTCCAGCATCGCCGGCGTTTTCGCTTCCAGGTTCAGCCGGAGCATCGGCTCGGTGTTGCTCTTGCGGACGTTGAACCACCAGTCCCCCAGGTCGATCGTCACGCCGTCGAGGTAGTCGATCTTCCCCTTCTTGTAGCCTTCCGCGATCTCGCGGATCCTGGCGTCCTTGTCCTCGATGGGGAAGTTCATCTCGCCCGACTGGCTGTAGCGCTTGAGCGGCGCGACCAGCGTCGAGAGCTCACCCACCTGGTTCGACAAGACGCTGAGCAATCGCGCGAAGGCGATCGCGCCGCTGTCGGCGAAGAAGTTGTCGCGGAAGTAGAAGTGGCCCGACAGCTCGCCGCCGAAGACGGCCTTCGTGTCGGCGAGCGTCTTCTTCATGAACGCGTGGCCGACCCGCTCGCGCTTGGGGACGCCGCCGGCGGCGGTGATCTCATCCGCCACGACGTGGCTGGAGCGCAGGTCGTAGACGATGGTCGATCCCTTGTTCTGCGGCATCTGGAGGAAGTCGCGCGCGAGCAGCGCGGTCACCATGTCGCAGCCGACGGTGCGGCCGGTCTCGTCCACGAAGAAGCAGCGGTCGGCATCCCCGTCGAAGCAGACGCCCAGGTCCGTCCGCTCCTGCCGCACCAGGGCCTTGAGCATGTCGAGGTTGGAATCGACCAGCGGGTTGGGCTCGTGGACGAAGCTGCCGGTGATCTCGAAGAGCAGCGGGACGATCTCCAGGTTCTCCACCTCGCCGAAAACCTGCGGGATCATCTCGCCGGCCATGCCGTTGCTGGCGTCCACGGCCACGCGGATCTTTCGGCCCAGGTTCAGGAACGAGAGGACGTGCAGGCGATAGGCCTTCCACAGGTCCATCTCCATGTAATCGCCCATGCGGCCGGTGTTGCCGACCCGCAGCGTGCCGGCGATCAGGCGGATGTCATTGAGGCCCGATGCCGAGCCGATGGGCTTGGCCCTGGGGCCGGAGATCTTGAAGCCGTTGTACTGGATCGGGTTGTGCGATGCGGTGACCTGGATGCCGCCGACCGTGTCGAGGTGGTTGACCGCGAAGTAGATGAAGGACGTATCGACCATGCCCACGTCGATGACCGAGAGACCGGTCGAGCGCAGGCCGTCGGATAGGGCGGTGGCCAGCTCGGGCGAGTGGGGCCGCATGTCGCGTCCGACGACGACGGTGCTCTCCATCCGGACGCGCTGGGCGGGCGGCACGTTCTGCCGCGAGCGCTGGAGGTACTGGCCGGTCGCGTGACCCACCTTCCAGGCGGCTTCTTCGTTGAGCGGATTGGGATAGGTGGCGCGGACGTCGTAGGCTTTAAAGATCTTCTCGATCATCGTCGGGCGGTTCCTTGAGTTGTGGGGTGCTGAGTGTATCGGGCGTTCGGGCGAAGGCAAAAGCGGTGGGATGTGCGTTGTCCGTGGTCCGTGGTCAGTTGTTGTGAGAATTCCGGTGCTCGGGGATGGTACGGAGTGTGTGGCTTTACCTGCTGGTGAACGGGATCGCTCTTGGGCTGGGCGCGGCCGCCCCGATCGGGCCGGTGAACGTCGAGATCGCGCGACGGGTGATGCGGCACGGACGCCGGGCGGGGTTTCTGCTGGGGTGCGGGGCCGTCACGATCGACGTCGCCTACGCGATTGTGACCAGCGTCACGATGCTGCCGGTCATGCGTTATCCGCGTCTGATGAACGGCCTCTCGATCGCGGGGGGGATTTTTCTGGCGTACCTGGGATGGCTCTGTCTGCACAGCGCCTGGCGCGGCCATGAAGTGGTTGAGGCAAATGCTCCGAATGGACCGGTTGGCGCACGGTTGATTCAAGGTGGTCCGGGCGGACCCGGCGTATATTTACGCCGGGCTGAATGGGGGGTGGAGCATTACGTGACGGGTTTGCTCATGACCGCGCTCAACCCCCCGACGCTGCTCTTCTGGTTCGTGGCCGTGCCGGGCGCCGTGGGGCGGTTGGCGGCGGGCCGGCCGACGGTCGGCCTTCCCATCGTCTGCGGCGGGGTTTTCCTGGGCGCATTCGCGTGGGTTTGCTTCTTTACGGGGCTTGTGGGGCACCTGAAAAAATTCGGGGCCCAGCGGTGGGTGCGCTGGATTGATTTCTGTGGGGGCGTCATGCTGCTGGCGTTTGCGGCACGGGCGATTTGGCGCGTGACGGCCTCTTCCCTATGATTCGCCGCATTCCTTACAGATCGGGCTTGGAATGAAACTGAAGACGACCTCTCGGCTTGCCGGCGTTCTCGCTCTACCTGTGCTTTTCCTGGGTTGCGGCCTCAAAGACCCCGCCCCGTTCGACCCCGTCGCGATGCAGCGGATGTTCCGGGATCGGGCGGCGGAGAACGTGACCCCGGCGTTCAGCCCCCTGGCGCTGAATCTCGACAAGACCTACCTGGTGAAGAAGGACGGCAACGCGCCCACCACGCGGTCGGCCAACCCCCTGCCGACGACGGCCGAGTCGGTCGGGCCGGTCGTGCGGATGAGCCTGCGCGACCTGGTGCAACTGGCGGCGGTGAACAGCCTGCAGGTGCGGGTGTCGAACTACCAGCCGGCGATCGACGAGGCGCGGGTGATCGAGGCGGAGGCGCGGTTCGACCCGAGCTTTTTCACGAACGTCAATTTCGCGACGCAGACGCTGTTGTCGCCGACGCCACAGGCGACGTCCATCTCCCCGACGAGCCGAACTGATTTTCAGACCACGACGGTCCAGACCGGCTTCAAGCAGACGCTGGACAACGGCGCACAGGTCCAATTGCAGTATCAGGGGACGCAGACGTTCCGCAGGATAGGCGGGGAAACCCAACCCTGGGAATCCGGCATTTACGAGTCCGGACTTTCATTGCAGATCACTCAACCACTGCTCCAGAACTTCGGGACCGAAGTGAACCGCGCGCGAGTCGTCGTGGCGCGAAATACCCAGCGCGTCAGTCTTCTGGACGCCCGTCTCCAGCTCGAAAAGACGCTCTCGGAAATCGAGGAGCTTTACTGGCAGCTCGTGGACGCCGAGCGCGAGCTGGCGATCCAGCAGGACCTGTACAACGAGACGGTCAAGACCGCGGACATCCTCCAGCGCCGTGCGGGCCAGGACGTCACGCGCGTGCAGCTCAGCCAGAACAACGCCGCGCTCCGCCAGCGCGAGGTGCTGCTCGTCACCGCCCAGAACGAGATCAAGCGGCTGTCTCACGAGATCAAGCGACGCGTGAATGATCCGAGCATGCCCGTCGCCAGCGCGGTGGTCATCCTGCCCGACGACCACCCGGTCGAGGCGCCCATCAAGTTCGACCTCGCCGAACAGATCCAGGCGGCCCTGTCCAATCGCGCCGAGCTGGCGCAGCAACAGATCCGCATCGATTCTGCGACGGTCGTCTACAAGGCCGCGCAGAACAACGTGCTGCCGCAGCTCAACCTGGTCGGCTCGGTCGGCATCAAGGGCGCCGCCGCCAACTCGTTCGGGCACGCTGTCGGGAACGAACTGTACGACAACGAAGCCCAGGAATACGCCATCGGACTGCAGCTCGAGGTCCCGCTGGGCAACCGCGAGGCCCGGGCCATCCTCCAGCGCACGGGCCTGCAGCGCCTCCAGGCCATCTACCAGTACAAGGACCTGATCGAACAGGTCACGCAGGAAACCAAGGAGGCGTTCGACCAGGTCTATTCCTCGTGGGAGCGCCTGGGCAAGGCCCGCCAGTCTCTCTACGCCGCCCAGGACGCGCTGGACGCCCTGCAGCAGGAGCAGGACGTCGGCAACGTCCCGCTGACGCCCGACTTCATCAACCGCAAGCTCAACGCGCAGGAAGTGCTCGCCCAGGCCCGCCGCGACGACGCCCGCGCCGCCTCTGACTACAACATCGCCATCGCCGCCCTCGAACGCGCCAAGGGCACCCTGCTCAAGTACGACAACGTGCTGATGGCCCAGGAGCCGCTGATGGCCGAGGGCGTGCGCGTCAGTCGCAAACAGGATTAGGAACCAAGACGAAGATGGAGGATGGAGGATAGAAGATGGACGGGCGGCGTGCGACGCTCATCCGGAGCTTTCGTGATCTGGAGGTCTATAAGCTCGCACGGCGGGAGGCGCTCAAGATCTTTCTGCTCAGTAAGCGGTTTCCTCCCGATGAGCGATTTTCGCTGACGGATCAGGTCCGCCGTTCGTCGCGGGCGGTC
>DATBFY010000435.1:0-2008 GCA_036558265.1 Tepidisphaeraceae bacterium | reverse complement strand
TCTCCAGGGCATCCAGCAAGGCAATGACGTCAACAGCAAGCGCGGCCTGTTCGCCGTTGCGGAAGGTCGCATCCGACAGGAAGCGTGTCGTCCCAAAGCCGCGGAGGTAGGGGACAACCACCCGGTAGCCGGCCGCCGCCAGCAAGGGGGCGACCTCGAGGTAGCTGTGAATGTCGTAGGGCCAGCCGTGCAGCAGCGCGGCCACCCGACCATTGGCCGGGCCGATGTCGGCGTAGCCAACGTTCACCAGGCCAGCGTCGGTCTGCCGCACGGGGCCCAAGGTGGGGTGATGGTTCGTGGCTTCGACCATTTAGCTCTCCACGTGAACCAGCGGCGGACGGCGCGCGCTGCCTCTTGTCTCCAGCTTGCGCAGGGACCGGAACGCCGCCCGCAGCTGCTCCGAGAACAGATGCGGCTCTTCCCAGGCGGCGAAGTGCCCGCCCCTGGCGGGCTTGTTGTCGAACATAAGGGTCGGGTAACCGATCTGGACCCAGCTGCGCGGTGGAAGATCTCGCCGGGAAGGCGCTGAACGCGACCGGGAAGGTGACGGGGGAGGGGTCTGGCCGGCGGCGGCGGATTGGGCTCGTGCGCTCTCCCAGTACGAGCGGGCGGCCGAGACGCCGGTGCCGATCAGCCGGTAGAGCGTGACGTTGTCGAGGATGTGGTCGCGGGTGAGGTTGCCCGAGGGGGGTCCGCTGAGGAAGGCGCGGGAGATCTTGTAGTAGCTGTCGGTGTCGTGGTCCAGCATCCAGGCCGCCGGGGCGACGGTTGAGTCCAGCAGCGCGTAGCTGATCGTCTGCGACCGCGTGGACTGCTCGATCAGGTAGCTCGCGTTGAATGCGGCGAGCGCGGCGGCCGCGGCCCGTTTCATGATCCGTCGAGCTTCGGTGTTGCCACCAAGCTTGTTCGGCTCGTTTGGGCTGGTCGACATTCAGCGGTTCTTGGTTGGCAGGGCGGGGGCGAAGAAGTCGACGAGCAGTTTCGTGACCCGCTCATGCTCGTCGTGATGGACCCAATGCGAGGCGTCAGCCAGGCGCTCGACGCGGTCGAGGTTGGGCACATCGTCGTGGTCGGGCTCGGCGAGTTCGGGCCCGAGGTAGCGATCACGTTGCCCCCAGATGACCAGGGTAGGCGCCGAGATTGTGCGAAGCGCCGCTTCGGCGCGCTTGGGCGGCGTTCGCACCGAGGACCGGTAGTAGTTGATCATCCCGGTTGCCGCCCCCGGCTGCGACCACGCCTCGATGTAGCGATCGATCTCCTCCGGCGTGTAAGCCGGTTGGGCGTCGTCCAGAAAGTTCCGGAAGAAATGCCAGTTGTTCGCGTGCACAACGCTTTCGGGCAGCTCCGGGAGGGCGAAGAAGAAGAAGTACCAGGACTTGCGGAGTTGGCCCGGGTGGTGGAGTCCCTGCGATAGCTTCCGCGGATGGGCCGCGTTGAGAATCGCCAGCCGGTCCACGACCTCGGGGTGGCTCATCGCGGTGGCCCAGGCGACGCTTCCGCCCCAGTCGTGACCGACCAACAGCGCGGACTCAGCACCGCGTTCATGGATGAGACCGCGGATGTCGGCGGTCAGCGGGCCGGTGTCGTAGGCCGCGACGCCATCCGGCCGCGATGACAAGTTGTAGCCGCGCATGTCGGGTGCGACGACCCGGAATCCCGCCGCCGCGAGCGGTTGGATCTGCAGCCGCCAGCCGTACCAGAACTCGGGGAAGCCGTGCAGCAGGACGATCAGTGGCCCATCGCCGGCCTCGACGTAATGCAACCTCACGTCGCCGACCTCGGCGTAGCCCTCACGAAGTTCGCCGCCCAGGAGTCCCAGCGCCTGCTGTTCCGCCATCCCGCTCGCGCCGCTGGTGGCGTCCTCGGTTGTGCTCATTGCCGCCTCCTTGGCCGCAGGGTCAGGGAGGACGCTAACGATTTCGACCGCTGCATCGCCCCAGGGGAACCCCTGGTCGACACCCTGGTCTGCCCCGTCCGCAACAATCGAAGCTTGGCTGGCGGACGCCGC